>DATDHE010000618.1:0-28016 GCA_036521695.1 Candidatus Acidiferrum sp. | reverse complement strand
CAAAGCCGTCAGCGTGACGGTATTGACGCCATCCTGTAACAAACTGCGGTCAATGGGAAAAGTGTTGGTGACGTTGGCTACGTTTGCGAAATCCATTTCGCCGATGGACGCGCCATTGAAGAACACCGATACGCTATGTGCTTGTTGATCGGTGGCGCCCTGCAGCGTCACATCGACGGAAATCTGCATGTTCGAATTGGGATCCGCGTGAGCGACTGTGAGTTGCTGGTCCACCGGCTCGGACGTGACGGCGGCGCCGAAGAAGTTGTCGTTGTTTTCGCCGTTGAGCAGCGTCGCAAAATAGGTGGTGCGCTGCTCCAGCACGACGGTGAAAGGAAAGCTTTGCTGCTCGGAAAGTCCGGCATTCACAGCGGGAATGGAATTAATGCGCATGCCCGGACGCGAACCGCGAATGAGCCAGTAGACGCGCATACCGGAAAATGGCGTGTCGATGCCTGTTCCGTAGAACTCGATGCTGTCGTTGGCGGCGAGCGGTCCAGTCTGGCGGCCAAGAATCAACATGGGCTGCTCGATGCCTTCGGCGTAGAGCTGAAGAGTCCGCGCGTCGGCGTTTGCCTCGAGACCGGCGGCGACGAGTTGAGCTTTCGATACTTGATACCAACCTTCGTTTTGGACGGAGATTTTCACGGCTGCGTCCCCGTCGAGCGACACGGGCTGTCCGCCTCGCCCGGGAGCCGGAATAATAGGCCGTGGCGTGGGTGGCCGCAGACGACCGATAAAGGCGGGCTGTATGGTTGCACGATTGAGTTGTGTCAAAAGAAGCGGCTGGGGGATGGCGCCGGACCTTGGAGCTGCCGACACGTCCACAGAGACAGGCCCGTGCGTCATGCGCGTGCCATTCAGATCAACGTCTTCCAGCTCATAGGTCGATTGTGGCGTGCCGTTCGGATCGAGCCACTGATACGTCTTTGCGGCATGCTGCGGACGTCCACCGCGAATTAGCAATGCCGAGCCGGCGATGATGGAAGGATTCAGGCGCTGGCGACCTGGGCCGTCCAAGCGGAAAACATTAAAGCCGAGGTTGCGAATTTCTTCACGGGTTTTCCATTCAAGAAGCACGCCGCCGCCCTGCCGCGGCATCGCACTGAAGGAAGCCAACTGGACGGCAGTCGGACTCAGGATGGTCGAAAGGGACGAGGAAGAATTGTTTGTGGTGTTCGGATCGGTGGTAGTCGCGGAGACGGTCGCCGTGTTGGTCGATTGCGTCGAAGCACTGAAGGTGTTGGCGGTGACGTTGATGGTAACGATGACCAGGCCACCGACGCTAATCGAGCCGAGATTACAGCCGACCGAGTTCGTGGCTGCGGTGTAGGTGCATGAGCCCTGCGTCGTGGACACGGACACATACGAAACTTCGGGCGGAAGTGGGTCGTCGCTGACGGTCACCCCCTGTGCCACCGCGGGACCGTTATTTGTGACCTGCAAGGTGTAGGTCATGCTTGTGCCCTGGTTGACGGGCTCGGGAGAAGCCGTCTTCAAGATGGCGACATCGGCTTCCGTCGCTGCAGCGATATACACTTTCGTTTGGGCCGTGTTATTGGAGCAAATCGGATCCGTCGCCGCCGAGCAGGGAATATTGATATTCGCTGTGTTCAAAATGATCGTCGGCGACGCGGGCGTGCCGGGCGTAACCCCCTGATTCACTTTGACGACGAGGGGGAAACTGGCCGTGGCGTTCGGCGCAAACGAGGTGGTGTTCGTGCAACTGATAGTTCCGGTTGCGCCGACAGCGGGAAGAGTTCCGCAATTCCAGCCGGTTGGAACAGTGAAAGAGACGAAAGTCGTGTTAGTGGGAATGGTGTCGGTGAAGGTGGCGTTTCCGGTTGCGGAGGCGGCAGGACCATTGTTCGTCACGATTTGCGTATAGCTGATGTTATTGCCATCGGTGACGGGATTGGGGGAAGCCGTACTGGTCACACTTAGGTCGGATTGGGTCGCTGCTGCCACGGTAACGTTCGCGGTCGCATTGTTGTTCCCGGTATTCGGATCTTCGACGCCCGAAACGACGCTGGCGGTGTTGGTGATGATTGTCCCGTTCGTGGTACCGGCGATCACGGTTACCACCACGCTAATCGTCGCAGTATTTCCCGATGGCAGCGCAGGCGCAGTCGTCTCAGAACAATTGATCGTGTTTGGGGTCGTGGTAGTTATGAGGGAGCAAGCCCATCCCGCTGGCCCGGTTGCCGAGACAAAGGATGTGTTTGTCGGGAGGCTCTCGGTCACCGTAGTATTCGGGGAAGCCGCCGGTCCATTATTGGTCACGATTTGCGTGTAAGTGATGCTGCTCCCGGCCGGGACAGAGGTCGATGACGGAGTATTGGTGATCGCGTCGTCCGCCAGGGTGGACAGGGTAACTGAGGTCGTAGCCGTCGCCGAGTTGTTCGTGAGATTCGGGTCGGATGTCCCGGAAGTTATTCCAGCGACGTCAACGATCTGAGTACCCCACCCGGTTGGCGAAAGTACGTTAACAGCGAGCGTGAAAGTTCCCGCCGCCAGCTTGGCCATGTCCGGATTGGTGCAGGTGATATTTCCCGTCCCATTGACGGCAGGAGTGCTGCATAACCACCCCGCTGGGAAGGCCAGCGACTGAAACGTCGTATTGGTGGGTACTACCTCCGTGAAAACAGCATTCACGGCATCCAGTGGACCGTTGTTGGTCACTACCTGATTGTAGGTAATATTTCGGCCGGCAAGAACGGGGTTGGGTGTAGCCACGTTCGTAACTGCCAAATCGGCGGTTGCACAATAGGCACCCGACTGCGTGCCTGGCGTCTCTGTGATCACGTGGTTCGTGGCGCCGATACCGGCTTGGCCAGGAGTCGCACCGAACGAATCCTGGACGGTATTCGTGTAGCCATTGGCACCGCCATTTACCGCCAGGGCCGCAGGCGCGCCAGAGAGAAGGATGACGCCGCCGCTGCCGCCACCACCTGGTCCATGGCGGGCGCCAGACCCAGCCGTATTGAATGTCCCTGGGGCTTCTTCTGGCCAGGTATTGCCGCCGTTACCTCCGTTCGCTTTCACGGTCAGGCCCGTCAATACGCCGGTGTTGGAGAAGAAAATAATCGACCCTCCGGCGCCACCGCCACCGGTGCCGTCGTTGTCCGTGCTCAGCGTCGATTGTCCGTTCGATGTGATCGTTCCGGTGCCAGCCACGGATCCGGTGTGCACAATCACGATTCCGCCGCCCATGCCTCCGCTGCTATAGATGCCGGTGCATGTGGGGGTCGCGCCTGCGGAGCAGGCGGCGTCGATGGAGTTCGAATCATGGCTGCTGGCCGAAATAAACCAAGAGCCATTGTTCGTGCCACCCGCGCCACCGCCGCCGCCCATCACAATCGCGCTCGTCGAGGCCGGAAACGTTGCGCCTCCGAAGCCCCCGTCAGTGGAGTTCGAAACGGTGAAGCTATTCCAACCGTATCCTCCCAGACCGCCGCTACCGCCGTTGCCTCCGCCGCCCCCGCCGCAGTTGTAATCGTTATTTGGAGGATCGCCATCCGTGCAGCCGCCGCCGGCATTCCCCGGCGCGCCGCGAGCAAAGCTCCCGTTGGAGTACCCTTCGAAGCCGGAGTTGGTCGGAATGGTTGTCGTCGTAATCGTCGCGGGCGCGACATAGAGCGGAGTTCCCGCAATGCCTTCGCCCTTTGAACCGTCGGTGGTGTTGGCGGACTGGACCACATCGTCTGTGCTCACCCCGCCGTTGCCCCCGGTGAGCAGAATTCCTCCGCCGCCGCGAAATCCTAATGTGTCCGCACTAACCGTGCCGCCCAATGTAAGCTGTGACGCGACGTCAATGGCCAGCACTCCTCCGAGGTTGCCGTCCCAAGGAAGCGGCGCGAGCGCCGAACTAAGAGTCGCTGATGTATATTGGGGGACTCGAATCACCTCGTATCGCTGTTGCCCGCGGTTTCCGCCACCGCTGTAAGCAGCTCTCACAAAACTATTCAGCGCTCCGCCATTGGCGCCCGTGCCGGTGAACGTAAGATTGCCACCCGTAAGCGGGACTGCGCTCGTGGCCGTAACATACTCAAACAGACCGGAGCTCTGCAGATTCGTCGAGCCTGCCGCCGGATCGCCGGGCACGCCGTGCCCATACGACGAACTGTTGGTGTTATTGATCAGGGCGTCTTGTATTTGGATGATCAGGAGCAAGTCGCCAACGGCTATCGGAGTGCCACCCGCCGGCAGACCCGCAGCCAAAGTCACCGCGTTCTTCCCGGCGGCCAGAGTGCCGTTAGCAGAAGCCCGGTAGTAGGTATTCACCACTCCTGAGAGGGTGCCGCCGGCGCCGTCCTTGCCAGGCGTGGCGCAAACCAGAGGCTGCACCACGGTTATGACTGTCGCGCTGTTATTGGCAGCAACGGGATCTGCGGTGGTTGAGCTGACGGTCGCCGTGTTGGTGATGGGGCCTGCTGTCGACGGGGACGTCACCGTTATCGTGATGGTTGCGGAAGCTCCCTGCGCCATCGTGCCTGTAAGCAAGCAGGTAATTGTGGTCGTTCCCGAGCAGGCCCATCCCGCCGGAGCGTTCGCGGAAACGAAAGTTGTCGTCGCGGGAGGGGTGTCCACAACCTGAACAGTAGAGGCGCTTGCCTGGCCGAGATTTTGCACTTGAATGGTGTATGTCAAGGGAGAAGATAAGAACACAGGTGTGGGTGCTGCGGTCATTGTGAGAGCCATGTCCGCCTGGGCGGCAGCCTCTACAAGCACGGTCGTAATGCTCGTGTTATTGCTCGGCACCGGGTCCGTCGTCTGTGAGGTGACCGTGGCGGAGTTGAGAATGGTTGTGCCGTACGTCGTTCCGGCATTCACGCTCAGCGTGAATAGGATGGGGTCCGCGGAGGTGTTGGCCCCGCTGGCCAGGGCCGGGGAGTAAATACAGATGATTGGACCGGCAGCCCCGGGATTTGAACAATTCCAGTTCGTGTCAACGGTTATGCTCTGAAGTGTGGTATTGGGGGGCGTCTGCTGATAGACGACTAGCGTCCCTGCGGGAACCGCGTTGGGCCCTTTATTCGTCGCGATTTCGGTGTAGTTGAAATTGATGCCGGTGTCGACGACAGATACCGACGTAGTCTGCGACATCGTGAGATCTGCCTGGGCCGAAGCGGGAGAGGCGCTCAAGAGAATTCCGGACGCGGCCACCACAGCAAGCGGCGCGAAGGAAGAGGCATACTTCTTTAAGCGAAGGGAGAAGGCCAGCTTCCATCTGTGCATTTGCCTACGGAAGGCATGCCGGATTCTCTGGCCGGAATTCGTTATCGAAGTCTTTCGTCCATTGCGTTCGATGGCGACTACTCTGCCCAGAACAACCTGCGTCACGGAATCGTTTTCCTGCCCGGAATCGCCCCTGGTAATGACCCCAGCTCCCCCGGGAAGTTCCTGGGAAACGCGGTGCACGCGAAAACCACCTTCACCCCGCGTCAGCGCGATGTTGCCGCGCCGCAGTTCATCGCGTCCGGCGGGCGCGACCATTACAACATCCTCATTCAAGATGTTCGGCTGCATACTTTGTCCTTGTGCGCGGAACCGTACTTGCGCGCCGCGATCAAGGAGCGCTTCGCAAACGGCGGCGAATTGCGCGGAGTTACGCTTTTCGATGGCTTTACGCTCCGGCACGGCAGATGGCCTCCACGGCAGATTCGTCGGGAACAAATTTGAAAATGGAACAAGGAACTTCGCGGGCCACGCGATCCAAAAATTCGAGCGTGAAGCGGATGCCTTCGCCAGAATGGTGGGTTACGAAGCTACGCGTAAACAGTTCGGCTGCGGCGCGGCCCGGAGGAAGCGGGAGCTTTGCATTGCCCCTGCCATGTTCCAGGAGATAGATGTCATCCACCAGAGCGCAATCCGGTGAAGCAATGCCAGCGTCACCATGCCAAGGAGTGCCGTACATCCACATGCGGCCCTCCCGCGCACGCAGGATGATGCGGTCGTCGCTGAGGATTCGCACGCCAGGGCGATCGATCCACAACCGCGCAGTGGTGCTCTTCCCCGCACCGGAATGGCCGAGAAAAAGATGCCCGCGGCCGCTTTCGTCTGAAATCCCGACGGCATGGACTTCTACGCCTTCGCCGCGCGAAAGCCGGTGAATCATGAGCAATTCGTCGAGCGGATACTCGAGCGGATAGACAGGCCGATCCGGGTCAAAGTATCTCCGCGACAACAGCACGCGGCCCGAACGAAATTCGGGATCAAACCAGGCTTCCTTGTAGGGAGTCATCCCTAGCAGAGGGGAGTGAAAGCTGAAGCGATATCCGCTGGGCTCCGCAAAAAGCGACCACAGCCCGCCGGAATCGAATAACAGCTGCTGTGACGGTGCGCGCAGCGAATCGACCAGCGAGACTCTCAGGTTTACGTCGCACGTCCCACGTTCCTCGGCGAACCCTCGTAACGATGGATCGAGTTCCATCTGCAGATCATTGCTGGCAGTCATTCCAAAGCAAATATTGGCGATGCGATACGCGAGCCGGGATTTGCCGGTCGCTTGGCGTTCAGCGACGGTCGGGGGCACGATTTGCGTTTGGACGGGCGGCATGGGATCTTTCGGTAGGGTTCAGGACCCGGGGGTCCGGCAGGGTCCCCCTACGTTGGTGCAAGACGCAGAGACAATTCCCGTCGAGCCCGTAACCTTGCAATGGCCGAGGACCGCCTCCGCCGGGCGGAGACTGACGCGCAGCACCTTAGGAGGTTCGTATGCGTCTGCCTTCGGCGTTTCCGAGTGTTCGGGTTCGTTTATTTCTAGCCAATCCATGTTGCGCTTCTTTCCGTGATCTGCGACGCAAGGTCACCTTGATGCGGTCATTCCGGATGCGACCTGCAGGAATGACAAGCGGCACGGGTGCTCGAAGACTGCAAAATATTCAAGACTGGTGAATTCGCTTTGCGTTCTAGCCACTCGCGGGAATCTCCAGCTTGCGCCTGGATACGTTCCGCGGAGGCGAGTAATGCGGCGTGATGCCGACCGTCCGCGCAGCAAGAACAATCTCCGTGCTCCGGCACCTTAAATCCCAGCGCGTAGGCGCGCAGATGCGCTACCTGGCAGAGAAATTCCACGGGTGCCTCGGGATCTCCGTTTTCCAGTTCTCCGTTCGCCGGACACATACTGCACAAGGACTGAATCTGGCAGCGGTCGCAGATGGTGACGCGCGTTTTCTTCTGGGCGCGAATCTCGCGCATGCGGCCCTCCCATCCTTCGCGGAAGCTGCTCTCTCGAATGTTGTATCCCTGCTGATGGGAGATGACACAGATGCTCATGGTGCCGTTGGGATCGACGGCGCAGCCATTGAGCCCGCCGCCGCAGAAATAGCGGGTTGCGTCACTGGTCACTTCCCTTGCCCCGGCCGCCAAGTCTTCCTCCGCCAGCCGCCGGTAGTCGTCCTTGCGGCGCGTATCGTAAAATTCCACCGCCACCGCTTCCTCCGGCGAGAGCCTTACCGCCAACGGACTCTGCGAGCAATCAATGCGCGGATTGACCAGTGGGTCAAACTTAAACTCCACCCCGCGGCTTTCCGAGAAACGTTTCATTTCGTAGACTTCGTGCTGATTGATGGTGGTCGGCACGGTTTTCAATTTGAGCGGCAGCTTGCGTGCCAGCAGCAGATCGACGGCGCGCATGCAGCGGTCGAACGACCCGCGAACCTGGGTCAAGGCCTCGTAGGTTTCCCGCGTCGCCCCATACAGAGTAATTTCGATCACGAATGGAGGATATTGGGCAAGGTGGTCGGCGATCCGCTCATTGATCAAAATGCCGTTCGTAAACAGCGTAATCAGAAATCCGCGCTTCTTCGCTTCGGTGTATATATCCAGAAAATCCTTCCGCGCAAAGATCTCTCCCCCCGAATACAGAATCCAGAGGCATCCGGCTTCGACAAGTTCATCCAGTAGCCGGCAATGCTCTTCGAAAGTCATTTCCTGTGTACGGGCAACTTGGTCACCCATAGGCAAGTTGTTGTAACAGTGCAAACAATCGAGCGGGCAGCGGCGCGTCATCTCAATGGACACCTCCATCGGAACGCGCTTGCCCCGAAAGCGCTCATGAAGCACTTCGCTGAATTTGCTGTATTCCGTCGTTTGCACGTCTAAGCCTTCTTTTCCATAAAGCGCGCAAAAATCTAGTACTCTCAGTACTCAATGAAAATGCCAACATCCCACACTTCCAGCGTCGTGCCTATGGGAAGGCAAGCCGAGAAGGAGGGGACCGACTAAATCGTACGAACTAGGCCTATTTCCTGGAGTTCAGCCAGATAGCTCTGAACGTCTAACAAAGCCTGTTTCGCATCCACTTCGTAATGCGTGGCAACCCAATTCGCCAATTCCTCTACGGAATGGCTGTTTTCAAGCAGTCGCCACAAACTTCGACCAACCGGATTGAACGTGTAAACCGAATCGAGATCTCCCACACCTCGGCAAATGGGTACAACTATCGTCTCACCAGCAACTTCGCGGGAGACAATCGCCGTATTCCGTGTGTGGCGGACCGGCGTCGCATTCAACGACCTAGTTGAATACGCAGACTCCGGGAGCTCTGAGAGAGGCCTTGCCATGCTTCTAGTGTCCGAAATGAAACCATGGTTGTCACGTTTTGGGAAGGACAGTGTTCCGTACTAGTACCCTCATAGTAGGGAGTGCCTAACGTGTAAAACGAGGCACTAAACCCTTTTCTACCTGTCATTTGGGAGTGCCGCGGGAACTGCAGAAGACCTATGTGTTCGCACTGCCAGCAATAGTGCTATAGCAGGCCAGCAAGCGCGGTCCGCGGCGGCGTACACACAAACCAAGTTGCCGTCAACTTCAATTTGGATCTTGCCTTGGCCTGAGACTCCCCAGCGAGCGATGTAGGCTCAAGATAAGGTTGGTAGCGCTAACGGGATTCGAACCCGTGTTACCGCCGTGAGAGGGCGGTGTCCTAGACCCCTAGACGATAGCGCCGAAGTGTTGTTTGTGAACGCTAAGCTTCCGTTCCGACCGGTCAGCACTGCCATTTTCGCATGGTCTACGGGCTTGAGCAAGCAACGGTCCTTAACCTCCCCACTTCCGAACCCGCCCGACCAAATACGTGAACTAAGAAGAATTTTTGAGGCCCAGAGATTCCGGCAAGACCATGGCTTTAAATTCCGTTCCGTAAATAAGGTAGTGGCGCCAGTCCTGATGCGACTGGCAAGAAAGACGGATAGACAATTCAAGGCCAATCAGGAAGCGTCGCTCCGCGCGGCAGGCTGTTGCAAGAAAGCCCCACAAAACCAATCGACTAGGTGCACGCGCCAAACAACGATCTTTTTTTGCGACGTTGTATTCTACTAATCTCACCCCGCGGTCGGAATGAAATCCCTTTCATGAAGTGGTTCCTCCTCCGTGCGCGACACACTGTCTCGCATCACTTTCAGCAGGACGTTTTTGCTTGTCCCATCGTTGTCGAATAAATCTCGAGCGACGCCCGGTACAAAGTCCCCAAATTCGTGTTCGGCTCTACCGCGACAATCCGCAACCCTGGGAACTTGTGTAGCAGTTGGTCGCACATGGACGGATGCAGCCGCAATTCATCCCGCGCAATCAAAAGAACATTAGGTTTTGTCTCCGCCACCAACGATGGAACATCCTTCTCGTTCTTCGCCTCCCCCACTATCTTGATCCCCGAATGCTTCAAGAGGGTTGAGACCACCAGCTCCCGGAACAGCCGGGGACCGTTAGCCACCAGGACACGAATGCTCGTTTCCATGAACACCTCCCGTACCCAATGAGGCAATAGGGGTTTGTCTTTTGGGGGCAGGCTGCAAATAGTACGGTGCCTGAGGTACGGTATTGTCTTGGGCGGATACTCTAAAGGTAGAACTCGCGGGTACTAAATCAGTATTTCGCCGCTACTCCGCTTGTCCGCTCCGTTGGCAACATCGGCCGCAACGAGAAGAATTTATGCCGGCACGGCTCGCATCTCACCGCAGGCAATCCCAGCCAGCGTCCTACCACGGATGTCACTCCGGAAACTTTTTCCGCGGCGATTCGCCGCAACTCCAGGTTGCCGCAAATGCCGCATCTCGCGTAGAAAATACGCCGGAGCGGTATGGCTCGCGCGTGGAAGCGCGTCTCACAAGCCGTGCAGCGCCACGGAACAACGCCCGCAGCGCTGAACAAGTATTCGGAAACGGACCGCCGCCTCGATCGCCGGCAGGCCTCTGCTTGACACGCTGGGCAGTTCATCGAAAGATTTTGGAGGGTCCTCTTCGCTAGAGGATAGGGGATGTACCTCGTTTCGGCAAGAGGCTGTCGCCTGTAATGTCGCCTGTAAGTCACTGAACAACGTACAATAGGAGCCCTCATGACGGACTACACAGCGGACCACGCGCGCGCGGGCATCGAAACGAAATTACCCAAGCTAGACACCTGGCCCAACCAATACCCTGGCTACGTCATCACCACGCGTTTTCCGGAATACACTTCCGTTTGCCCCAAAACAGGCATGCCAGACTACGGAACCATCATCATCCAATATATGCCACGCAAGGACTGCATCGAGCTCAAGGCCCTCAAAATGTACCTTCTCGCCTACCGCGATCTCGGCATCTTCTATGAAAACGCCGTGAACAAGATTCTTCATGATATCGTCGATGCCGTTCGTCCCGAATGGTGTGTGGTGCGCGGCGAATTTACGCCCCGGGGCGGTTTGACCACCTCGATTTTTGCTCGCTGGCCGGAGCGCTCCCCCCGCCGCAAGGCCGGAGGGACAACCCGCGCATCGCAAAGTAAGTCCCGCTGACAGTGCCCGTAGACACGGCGCGAATTGCGGTAGATAATTTTACCGGCATCCAGGTCCCAGCCTGGAGCCATGACTGAGGAGGGGGAATGAGCATTTCTCCAAATGTGCCGAGTCCAGAAGAGTCGTATCGCTACGAATCCACGGGAACACCGCGCTGGATCGCGGCGCTCTTCGTCGTGCTTTTTGTTGTCATCGCCGCGCTTGGCTATGTCGGTTACTCCGGGATCACCCGGCTCGAGCAAAGCCTTGCCAAAGAGCAGGACCAGGGCAAAGTCTTGACCGCGCAACTCGAGCAGGCCAATACGCGTCTTGCCGATCTGAAGGGTCACATCGAGGTCACGGAACAAAAAATGGGTATGACCGTCGCCGAGCTAGCGCAGGCCAAGAGCCGCGCGGAATCCATCCGCAAGGAACAGGTGGAAGCGGATCAGAAGCTAACCGCTCAATTGTCGCAGGTCAAGAAGGAAAGCCAGGAGCAAATTGGCGCGGTAGCCACCGAAGTTGGCGGAGCGAAAAAGGATATCGAAGCGACCAAAAGTGATCTCGAAATCACCAAGGGCAAGCTCGAACGTGTGACCGGTGATGAGGGCGTCATGAGCGGCCTCATCGCTCGCAACCACGACGACCTCGAGGAACTGAAGCGCCGCGGCGACCGCAACTACTATGAATTTACGCTCACGAAAACGAAGAACGGTCAAAAGGTCGGACCGACCCAGCTTACACTCACCAAGACGGACCCTAAGAAATCCAAGTATACTTTGACCGTATTGGTGGACGACCGCACCATCGAGAAGAAGGACAAGACCGCTGGTGAGCCCCTACAATTCTATGTCAAAGGCGCTTCGCGAATGGCTCCCTACGAAATCGTGGTTTTCGACGTCGGCAAGAACCAAGCGACTGGTTATCTCTCTACGCCAAAAGATGTAGGCGCGAGCGCCGCTCCCGCGGCAGCTCCGGCGGCACCTCCGACTGCGGCTCCGACCAAGCCCTCTTAGCCGCAGCGTTGGCTTTCACGCAGTAGTAATCGCAAGCCCTGTTCCGCGTTCTGGAAACTTCGCGCGGGACAGGGCTTCTGTCTTTTTCACCGCCATTCTACGATGTCAGATCGGGCTATGTTTCTTTCCTCTCGGTACCGCACGTTTTTCTTTATCCCTTGTACTCTCTTGCTTGCGTTCGCCACCTTTTGCCAACAACCCGTCCAGACGCCTCCCAACATCCGCATTAGCGTGGACCGCGTCAACGTCGGAGTCGTCGTCACGGACTCTCGCGGGCAATTCGTCAGCGGTCTTCACCGCGAAGACTTCCACCTTTTCGATAACGGCGTCGAGCAACCCGTCACGGATTTCCTCAGCGTCGACGAGCCCGCCCAGGTTTTGCTCCTCATCGAAGCCGGTCCAGCCGTATATCTTCTTCAGGGCAGCCACCTTCAGGTCATCCATGCCCTCCTCGATGGTCTCTCGCCTGGCGACCGCTTTGCCATCGCCCGTTACAATGATGCTCCCGAACTTATCCTGGATTTTACGGCAGATAAGCTCACCGCCGCTGCGGCGCTGGACCAGTTGCGCTTCAATGTTGGATTCGGCCAGTTAAATCTCGCCTCCAGCCTTGCCACTGCACTCGATTCACTCGCCCGCGTTCCCGGCAAAAAATCCCTCGTCTTGCTATCGACTGGGTTCGATACTTCCCCGCCCGCCGCCGCGCAGAATCTTCTTGCCCATTTGAAATCCACCGATGTCCGCGTGCTAGCCATCTCTCTTGGTGGCGAACTGCGCGCTGCGCAGCCGCCTGAAAAGAAACATTCCAAGAAAGACCAACCTCCTTCGGAAAAAGCGCAAGCCATCGCCGAAGGCTTTGCAGAGGCCGATGAAGAGCTAAAGGCTATTGCCGAAGCGAATGGGGGCCGCGCCTACTTCCCCAGAACCACCAAGGACTTTGCGGCGGTTTTCACGGAGATTGCGCAACTCGTCCGCCACGAATACAATCTGGGCTTTGTTCCCG
Organism: Candidatus Acidiferrum sp.; assembly: GCA_036521695.1. Lineage (GTDB taxonomy): Bacteria > Acidobacteriota > Terriglobia > Acidiferrales > UBA7541 > Acidiferrum. The sequence continues at coordinate 15,244 of DATDHE010000618.1, read as the reverse complement.
CCGCGCACGACGCAAAGCTCCATTCGATCGACGTCCGCGTCACCGGCTCAGCGCCCGCGAACGCCCCGAGTACCGCTTCCGATCTACCTACCGCCGCAGCCTATCGCGTCGATCATCGCCAGGCTTACATTGCTCCGTCTCCGGATCCTCAGTAGGACAGACACCCTTGTCTGTCTCCCTTTTCCCGCTTGAACGACACTCCTGCCCGTCTATTTCTTTTTCGTTGAATCCTCTACAGGCTGGAATTCCTGGAGGAATACTATTCGAACTGTTTCAGCGTCTTCGCCATTTCGCTCAACTTCTCATTCATCAACCCAAAAACCGTTCCCGCTTCAAACGTCCCGTCCTCATTGCGCCGCCCAGCCGCCGACTTTGTCAAAATCTCAATTCCTTGCTCTATCCTGCGCACCGGCCAAATATGAAACTTCCCCGCCGCCACCGCGTCCATCGCGTCTTCACGCAGCATCAAGTCCTCGACGTTCGACTCCGGCATGATGATGCCTTGTGTTCCGGTTAGCCCTTTGATCCGGCAAACGTCAAAAAAACCTTCGATCTTCTCGTTGATCCCGCCAATCGCTTGGATATCTCCCTGTTGATTCATCGATCCGGTCACGGCAATATCCTGCCGCAGTGGGATTCCAGAGAGCGCCGAAGCCAAAGCATAAATTTCCGTCGAGCTCGCGCTGTCGCCATCCACACCCGAATATGATTGTTCGAAGCAAATGCTAGCCGCCAATGACAGTGGCTTGTCCTGCGCGAACAGGCTGCGCAAATATCCCGAGATGATGTGCACGCCCTTATCGTGAAACCGCCCGCTTAAATTTGCTTCGCGTTCGATGTTGATGATCCCGGCCTTTCCCAGAGCCGCGGACGCCGTAATGCGCACCGGCTTCCCAAACGAGTACCCGCCAATTTCCAAGACGCTCAACCCGTTCACTTGCCCTACGCGCTCTCCCGTCACATCCACAAGCAGCGTGCCCTCTTCAATCATCTCGCGTATTCGCGTTTCTATCAGGTTATGCCGCTCCATCTTCGAAGCAAGCGCGTCCCTCACGTGCGCCGCACGCACAACTCTCTCCCCCGCAGCCGCTGCCGCGTAGTGCGCCTCGCGCGCAAGGTCTGCAATATCCACAAACCGCGCGGTCACTTTGTTCCGCCGCCCGGCCTTTCGAACACCATACTCGAGCATCGCCGCAAATGCCCCGCGATCGAAGGGATAGAGGGCCTCTTTCTCGGATAGCGTGCGCAACCGCCCCGCATACTCGGCGATCACGCCGTCGCTCATCGGCATCTCTTCGTCAAATTCCACGCGCACTTTGAAGATCTTTTGGAAGTCTTCCTCATACTCGTACAGCATTTCATACAGCTGCCGGTCGCCGATCAGAAGCACCTTGACGTTGATCTCCACCGCTTCCGGTTTCAATGCGCTTCCACCAAACGGATAGAACATCTCCAGCGGCTGGATTTCCAGCCGGTTGTGATTCAAGGTCCTCTTCAGCGCCCTCCAAACTCCAACCTCCGAGAGTGCTTCCAGCGAATACATAATCAAAAACCCACCATCCGCCCGCAGCAATGAACCGCCGCGCAAGTCCATGAAGTCGCTCGTCCATCCGCCTCGCGTGTCGTAAGCCCGCTGAATCGTCCCAAACAAATTCGCGTACGTTGGCGTCGTCTCGAAAATTACCGGCGATTCCTCGTCATCGCCGTGCGCCAAAATTACGTTGACGCCATACACACGGAACGGGTCGCGCTCCGGTCCGCCCGATCCTGGCATTTTCGGCAACCCATCGGGCGTATCGTCCTCCGACTCGCCTTCGCCTTCCCGCTCTTTAAAAGGATCAAGATTATCCAGCAGATGGTGCCGCACCTCTTCGAGATACTCCGCGGCGTTCGATCCCGGATATTTTTCCTTCAATTCTTCAATCACTCCATCCACCAGGACGGACGCAGCTTCCTGCTCCAAATAACTCAGTTCGCTCGCCAACTCCCGCGACAGCGTTAACGTCTTCCGGTAAACGACGGTGAACTCCTGCCGGAACTGCTCGTATTTTCTTTCAATATCTTCCGCCACCGGCGACTCAAGCTTTCCTTCGTGCACCATCTTTGAAATATCCTCGATCGGCACCATCTGCCCTTCGAGTACCGGAAAAATCTCCGGTAGCGCCACCGCCCCCACTTGCATGTGCCCAAGCGCAAACTGCTCCCGCGCGATTCGCCGCGTAAAATCGTCCATCAACTCCTTCTCACGCACTGTGAACCGTTCGACAATCCGCCCCTTTTGCCGCTGGAAGGGCTCGCCCTCGAACACTTGCGGAATCCGCCGCCGCAGGAAATCAATTCCCGCCTGCATATCCTTCTTAAAGGCGTTCGCCTGCCCGCGAGGCAACGAAAGCAGTCTCGGCCGATCTGTAATCTTAAAATTGTTGACGTAGCAACGGTCCAGGGAAGGCTTCGTTCGCGGGTGCAAGTCCTCGATCATCTTGGCGATGGTCCCGCCACGGCTGGTTCCCGCCAATCCGCACACAAATACGTTGTAACCCGGCGCCGACAACTCGACGCCCATTTTCAGCGCGCGCAGCGCCCGCTCTTGTCCGATGAACCCTTCGCGCAATTCTGCCTGCGCCGTAGTCTCGAACGGGATGCGCGGAAGCTCGCACCGCCATCGCAGCTTCGTTGGCGCCAGCTCCGCTGGAGTTGCAGCCGGTTTTAGGGTCTTGGAAGTCATCCGAGCCGGGTACTCTAGCACACCCATGCCGCGCCGACCGCAGTTTCCCCGTCAGCGTTTCCCAACGTGAAAGCCTTGCTCCTGAAATGGTCTATTCCCCGGTGCCCGCGCGCAAATCTCTATTGTTCTGTGGCCTCAGGGCTACTTTCATGCGCTCTTCGCCGTCAATTCTTCCCGGTGCTCCATATACACTCGGAACACCCCCATCGCCGCCGCCACGATTGTCGGTCCGGCCACCAACCCCAGCAGACCGAACGCCTCCAGCCCCCCAAGCACGCCAATGAACAAAAGCAATTCATTGAGCCGCGTCCTATTCCGCAACAACATCGGCCGCACGATATTGTCCGCGATTGTGGACACGCCACCGCAAATCGCTACCACCAGCAAAGCCCTTCCCCAATGACCGTTGAATCCAAGCCAAAGCGCGGCCGGTACCCAAAGAAGCGCCGAGCCCACCACCGGCACAAGTGAAAAAAAACCGATCAACGCGCCCCAGAAAATCGGCGCAGAAATTCCGGTAATCGCAAACGATATGCCTCCCAGCACTCCCTGAATCACCGCAACCAGCAATCCCACTGCTACGCTCGCGAAAATCAGCTCCTTCGATTCCTCCAGCATGTCCGTCTGGATGTCTTCGTCAAACGGCAGCAGATGTTTCACCCCATGCACAATTTCTTCGCCATCTCGGAACATGAAGAACAACGCAAAAATCATGATGAACAAATCCACAAAGAAGCTGACCAGATTCTTCAGCAACCCCGTAAATCTCGCCCCCAGAAACGACGCGGTTCTTTCCGCAGCTTGCTCCACCGGGTCCGACATATCGATGCCCTGCAACGATTGGGGCAGCCGCATGCGAATCCATTCCTCGGCGTGCATCACCAGCCCTTCGTTCGGGCCCTGGCCATGTACCGCCATTTGACTCTGGATCTGCGCCGTCGCCACCAGCGCTTCCCGCGCCGTAAGCAAGAGCACCAGCAGCGCCGGCACAATCAGCAGCAGCGTGACTCCCAGGGTGCTCGTCATTGCTGCCGCGGTGGGCTTCATTTTCTGCTGAACCTTTTCGTGCAGCGGGTAAAAGAAAATCGCCAGCACCGCCGACCACGCCAGCGGCACCAGAAACGGCTCTGCAATCAAAAACACGAAATACCCCAAAAGCAGAATCGCTCCGTAAGAAAGTACGGTGGTCAACTGGCTACTTGTTGTAGTCTTCGGAGGCGTGACGGCTTTCATGCGCGGTATATAATCTCTCAGACCCTTTCGAACCAGGTCTCTCTTGGCCAGTTGAGCAAACCAACTATGGCGTCAAATCCGACTCCGCTATCTTCCTACCAAATTCGTCTTCTTGCTGTACTTGCTTTGATCAATTTTGTCAACTTCGCCGATCGCCAGGTCGTTGTGCCTCTTCTGCCTCTCCTCCGCCAGCAAATGAACTTGTCTGACGCGCAATTGGGTTCTCTGCAAACCTGGCTTCTCGTGGTCCTCGCTGTCGCCAGTATTCCCTGCGGCCTCCTCGCCGACCGTGCAAGCCGCACTCAAATCATCGCAGCGGGCGTCGCTCTCTGGAGCCTAGCCACCATTGCCTGTGGCTTCGCCTCCTCTTTTATGCTTTTGCTCATCGCCCGCGCCTTGATCGGCGTCGGCGAAGCCGCCTACGCTCCCGCCGCTCAGTCCATGATTTCCGATTCGTTCCCCTATCAACGCCGCGCCATATCTCAGTCTATTTTCGCCTCCGGCATGCTTCTTGGCGGCGCGGCAGGCCTCGCCTTTGGCGGCATCATGGGCGAACTACACGGATGGAAATTTACATTTATTATTGTTGGCTTGGTTTGCTTTATACCCGGGGTTCTCGTCCTCAGATTGCCCGAGCCTCCGCGTAGGCCCCGCTCGGAAGTCGTTCCATTGTCCAGTTTGCTCAGCGTCCCGGCCTATCTTGCCATGATTGTCGCGGGCACGATGATCACCTTCGCGAGCGTCTCGCTCCTTACCTGGGGCACCGATTTTGCCGTCAACTACAAAGAATTCAGTCTTCGCGAGGCTGCGCTCTCTCTCGCTGTCGTCGCACTGCTCTCTCTCTTGCTTGGTGTGCTCACGGGCGGTTATCTCGCCGACCGCATTCAGAAAAAATATCCCTATGGCCGCATCCTCATCATCGCCGCTGCCTTTTTGTTTGCCGCTCCCTTTGTGCTTCTCGCCATTCAGTCCGACGAAAAGTGGGTCTTCCTCACCGCTCTCTTCATCGGCGGCTTTTTCATGTCCTGGTATCACGGCCCAGTGACCGCGGTCTTATGTGATTTGACGCCACAACGCGCCCATGCGACGGCCATCGGGGTCTACATGTTCGTCACTCAGCTTTTAGGCGCTTTAGGACCACAGCTCGTGGGGAAAATCTCTGACGCCAGCGACCTTCAGCTTGGCCTGCAAGTAGCCGTCGCCGTTATGGTTTGCGGTTCGCTGTTGATGTTCCTCGTGATCTATTTCGTCCGTCGCGATGGCCTGCATCATCCCCGCCTGGCCGCTTTCCACGTCGAACCCTGCGACTAGCTGTATCGGCGGCCTACTTGATTCCTATCATCTCGATCAGCCTCAACACGTGCGCTTCAGGCACATCATACAAAGGTCGCTCATCCTCTTCCTCGAGCCTCTCCCGCAAATACTCCGCCGCAACAAAGCTCGCTTCCCGGTCCGTCAAATCTCGCCCGGTCTTCTCGCGGAATTTCACAAACGCCGTGTGAGCCAACCCCACCACATGCGTCCCGCCCTCCACAAAAAACTTGGTGTCGATCGTGTCGCTATGCCGCGTCGCCACCCCATTCCACATATGCGAAAACCGGCAGTGATACACCTTCCCGCTCAATTTCGATGTGACTTCAAATGCCCCGACAAATTGGCTCATTGCCCCCGCATTCGCAAGTACCGGCCGTGTCGTCACAATTCCCCTCTTCCTTATCGCTTCTTTACTTATTACCGGCTCACCGCTGCTGCTGTCTCCGCATGCGAATAACTCTGGATCGCCGCCGCCATTCCCGCCCCCGCCGGCGCACGGTACCCCTGATCCTGCAACACTTTCTCGAGCGCCGAAAGAAACAACAGCACGAACGGCTTCTGGCTGCAATAACCCATCAATCCTACGCGCCAGATTTTCCCTTTCACTGGCCCAAATCCGCCAGCAATCTCAATATTAAATTCATCCAAAAGCTGATTCCGCACCTTTACATCATCAATTCCGTTCGGAATCATCACCGCCGTAACCGTCGGTAGTCGGTCCGCCGGATTCTTCACCAGCAACGCCATCCCCATCGCCTCAACGCCTGCAATAAGCGCCAACTGGTTCACGCGATGCCGCTCCCAGCGATTCTCCAAGCCTTCTTCAACTACAATCCGCATGGCCTCCCGCAACCCATAGATCAACGATATCGGCGGCGTGTGGTGATACAACCGTTCCTTTCCCCAATAATTCATCGCCGTCGTCAAATCAAAGTACCAGCTCTGCACCTTCGTCTTACGCTTCCGGAAAACTTCCTCCGCCGCAGGACTCACCGTTATCGGCGACATCCCTGGCGGCGCACTAATCGCTTTCTGCGATCCGCTGAAACAGACGTCGATCCGCTCACGGTCCACGTGCAGCGGCACCGCTGCCAGCGACGCAACCGTATCCACCACCAAAAGCGCTCCGCATTCGTCAGCAACCTTCCGGTACGCCTCAATCTTCGTCAAAACCCCCGATGAAGTCTCTCCCTGCGCCAACCCAATCAGCTTAATCTTCTTGCCCTTGCCTGCCCGCCGCACATCCTCCGGATCCACCGGCAAACCGTACGGCGCCTCGACCTTAGTCACCTTCGAGCTGCCCCGCGAGGCAATCTCAAACATGCGCTCGGAGAAAACTCCGTTTACCGCCACAATCGCTTCATCGCCTTCTTCCAGTGCATTGAGCACGGAGGCTTCAATCCCGCCCGAGCCAGACGCCGAAAGCGGCATGGTCAGACGATTCTCCGTCTGAAAAATCTGTCGCAACAAAATCTGCGTCTCGTCCATGCACGTCTTGAACCACGGATCGAGGTGCCCCACCAGCGGCGTCGCCAGCGCACGGTACACTCGCGGGTCCACCGACGACGGCCCCGGCGTCAGCATCAATCGGTAGGGAGGATTGAGTTCGCCAATGTGTTGAGTCATTGTTTTTGTCCTTCTTTTTCTTTCACCGGATTGCCGAAACGGCGCCAGAGCCGCCGGCAGCCACATTCATAAGCGGACACTCGGTTGCGCACCCGAATCTCAATTTTCTCGTAACGCCCCGGTCATCGCAACCGACAAATTGGCCGCAGCCATCGTCCGTGAGCCGTCAGCGGCACCAGACTCACGCCGACTGTTTCACCTGCATCAATCCGCCCGCGAGATAAAACAGCGCCACGACAGCGGACACGTAAACGCCAAAGAAAGGTCCCACGAAGTGCAGCAGCAGCCCCGCATTGAAAATCATCGTTGCCGCGCAAATCAAAACAAACCGCCCTCCGCCCGACATCGCGCTCGCCACCATTGCTATTACCGCCAGCGCCACCATCTCACCCGAAAACACCAGCCAGCAGCCTTTCAAGATCGCGTCCAGTGGCGCTTTCATTCCGCTGTCCACAATTATCTTCTGCAATTGCGCGATTCGCGTCCCATGCCCGATCCCTGTCAAAAATAAAACAATGCTCCCGATCCCCGTCAACCAACGTCCAGTTTTCATCCCTCATCCTTTCCTTCTAGCTCCGTATCCAGACCTCCGCCGTGCGCCGGATTGTACAATGCCCCGTCCCGCATTGGTATTCATCTCCGCACTACAATCCTGAACCCGACGTTGCACTTTGGCATAGCTACTCTCCTGCTCTGTCGCCTTCTCTGACGCTGTTATCTGTCTGGTAATCTCCGCCCGAAAAACGCATAGTCAGGACAGGACAGAACGGAACACTGCTCCGCTTCCGTGGCACGCAACACTTGTTATCTCAACGAAGGCAGGGGCTGCGCGTTGCAACGGCAGGAAAGAAAATCTTAATTGTCGAGTATGAGGTCGTGCAACTCACCGCTCCCGCCGTCTCAAAACTGCTGGATTCGACGTTGTCGCGGCCGGCGACGGCTTGACTGCCATCAGCACCGCCCGCAAAGAGCAGCCCGATCTCATCGTCCTCGATCTCGGCATCCCCGCCGGCGATAGCTTCGTCGTCCTGCAGCGCCTGGCGATGCTAATCAACACAGGCACCATCCCCGTCATCGTCCTCAGTTCGCGCACTCACATTGCCGCCCTCAAGGCCGGAGCCATCGCCTATATTCACAAGCCTGTCGACGTGCCCGTTCTTCTCAAAGCCATCAACGACGCCCTCGGCATCTCCGCAACCGATGCGCCTCCCCAGCCGCCTCCTCCACCACCCCAGTCTTGCTTCCGCGCACCGCATGACGCGCCACTCACTTGCCATTTTCTACGTTGAGGGCCGCCCGCGAACCGTGTATACCAATGCCAAAGAAGCCCAGCTCACCTCAGGGGGAATGCATGCCTTACCTGCAGGATTCACTCGCCCATCTGGAAATCTTCGAAGGAGTCGTGCCTTGGATGTACCTGGACACGAAAGGCTTTGTCATCGTGGCCGTCGGCGAACTTCTAGCAACTCCTGCGCACGCTCTCGCCTTCGTGGATGCCAACAACCCACCTTCCACCCCTGCGGCGATTCAAGCCGAATATACCCGGGTCTCCGGTCTGTCCCCCGGCAAACTCCCCGCTGCTTTTACCGCTCCCCATTCTCGCCGACTTTGCCGCATCCCACCCTAGACGCGCTTCTCGCACGCCATCTCACCTTTTTTTGACACCACCTTAATCAGCGTTTCCCCAACTATTCCCTGTCTCCACACGCAGCAAAGCTTGGCTTGCTCGACATGATCTACAACCTTGGGGTTACTGGCCTCTTCAATGGCTTGCCCACCTTTATGAGCCAGGTTCAAAATCAGAATGGGACGGGTGCCGCTACTCAGTGCCTTCGCAACGGCCCCAGTCCGCAGCGCAATGATTGGACACGTCAGCAATTCCTCGCTGCGGCACTCCCACCATCCCGCCGAACTCTTAACTTTCACGGTACCTCAGTTCGTTTGGTTGGTAGGCAGCCTTGGATTTGCAATGCGGGCACTCAATCTCGAGACCTTCTGGCGGCAGCTTCGGTTTCTTGGGAATGAAATAGTCAGCCAGCGTGTTCCCTATTTCGGACTGCGTGAAAAGCTGTTCGCAGTATTTGCACTTCAGCGCCCATCTAGCCATCGGCCTAACACCAATCTCAAGACTACCGATGGAACTTGACCGGGCAATACACTGATTGATGTATCCGGCGGACTATACAGCGATTAACTCGATGAGCTATTCTTCTTTTCCTTCCCTTATTCGGTTCCAGGTACAAGGCCTTCTGGTTCGGCCTCTTTCTTTGGCGTCGTTGCTTCCGATTCTGCGGCGATTGTGACTTCCACCTCGGCGCCCTTTTTTAGACTTACCGCATTACCTGTTTCATCTTGCAGCGTATTCTCGATTCGAATCTCCCGGTACAGCTCTTCCGCACCTTCCACAGCAATCTGCGCCTTTTCCGGTTCATGGGGATCAATAGAAGGGATGATCTTTTCAACAGTTCCTGGAAGAGTCACGGTTGCTTTCTCAGTTGGGTTTTCCACGTCTTTGGCTTTTACGCTCATAGGATGCGCTCCATTCTGTGTCAGGACTCTAGCTGGCGGAAACGCCCGTGTCGTGAACTCCTAGGTGCTCTAGTTTCGGCTGCGTGTGACTGTATCAGTTCTAAAGGTACTGCCCGGCCCCGATAATCACTCACAAATCTCCGTTTCGCTATACAGCGATTCCTGTAGCGACGCAGGCTCGTTTCCGAGACCCCTCGGATCAGAGCGCCTGTGGCCTGTGGACCCGGCGCAGCAAGAGCTCTGATCAACCATCTCCGGTAACGCGCTCTGCCTACTAAATGAACTCCGGTATAGTGCAACAACACAAGTAGCGCAAACCTCGCGATGCTAGGAACGTCCTCTTGTCAATTCCGCATGTCTGCGCAGAAATGGCAGTTGGAACGGCTAACCGTAGGGAGATCAAGCGATGCGGACCAACAAGAGTAGTAAACAGCTGAAGTCTAGAAACAATTTCGAGAATCTGCTGCGCTCCAGATTGGCGGAACTGAAAAGCCATTTGGACCAACTGCGCCAGGACTTGGTCGTCGAAGACGAAATCGATGATGAAGCCACGCAAGCAACTCGGAACGGCAATCGCGACCTTGTCGTTCTTACGATGGACCGCGAGATTCGCAATATTTCTGAGATCGAGCAAGCATTGGAGCGCATCGCACGCAACGAATACGGAGCTGTGAAAAGACAATCCCGAAGAACCGCCTCCAAGCCATCCCTTGGACACGACAGTGTGTGGACTGTGCCGGCGGAGGAATCAACAGAATCTAGCAACGCATCCTTGGGCGCGCCGCATTTAGATCGTCGCTCGAGAGCTGATCTCTTTTTGCTCTGCGCTTATCCGGGCGCTTCTGTCGAGATTGAACCATGCGCAACCGATTCATTCGGTGCTTGCTACGTCGAGTAGTTGACAGGCTGCCCTCCTTCCGCTAAATTCCACCACCTGAAACAAATGTTTCAGAATTTGCCGAATTAGTTTTCGCTCATCGAAAGAGGCACTCTGCATGCGCGTTTCCCATTTCGGCCGATGGACAATAACCGCACTCTGCGCCTTGCTCATCGTGATCTCTCCGTCCAGCGCTCAAAGCAAAAAACGCAAGGGTCTCGACCGCCTCCAATCGCATGTCGCCGAACTGGCCCTCAGCTTCCCCGGAACCATCGGCGTTTACGCCCGCAACATCGAGACTGGCGTCGAAGTTTCCTACAAAGCCGACGACCGCTTCCCCATGGCTAGTGTCTACAAAATTCCCATCATGGCGCAGGTCTTTCGCGAGGTAGATGCGGGCCGCCTCAACTTGACCGATCGCATCGAGTTAACCGAAGCCGACAAACGCTTCGGCAGTGGCTTGTTCATGTACATGACTCCCGGCCTGAAGCCTACGCTTCACGACCTGCTAGCGATGATGATCGTCGTGAGCGACAACACGGCCACTGACAAACTACTCGGCATAGTTGGGCCGAAAAATGTCAACGCTATGCTGGCTACGCTCGCCATCAAGGACGTTCGCGTCGATCGCCCCACTTCCGACATCATCGCGGACTGGCTCGCTTACGGCGCCCCTGGCATCGGCAAACTCACGTTGGCTCAAATGGTCTCAGATCCCTCGTTTTTTGCTTCGTTTACGCGCGAGCAAGTGGAGAAGAGCGACAAGTTCTTTCTCGACGACCCGCGCGACCATGCCTCTCCTCGCGGCATCGCCGACCTGCTCGTCAAAATCTTCCGCAACGAAGCCGCCAGCGAAAAATCCTGTCGCGACATGCTTGAAATTCTCAAGCTCCAGCAATTCAACGACAGCATCCCCCGTTACCTTCCCGAAGGCACAGTCGTTGCCCACAAAACTGGCGAAATCGGCTACACCCGCAACGATGCCGCCATCATCTATGAGGGCAACCAGCACGTCGTCATCACCATTTTCGGACTGCGCGGCAGCGAAGATGTCCCTGAGATCGACCTGAAGCAGCGTGAAGGCACAATCGCCCGCGCTGTCTACGATTACTTTCAGTATGTGAATTAAGCCGTCTCGGACAAATCTGCGGTAATTCCTCGAACTATGAACAGCACGAGATTAGCCCTTGGACTGGCCGAGCCCGACGTATGCTTCCGCTCAAACCGACCTGTGATGTACGGCACATCCCTTCGCCTCTAGCGGGAGTACTTTTGAAATGAAGTGGATGTATCAAGCAGACGGCAGCCACGGCTGCCATATACGTCGTACTCAAGCGACTCGAAGATGGCGAATTCGTTCACGTTGCCTCGCGCGATGACCTTCAGGAGGCGGTGCAACTCGCGCAGTCTCTCAACGCACTCTGGCCCGGTGAATATGAGATCCCGAATTCACACTCTGAAGGGGTCAGTCTATCCGACGCAGACCTCAAACCAATTGTTGAACTGCGCCACCTGGCACGCGTTTTTGCTTCAAAGCCTCGTCCACCTTGCTAACCAGGCTATCTCGCGAAAAAGGCTTCTGCAGAAAGTAACTTCCCTCCAGGAACTCGCCATCGCCTTTGTTGAATTCCAAGTACCCAGACATGTAAATAATCTTTAGGTCCTTGCGGCTCGCTTTCAGAAGTTTGGCAAGTTCCGGCCCTCGCATATTAGGCATCACTATATCCGTCACCAGCACCCGAATAGGCCCGGAACTCTTGGCGAGCGCCAGCGCTTCCTTTCCGTCGCTCGCCGTCAGTACCTTGTACCCAGCTGACTTCATAAATTCAGCTGCCAACTCCCGGACCGCCTCTTCATCCTCGACGATCAACACCGCCCCGGAATGGTGCGTGCCGTTTTTCCGCGCCTCTTCCGGCGAGGCACTCTCTTCCACCTCCTGCACCACCGGCAAATACACTTCAAATCGTGTGCCTTTTCCGGGCTCCGACTCCACCCAGATGCATCCGCCGCTCTGTTTTACTACGCCGTATACCGTTGCCAGCCCTAAACCGGTTCCCTTGCCCAGCTCTTTTGTCGTAAAAAATGGCTCGAAAATTCGCTCTTTCGTCGCGGCATCCATTCCGTGTCCGCTATCTTCCACGGTAAGTCGGATGTAGTCCCCCGGCAGCAATGGCGGCCGAGTCTTGGCCAAGGCTTCATCCACGCAGACGTTCCGTGTTTCAACAACCAACTTGCCGCCCGTTGGCATTGCGTCGCAGGCATTCACCGTCAAATTCATGATCACCTGTTCGATCTGCCCCGGATCTGCTTTCACTCGCCCCAGCGATTCCCCCGCCTTAAACGTAAACGAAATGTCTTCCCGCACCAGCCTCTTCAACAGGCTGCACATCTCCGCCACCAGCACATTCAAATCCAAGACCTTCGGCTCCAGCACCTGCATCCGGCTGAACGCCAGCAACTGCCGCGTCAGCGACGCCGCGCGGTTGGTTGCTTTCTCGATCTGGTTCGCATTTCGCTGCAAAGGATCGCCGGCTTGCAACTTATCCAGCATCAAATCGCCGTGTCCCTTGATGATCGTCAGAAGGTTGTTAAAATCGTGCGCCACTCCGCCCGCCAGCCGCCCTACTGCTTCCATCTTTTGCGCCTGCCGCAATTGCTCTTCCAACTGATGTTTCTGCGACTCGTCGCTTTGCAACGTCTTCCGCATCCGGTCAAACGCCCTCGTCACATGCGCAACTTCATCCGAACCCTTAGCCTCCACGGAATAAGAGAAGTCTCCCTTCTCCAACGCTTGAACGCCTTCCACCAAACGCGCCAGCGGCCGCGTGAATCTATCCGCGATCACAAAAACGAGCACGCCTCCCAACAGCACCGCTAATATCCCCAACCCACCGAGCAGTTGGTTCTGTTTCTCCAGGTACGCCAACGCCTCGTTGTAAGACTTCAGAACAATAATGCTTACGGGCTTCGCGCCGCCGGTCAGCTCCACTGAGCTCGCAAAAAATCGCTCGCCGTCCAGCGTGACTTGATCCTTCCAATTCCCCGACCGCAACTCTGTAACGAATTCCTGCTGTTTGAACAAAGAAAGCGTGCTGGCCACAATATCATTGCCATACCGAAACACCACGTGACTCGACGAAACCCGCCGAAGTTCCGTTGCCTCCGGATCGATCCCGCGGCCCACGATTACTGTGCCCAGTAGATTGTTCCTCGCGGGCGTACCAGCATAGAAAGGTTTCAAAACCACCTGATAAAGACGTCTCCCGCTGTACCACCATCCCGTCGTATTTCGCTGTTTCAGCGCGTGGCTAAGAACTTCCTGTGCCGTAGCCATCGGAAATTCATCCATTGTCGTGTGCAGCGCGACAATTTTCCCGCTTGTGTCCGACAGCACCATCAAATCGCATTCGTCCGATTGCCAGGGATCCTTTCCCACATCTTCGATCGCCGTGGGGTCCCCGTTTCTCAAGGTCACCAGCGACACCAACAAATCCGCTTTATGCATCAGCGCAACTACATGCCCCTGCTGCAGGACCTGAAACGTCTTCATGGCATTCTGCGATTCTTCTTGGATTTCCCGCTGCACCCTCTCCTCGGCGGTCCGCCGCACGATAAACAGGGTGGCCCAGGTCAGGCCGGTAATCACTGCGGCAAGCGAAACCATGAATTTGGTACGAAGTCTCAAGTTAGCCCTTGTTGTACGGTGGTCTAGCCGCCAGGGACATACCGCCCCGCTCGCCTGGCAGGCTCACCTACACAGTATTGTTCCGGAACGAACAAAGAGAATAGCCTCGTAGTACCAGTGTTCTAGCACTGCAACCGGACGCCAGGGCTCCGACGCTAACCTGCGTCCTCCCGTATTCTTGCTTGGAAGAGAAGCTAGGAATGCCGGTTCACATCCCAGAGTGCATTCTTTTGCGCTTTTAACCCTTCCTTCTTCATCATCGCGCCGTGCGACTTCTCTGCGCCACATTCGTTGTCCATCACTTCGCACGGGAAGGACATCGGCGTATTGTTCTTCTGTTGGCCAGGCCGCGTAGCGGATCCAGGCAGAGAAATCGCAGTGAAGAGCAGATTGCTGCAGTGCTGGTCGCAAGCCGCTTCATGGTTCCCCCCCCAACAAAAATACAATTGTTCAGCTATTCTCCCCCGAATCGACCCGATACGCCATACGCGGAAAAATGTATCGGCGACCACTCCTCAAACTTTAACCTTATAACCTTCAAGCCTTTAACGCTCCTTTCCCTCCTCACGCCATCATCTCCGTCCTCGTAACGCTGCGGGGTTCATCCAACAGCGCATCCACACGCTTCAAAAATCGCACCGTATGCTCCAAATCCGCGTGCCGCTGAAACGCCGCCTCATCCACCCATCGCGAATGAATGTAAAACAACCGCCGGTCCCGCACCGAACGAAAGGTGTGAAAACTCAGGCAGCCAGCCTCCTCCCGCGAAGGCCCCGCCACCTCCCGCAATGCTTCTACCACCCCCCGCTCCTCACCCTCTCGCGCCTGCAACCGCACAAACACGTCTTGCTCCACAGCTCCCTCCCTCAAGCAAGCTTTTTTCTTCCGCCGCCCACCGCGCCCTCCCCATCATCCATCGCCGACGCCCTCTTCGACCTCCACGCCCTCCTCCGCCTCTCGTAGTCTACAAATCTTGTATCTCGCCGCCCCCTCGACCCTCCCAGCTGTCATTTGGCCCGCCATGAAACTATCGGCAAGCCAAATTTCACGTCTCGAGGTGCGACCGACTTTTCGGCCGCATCCGGACCGAATAGGGTTTTTGCCACTTGTCTGCTTACGGCGTTTGGACGTAGCCGCCCGGCGGCGGACGCTACGCGTGAGGTAATGGAGCGTTGGTTGCTTGATGGATTGGATGTAAGTGTGGGTCACAGGAGGTGTTCCCGTGACCCATCTTCGAAAAATGATGCTGGAAGAA
>DATDHE010000617.1:0-27950 GCA_036521695.1 Candidatus Acidiferrum sp. | reverse complement strand
GAAATTGTGCGGCTAAGAGGCTCGAAACCACCAGCGCGCGCCTAGCCGTAGCGCGATATCAGAGTGTCTGCTAGTGAAGGAGAAAGGCGGTCAGAGCAAACACGACGCCGCCAACTCCAATCAGCATGCCAGCGATCCAGTATCCACGCCGTTTGGTTAGTAGCGTCATCGAGCAAATCACCAGGCCAACCTCGATCAGCCCCTCTCCACCATCAAAGCGGTCCGCTCGCCGGCTGACGAAGTCGCGCTCCTTCTCCAAGTCCTTGGCTTTCTCGCTGATGTCGTCTTTCTCTCCCTCGTAGCGCTCTACTTCTTTCTTGTATTTCTCGTGCAGTGCTTCCGCTTTTTCCTTGTCCGCAGGAGCCAGCGCATTAAGCAAATCCGCTACACTTTGCATTTCGTGCAGACGAATGTTTTTCGCCTGGTAGTACGCCCATTGATCTGTTGCCTGCGATTGCAGCAGCAATTCTTCCGTGTGGGCCCGATGGCCAAGCAGAGTTACCGCCGCGACCAGTACCGCAAGAATGGAAATGGTGACCGAAACAGGAATCACAAATGGGTTGTCTCCGTGTTCCTCATGCGCTTCTGGCAGTTCGATACCCTCAGGCATGGTTCAGAGTCTCCTTTGGTGATTAGGTTGTCGGTTCCGATGCAATGGCCTTCAAGGAATCTCGAGCGGCCGCGATTGTCCGCGAAATATCTTCCGATGTATGAGCCGCGGAAACAAACATTGCCTCAAACTGCGACGGGGCAAGAAAAATACCGCGATCCAGCATCTCGCGGAAAAATCGCGCGTAACGTTTTTTGTCGGACCGCTTCGCGTCACTGTAGTTCCGCACCGGTTCCGCAGTGAAAAAAAGCGTAGCCAGAGATCCCGTCGCGCTGATTTGACCGGGAATCCCAGTTTCGTCAAGCGTCTGGCGTAGTCCTGCCGCGAGCCTTTGCGATCGGTCGTGGATGCCTTCGTAGAGTCTGGGGCGAGTGAGTTGCTTAAGAGTGGCAATTCCGGCGCGCATCGCCAAAGGATTTCCCGCAAGCGTTCCTGCCTGATAGACGGCCCCTAGCGGCGCAACATGGTTCATGATTTCCGCGCTCCCACCGTACGCTGCAACGGGCAAGCCTCCGCCAATGATTTTGCCAAGCGTGGTCAGATCAGCCTGCACTCCAGCAAGCTGCTGCGCCGCCCCGAAATGCGTACGAAATCCGGTGATCACTTCGTCCACGATGAGCAGCGCGCCGTTGCGCTTGGTCATTTCGCGCAAACCTGACAGAAATCCAAGGGCGGGCTCCACGACGCCCATGTTTGCAGCGATCGGCTCGATGATGACCGCCGCGATCTTATTCTTATGCTGAGAGAAGAGCTGTTCGACCGCGGCCAAATCATTGTATGGAGTGTTCAATGTCAGCTCCGCAAGCGCTTGCGGAACTCCGGGGCACTCCGCGATTCCCAAGGTGGCAAGCCCCGACCCTGCCTGCGAAAGAAAACTGTCCGCGTGGCCGTGGTAGCAGCCCTCAAACTTCACGATAAAATCTCGCCTGGTCACTCCGCGGGCCAGGCGCACGGCGCTCATCGTCGCTTCGGTGCCGCTGGAAACGAAACGAATCTTCTCGATCGATGGAATCGCCTGCGTGATCAACGTGGCGAGCTCGACTTCAAGCTCGGTCGTCGCGCCATAACTCGTTCCGCGCCGCGCTTGGTCCGCAATGGCTTCCGTCACCGCTGGATTTGCGTGCCCTAGCAACATGGCGCCCCACGAGCAGACATAATCGAGTAATTCGTTGCCGTCGGCGTCATAAAGAAATTGTCCGCTGCCGCGCTCGATGATGAGCGGATCGCCTCCCACGGAACGAAACGCCCGCACGGGGCTATTTACGCCTCCGACCAGTATCTTTTCTGCGTGCGCGAAAATCTCTCGCGACCGGCGCCGTTCGACTTTCGATTTAGTGGGTGTCGCGCTCATGGAATTTCGATCCAAACCATCATGCCTTTAACCATCGAGCGGCGTCCTTCGCGTGATACGTCAAAATAACGTCTGCGCCAGCGCGCTGAATACCCGTCAGGATTTCCAGCACGACCCGTTTTTCGTCCAGCCAGCCCTTTTGTGCGGCCGCTTTGACCATCGAGTATTCACCGCTCACGTTATATGCCCCAACGGGAACGTCAAACGCATCCCGTACGCGTCGAATCACATCGAGATATGGCAGCGCGGGCTTCACCATCACGATGTCCGCGCCTTCTTCGAGATCGAGCGCGACTTCCTTCAGCGCCTCGCGCGCATTCGCAGGATCCATCTGATAGCTGCGACGATCGCCGAATTGCGGCGCCGAATCCGCTGCCGCGCGGAAGGGCCCGTAAAAGCCCGAACAATACTTTGCGGCATAGGCAAGGATAGCAATGTCGCTAAATTTGTGCTGATCGAGCGTTTCCCGAATCGCAGCCACTCGCCCATCCATCATGTCAGAAGGCGCCACAATGTCCGCTCCGGCACGCGCATGCGACAATGCCTGTGACGCAAGAATGGGAAGAGTCGCGTCATTCGCAACATCTCCGTTTTCGATCACGCCGCAATGCCCATGATCCGTGTATTCGCACAGGCAAACGTCGGTGATAACTAATAATTTCAGATTCGCTTTCCGAATGGCTTCAATCGCCTTTTGAACTACGCCTTCCGCCGAAGTTGAAATCGTGCCTCGCGCATCCTTGGACTCCGGCAACCCGAAAAGAATCACGCCGGGTATGCCGAGCGCTTCTACTTCCCTGCACTCTTCCACAATCTGGTCGACGGATTGTTGATGGACTCCCGGCATGGAGCTGACTTCCTTGCGAACGTTTGTGCCCGGGCACACGAACATCGGATAGATGAATCCAGCGGTTGTAAGCCGCGTCTCGCGCGCCAATCCGCGCAGCGCTTCGCTTCGCCGCAGACGCCGTGGCCGTTGAGTAGGAAAGCTCATTCGTCTTTTGCTCCGACTGCCGACCGTCTTTTCGTGCGCGCCAAATGCCCCTCTAACGCGTCGACGATTGCTTTTGTCGTGGTATCGGTCGCCCTGGCGATCCTTTGTATCCCAGCGCTGCTCAATGCAGCCGAAGTTGCGTGCCCGATGGCAACCATCACGGCCCTGCCCTGCACACTTACCAATCGTTCCCTTCCAAGAAGTTCGAGAAAGTTTTGCACCGCACTCGGGCTATAAAACAAAATACCATCAACTCCATCGTTAAGGCTTTCGTGTAACTTGCTTCGATCCGTGCCGCTCGGGGGCAAATTCCTGTAAGCCGCGACTTCTGTCACCAGCGCCCCGCTCCGTCGCAGCGCGGCTGGCAAATCTTCATTCGCACGGTCGCTTCGCGGCAAAAAAACTTTCTTGCCGCGCAACTCTGCACCAAGTTCCCGGGCGAGTCCCGCTCCGCTATGGTCCGCCGCCACAAACTCCACGGAGAATCCAGCAGCTTCTGCCGCGCCCGAAGTGGCTGGACCTACCGCCGCGGCAGGCGGCAACTTCCCGAGCGCATTCAGACTACGGCCGAGTTCTTCTTCGCGCCTTTCCACAGCCTGTACCGCGTTTGCGCTTGTAAACAGAATCCAATCAAATGTTTCAATGCTGGCCAACGCTGCGTCCAGGTCATCGCAATTTTCAGGTGGCGCAAACGAAACCAGCGGCAAAAGCTTAACTATTGCGCCTCGAACGTTCAGCTCCTCGCATAGCTGGTTGCTTTGCGCTGCGGCGCGAGTAATGATTACGACTTTTCCATGGAGCGGAGATGCGATCGCCTCAGCCACGTTGACGGGTCACCTCTTCAAGGATGCTCTGCGCCCCCGCCTCCATCAACAAGCTGGCCATGTGTCCGCCGAGCTCCGCGGCCTTTTCCGGCGCCGACGTGGCCCTCTGCTTTACGTACTGCAGGCCGTCCACGGAACATACGCAAGCTTCGAGCACCAGTTCGCCTCGCTCGATCCGCGCCCAAGCGCCGAGGGGCACTTGGCATCCACCATGAAGCGCACCCAGCAAGGATCGCTCGGCGATAATTGCGGTGCGTGTCTCGGCATCGTCAAGCCCGCCAACTATGTCCGCCGCCTCTGTATCTTTCAACCTGCACTCGATGGCGATGGCGCCCTGCCCCACAGCTGGCAGAAAAACTTCGGGAGACAACGTCTCGGTAATGCGTCCGCTCCAACCCAAACGGTCGAGCCCCGCCTTCGCGAGCATCACCGCCTCGTACTCACCGCTCTCGACTTTCCGTAAACGCGTATCCACATTCCCCCGCAGATCGCGGACATCCAAATCTGGCCGGATGTGGCGGAGCTGCGCCTGCCGGCGAAGACTCCCAGTGCCCACTCGCGCTCCCTGTCGCAGACTCGCGAGCCTCGCTGCGTTCGCTCCAACCAGGCAATCGCGCACATCCGCACGCCGGCACACTGCCGGAAACATTAACCGCGAAGGAGTATCGGTGGGAACATCCTTGACGCTATGCACCGCAAGATCAATCGATTCATCGAGAAGCGCTTCTTCCAGTTCCTTGATGAAGATTCCCTTCCCGCCGAACTGAGAGAGTGAAGACGTCTGCAGCTTATCCCCCGAGGTCTTGATAATGACGATTTCGGTTTCCATTCCAGCGCTCGCGAAGAGTTGTTTGCGAACAAATTCCGCCTGCCATTTCGCCAGCACGCTGCCTCGTGTGCCGATGCGTAGGTGTCTCACGGCTTCTCCCGGTTCGACAGGAAAAGATCGCGCAGCGCTTCCACGTTTTGAATCTTGCGGCGAAGTTCTTTCTCTCCGCGCAGCCGCTCCGCCGGTTCCAGCAAAAGCTTCTCCAGCAATTCGTCCATCAAGGATTCCATACGCTCCCGCTCCGCCGCGCTCAGGTGATTCATGGAGTCCAGTCGCGCGCGGATGAAAGCCTCCCGTTCCTCGCGCAATCGGGCGCGGAGTGCGTCCACCAATCCGACCAACTCCACGCTCGCCTGCCAGGAAAGGAATTTGCCGACGTGCTCGTCCACGATCGTTTCGGCACGAGGAACTTCGCTCTCGCGCGCATGCCGGTTCTGCTCCACAATCTCCGTGAGGTCGTCGATGTCGTACATGTAAATGTTGTAGAGTTCCGCGGAAGAGGCTTCGATATTGCGCGGCAGTCCCAAATCCATCAGGAAAAGCGCACGGTTGCCGCGTGCAGACATAGCTGCATGAAGTATTTCGCGCCGCAAGACCGGTTCTTCGGAGGCGACCGAGGAGACCACTACATCCACCGCCGTCAGCGCCGTTTCCCATTCGCCCCAGCCGACGACTTTCCCGCCAACGCGCAGCGCCAATTCATCAGCGCGTTCTCGCGAGCGATTCATAATGAACAGTCGCGCGATGCCACGATCTCTCAGCTGGTTGACCACCTGCTCGCTGATCGTTCCTGCTCCCAGCACAAGCGCGCTGCGGTTATTCATTTTGCCGAAGATCCGCTCCGCGAGCTTTACTCCAGCCGAAGCTACAGACATCGGTCGTGTTCCCAACTCTGTTTCCGAGCGCACACGCTTTCCGACTTCGAGCGCTCCTTGAAACAATCGGTTCAGCACCGGGCCGGTGGCCCCATTTTCGTGCGCATAGCGATACGCTTCGCGCACCTGCCCCAGAATTTCCGCTTCACCCAGGAGCATCGAGTCGAGCCCCGCCGAAACACGGAATAGATGCCGCACCGCCGCGCGGTCATAGTGATGATAGAGCGATACGCTGAGAACATCCTGACGCACCGCATGAAACTCGCTGAGAAAAGAAGATAGTCCTGGAGCGCACTCATGCGAACTCTCCGGCGGCACGCCATAAATCTCGCTGCGGTTGCACGTCGAAAGCACCAGCGTCTCTTGCAGGATTCCTCTCGAGCGCAGCTCTTCCGCCGCCTTCCGCGACTGTTCCGCCGTGAAAGACACCCGCTCGCGCAACTCGACCGGCGCTGTCCGATGATTTAACCCCACGAGAACAATTTCCATCCCGGTCCCTACTTACCACCCATTGCCCGCTCCTCGCTTACCATCTTCTCGCCGCCCACGCATTCAACTGTCACCTGCCAACCTCTTCGCACTCCTCGCTACTCACTGTTCACTACCCACCATTCACTTCCTCCCTAGAAATACCGATGACTCTGCGAAAGGTACAGATTCACCACGGTAAAACTCATCACCACCACGAAAAAATTAAAGATGCACAACCGTGACGCCCGGGCCCCGCGCCAAGACGCCGTCCGCGCCAACTGAAAATAGACCACATACAGAAGCAGCACCAGCAGCGTGATGACATATTTGGGATCGTAGTACCAAATCTGCCCACGCAGGCGGTCAACCCACACAAATCCGAGCGCTGTTCCGATGGCTATCGACACCAACCCAACTAACACGCTGGACCGGCTCATGCGTTCGAGAAGCTCCAGCGGCGGAAGCCGCCATACCACACTACTGAGCTTGCGACTCCGCAAAAGGCGCTCCTCGCCCAGAAAAATCAAGCTAAAGACGAACGAGAGCGCAAACGCCGCATACGCAAGAATGCTCAACGTGACGTGAAAAGCAAAGATGACTCCTTTAGCCGGCGCAGGAGACAATCGATCCGCCGGCGCTAAATGTGCCGCGACAAAAAACACAATGATAAAGGGTAAGACGAACGCTCCCACGGACCGCTGTCGATGAAATAGCTCGAGCCCCAAATAGGTCAGCGCAAGAAGCCACCCAAAAAGCGACATCGACCCGTAAAGATCGTGATAAGGAACGGTGTGCATCCCGCGCGAGCGTTCCAGCAGCGCGAAATAGTGAGCGACAAGCCCGAGCCCCAGCAGCAGCGTAGCCAGCCGCCCGGCAATCTCCTTCCCTGTGCTCAGGAAGCGAAGATAGAGAGCCAGACTCCCGCCGTAGGCAACAACCGTGAGAATAAAGAACAAGCCCTTCATGAAATCTACAAGCCTATTTTTCCCGCAGCCGGACCGCTCAACCACAGCCGCACTGCCGTCGAACTCCGTGATTTCCGCGTTCTCCAGAGTATAGCCCACCCAAGAGCCGCGCCGCACGAGCCTTGCCTCGTTCTGCAATCATCGCCCGGATTTGCTATTCTCTTCGTCTGGTGCAATATGACCGATAGCTCCGCTCTTCTCAATCGAAAGGACTTGTTCCTCCGCGCTTGCCGAGGCGAATCCGTTCCGCGACTTCCCGTCTGGATGATGCGACAAGCGGGACGCTACCTGCCAGAATACCGCGCCATTCGTGCAAACCACGCCTTTCTAGAGGTTTGCAAGACCCCCGATCTCGCGGTCGAAGTCTCTCTTCAACCCTTTCGCCTCCTTGGCGTTGACGCGGTCATCGTCTTCTCCGACATTCTCATCCCCGCCGAAGCCATGGGCCTCAAACTCGAGCTTGGCGATGCCGGCCCAAACCTGCCGGAGCCAGTTCGCTCGAAACCCGATGTCGAGAAACTGAAGCTCTTTGATCCGGAAATCGACACCGGGTTTCTCCCTGAAGCCATTCGCCGCATCGTGCGCGGAGTCGGCCCTACAGTTCCCGTTTTGGGCTTTGCCGCGGCACCCTGGACCCTCGCCTGCTATATGGTCGAAGGTCGCGCCAAAGAAGGCTTTGCCACGGCAAAAGGCTTTATGCTCAGCGAGCCGGCCACTTTTCGCGACCTCCTGCATCGCATCGCGCAAGCAACCATTCCTTACTTAAAGGCCCAAATCGCCGCCGGAGCCGCCGCCGTCCAACTCTTCGACACCTGGTGTGGCGAGTTGTCCCTGCGCGACTACGAAGAGTTTGCTCTACCCGCCACGCAAGAGATCATTTCGGGCTTGGGCGGCGAGACGCCAGTCATCTATTACACGAAAGCCTATTATCACTTGCTTCTAGCCGTAGCCCGCTCCGGCGCAAATGTCCTGAGCGTTGACTGGCGCGTGGACATGCGCGCCCTCCGCGAAGAGCTCGGACCACGCATCGCCTTGCAGGGAAACGTGGACCCCGCCGTTCTTTTCGGCCCGCGGGATGAGATTCGCCGCGTAACCCAAGAAACCATGGCGGCGCTTGGCGGCGTCGGCCATATCCTGAACCTCGGCCACGGCATCTTGCAACATACTCCAGTCGAAAATGCCAAGTTGTTTGTCGAAACCGGCCAGCGTACTTTGCTGCAAGAAGCTGTAGCTGCGGGGCTTGCCCTACCCTCTACGCGTGGAACCGCATCGTGACGCTAGCCAATCCAAGTTTTCAAAGCATGCGCGAAGAGCTTCGTGTCAGCGAAGAGTTCCTCACCCGCTACAACCGTCCCGGCCCCCGCTACACCAGTTATCCCACCGCCCCTGTCTGGAACGACTCCTTCGGCCCCGCCGACCTAGAAAGAGTCCACGAAGAAGCCAACCTCGCCAAATCCCCTGTCTCGCTCTACATGCACATTCCCTTCTGCGAGAGCCTCTGCCTTTTCTGCGCCTGCAACGTAATCATCCAAAAAAATAAGAGCGTCTCTCCCCCCTACCTAGAAATCCTGAAGCGCGAAATCACCAAGATCAGCCAGAGCGTCTCCAAGGATCGACCTGTCGTTCAGTTCCACTGGGGAGGCGGCACGCCTACCTATCTCACTCCCCCACAAATCGAAGATCTCTTCGGTTTCACCCGCGATCACTTCACCTTCGCCCGCGACGCCGAAATCGGCATCGAAGTCGACCCCCGCGTCACCAGCCACGAACACCTGGAAACTCTCCGCAAACTAGGTTTCAACCGCCTAAGTATGGGCATCCAGGATTTCCATCCGCTAGTGCAAAAAACAATCAATCGCGTCCAACCCTACGAACTCACGGGTACTCTGATCCAATTCGCCCGCGACCGCGGCTTCGATAGTGTCAACGTCGACCTCATCTACGGCCTGCCCTACCAAACTGCCGAAACCTTCGCCCACACCGTCGACCAAATCCTCGAACTCACCCCCGACCGCGTCGCCCTCTTCAGCTACGCCCATGTCCCCTGGCTCAAAAAACAGCAAAACTCCTTCGAGGGCCATCTCCCCGAAGGCATGGAAAAATTCGAAATCTTTCGCATCGGCCTCTTGAAATTCCTCGAAGCCGGCTATCTCTACATCGGCATGGACCACTTCGCCAAACCCGGCGACGAACTAGCCGTCTCCCAGCAAAATCGCACCCTCCATCGTAATTTTCAGGGCTACACGACCAAAGCCGGCGCCGACCTCTACGGCATGGGCATCACCGCCATCAGCGGCATTCAAAACGCCTACGCACAAAATCAACGCGACATCCCCAGCTGGGAAAAAGCCGTCAACGAACGCGGCATCGCTACCATGCGCGGCTACCACCTCTCCGACGACGACCGCCTCCGCCGCGCGGTAATCAGCCGCCTCCTTTGCCACACCATCGTCCTGAAAAATGAAATCTCGCAACAATTCGGAATCGTTTTCGATCGCTACTTCGAAGAAGAGCTACGCCGCCTGGAGCCTTTCTGCGAAGACGGCCTCGTCATCCTTGACCCCAACGAAATCCGCGCCACCCAACTAGGCCGCATCTTCATCCGCAACCTGGCCATGATCTTCGACCCCTACCTTGAAAAACAGCACCTCAACGCCAAACCCCTCTTCTCCAAAACCCTCTAAAGTCCGCGCCCGCCCCACCGTCATTTCGAACGGAGCAGGCCGACGTTTTTTCTTCTCGCGTTTACTCCTGCAAACGTGTCGGCCTGCGCAGAGAGAACCGCTGACCCCATCGCGTGTTCTTTGCGCGATGAAATCTCTTTTTGTCTTTTTATCGCGACACGACTCTTCGCATCGCGCTCACAGTGAATCGACGTGCATCGCGTAGAATCTACAAGTGCACCGTAATCCCGCGTCCCAACACGAAAACAAAAACGAGCGACAGACCAACAGCCACGATGATCCACGCATAACTCCTGCCGATGCCCTCCGATCCTCGCTCAGGAACGGTTCCTCTCGGAATGTAGTACATCAACCACAGAAGCCCAGAGTGCGCGCCCGCCGCCGCTGGCAAAGCAGATTGCCACATCAGCTGAATTCCAATCGGATTCAAGATTCCAGCCACACTTAAAAGCACCACCGCCGAAAAGTAAGGAATCCATGTGAGTTTCCGTAGCCGCCGCAGGTCGTTCCTCGGAACTCCAATGTACCGAACCAGCCCCGTGCCCACCACCAATACCGCTCCGTAGTACGAAGCTATACCTCCGACGACGAGGAGCGCCCGCCACAACCAGTGCGCGGGCAAGCCCTCAATGACGGCCGCCCAATCGCCAAAATCCGTGACGCCAGAGAAAAAGAAATACCCGGTGCCAGCAAAGAGATTGAACGCAAGACTTATGAGCAGAAAAAAACGCAATCGCGCTGATGCGCCCGTCACGCGGCGCAGTGCAATCCAAAAGACCAAGACCGCCGCCAGGTTCGCCAGCGTTCCCCCCGCCGCAACAAGCCGCGAATCAAACTCGCTCGACCACGCCACGGTCGACAAAACACCCGATTTCGCCCCGGTAAGCAAAGCCACCGCAGCATGCCCCAATCCTTCGTGCAGCACATCGCCAAGGATCTCCGCCACCGAGCTGATGGCAACAACCGTCAGTACGTCGTCGCCCGCCTGCACCGCCACGGGGCTAGTCTTCGCCACCATGTTTCCTTCCGTTGCCACCCACGCAGTCTTCTTGCCCACGACTATATTTGTTGAGGTTCAAGGAAAAGACTAGCAGGAAAACGGCACCACAATTCTCATCATGGAAACCACGAACATTGCAAGTCACATATACGATTACGCCGTTTACTAGGGCTCCAATAACGCCACGTAACAAGAACTGGATTTCGTATCCGTACGATCCGACTTTCGCGAGAAACCCGCTTGCCGTGTTTTCCCCTTGTCACACTAGGAGAGCAACGCGTACACTCCTAGTCTAACTAGGAGGCAACTGCACAGTGAGCAAAACCGCGGAGCTACTCCCAGGTACACTCGATATGCTGATTCTCAAAGCCGTGTCCTTGAAGCCGCTGCATGGATACGGTGTGCTGTTGCGCATCCGGCAAATTTCAGGGGATGCCCTCGAGATACCACAGGGATCCCTATATCCGGCGCTCTACCGATTGGAGCATCACGGTCTCATCGCCGCCGAATGGGGTCAGAGCGAGAACAACCGCCGGGCGAAGTATTACACGTTAACCGCCGCGGGGCGCCGCCGTCTGCGTGATGAAACGGCGGGCTGGAACCGGCTGGCGACTGCGATTGCCGCAGCCTTGAATACGACGTCGGAGGAGGTGTGACATGTTCAAGCGCTTGCCATCATTCTTTCGTATGCTCACCCGGCGGCGTGAATTTGAAGACGGCATGACCGAGGAGCTGCGCTTTCACGTCGAGCAATACACCGATGAGCTCGTGCGCTCCGGCGTGTCTCTGGAAAAAGCGGCCCGCCTCGCACAGAGAGAGCTTGGCAGCCTTACCAATATCAAAGAAGATTGCCGCGAGGCATTTGGCGTTCACCTATTCGATGAGTTCCGCAGGGAGCTGCGTTACGCCGTCCGATTATTGCGAAAGACTCCCGGATTCACGGCTACCGCTCTTCTGACCCTCGCAGTTTGTCTTGGCGCCAATCTCACGATTTTTGCCGTGATCGACTCCGTGCTCCTTCGTCCCCTGCCATTTCCCGAGCCCGGCCGGCTCATGACGATATTCAACACATATCCGAAAGCCGGCGTCGATCGCGACGGTTCGTCGCTGACCAACTACTACGAACGCCGCGGTCATATTCCCGCTTTCGCCTCGCTCGCAATCTATGGCTATAGCACGGAGATTATCGGTGACCCTGGCTCAACGGCACGCGAGCAGACCATGCGAGTCTCTCCGGATTTTTTCTCTACTCTTGGGCTCAGCCCCGCGATTGGACGAACTTTCACAGACGAAGAAACCACTTCTGAAACAGATCATGTTGTCATTCTTTCCGACACATATTGGCGGCAACGATACAACGCCGATCCCAATGTGCTCGGAAAGCAGATTCGTGTAAACAGCGTTCCTAGAACCGTGATCGGCGTCTTGCCTCCCACTTTCCGTTTTCTCTCTTCCGATACCAAGTTGTTCCTCCCCCTTGCATCGCGCACTGAAGATCGCTTGCCTTCGCGGCGGCATGCCGGGGGAAACGTCATTCAAATGATCGCTCGGCTTAAACCGGACGCCACTCTCGCGCAAGCCCAGTCGCAGATCGACGCGCAGAATACCGCGTTGGAGGTAGATGATCCCCAGGCCAAAATGATCGCCGATGCAGGCTTCCGTTCCATAGTGGTGCCGTTGCATGCCGACCACGTCGCAGCAATCCGTCCCACTCTACTGTTGTTGCAAGCTGGCGCGATGGCCCTCCTCTTAATCGGCGCAGTCAACCTTGTAAACCTGCTTCTCGTCCGTGCCAACGGCCGAGTTAAAGAATTAGCCGTTCGTCAGGCGCTTGGCGCAAGTCGGAGATATCTTGTCAGCGAAGTGATCGTCGAGACCACGTTGCTCACAATTGTCGGCGGATTGCTCGGACTCGGCGTCGGCGCTGGCGGAATCAACCTCCTGCGCATGTTGGGTGCTGATCGCCTGCCTTTGGGAAGTCTCATCGTCTTCGATGCGCGATTGGCGTTGGTCGCCATGGTCGCAGCCATCATCATGGGCATTGTATTCGCAGTGCCCATCACTTGGTTGAATCTTCGACGGCATCTCGGTAATGCGCTTCAATCGGAGAGCCGGGGCGGCACGAGCGGGCACAGCGCTCAAGTCCTGCGTCACAGTTTCATAGTCTCTCAGATTGCCTTGGCATTCATGCTGTCGGCCGGAGCCGGTCTGCTCGGCCTCAGTCTTCAGCGAGTGATGGCCGTCTCTCCGGGCTTCCAGTCCGACCACGTCCTCACTGGGCAAATCTTGCTTCCATGGGCAAACTACTCGGAGGCAGCCCGTCTGACATTTGTTGAGAGCTTGATGGATAAAATCGGCCACCTACCGGGAGTGTTGTCCGCAGGCGTGGTCAACAATGTGCCCTTCAGTGGCAACATCGGCAAAAGCGCCGCATCTGTAATGGGTCACGTTCTCCGCCCTGGCGAATCAGTGCGAGGACACTATTCTTACGGCGTCGCGGGCGACTATTTTCGCGCTATGGGCTTCTCCCTGCAGGCAGGACGTTTCCTCACCGCCGACGATTCACGCCGCTCCGAGCGGGTCTGCGTCGTGGATGAAGACTTCGCGCGATATTACTGGCCGCACACCAGCGCGATTGGCCAACGTCTTTGGGACGGCTCCGAAGCGGGGAAGGATGCCGAAGCTTTCACTGTCGTCGGCGTTGTTGGCGGTGCGAAACAAGCGGGGATCACCGAAGATCGAGCGCAGGGCGCGGTTTATTATCCCTATGTCTTCCGTATCGGTGACAGCGTCTTCGTCGCCGCCCGCACGAGCCTGCTACCGGAATCGCTCGGGTCGGCGCTGCAAAAGGTGGTTCGTCAAATCGACCCCGACATACCGGTCAACGACCTCCGCTCAATGGACACGCGCATCGCCGATAGCCTTGTCGCGCGTCGTTCGCCCGCGCTGCTGGCTGGTCTCTTCTCGTGCATAGCTCTATTGCTCACAGCCGTCGGCACTTACGGTGTGTTGAGCTCCGCTGTAGCACAGCGTCGCCGCGAAATCGGCGTGCGCATGGCCTTGGGGGCACAGCCGGGGCAAATCCGCAGCCAGTTTCTTTATCTCTCCTTGCGCCTTCTCGCTGGCGGAACTGCACTGGGCCTCATCGGAGCGTGGCTGATGGGCCAAGCCATGCAGGCGGTGCTTTTCCATGTGCCTCCTTTTAACCTGGCGATCCTCGCTGGTGCTATGTCTGTGATGGGGGTGGTGTCTCTCGTCGCTTGCCTGCTGCCATCTCTACGCGCCGCGCAGATATCCCCGATGGAGGTTCTCGCCGAGCAGTAGAGAGTCCACTCAACCTGTTCTGTACGAATGAAGGCCGCGGGCAGCGTAGAAGGGCGATGGCGAGTTCTGTAGAACTGGTCCCTATGCTGAGGGCCCGAAGGTCCTCTTGCAAGCCACGTAAAGCATAACTCCCGTGTTTGCTACTCTTACAAAAAACACCGGGAGTGCGGTGTCCCGTCTTTCTCAGTGATCTCTGTGAACGCTGTTTAAAATCAACCCGATCCTCAACCACGGTCTATCCGCCCAACGCTGTACGGCCCACGTCCGCATGCGCTTTAGAATCAACCCTTATCCAACCGCCCACAACTACAGATCCTACTGATTCTACAAGACTTGCAGGAATGCTAAGTCCTTTATATGCAACAGCAACAAAGACCAGGAGGGAGGGTCTCGACCTATGCGAGTTGCCCGTACGGCCATTCTTCCAAGAACGACCTTCACTTGCGATCAACTTTTAAACTCTGAACTCTCGAACCCTCGACCACCACAACCTGCGGGCTGTCGGCTGTCAACTGCCACTCGGGACTCGGATCAGGAATTCAAAATGGTACGATGGCTGCCGCATTCCATGACCACTCACGTCCCAGTCCTCATCGTCGGCGCCGGAATCTCTGGCCTGGTCTGCGCCTACTATTTGCGCAAGTCCGGAATCGACGCCCAAATCGTCGAATTTGCCAACCGCCCCGGCGGCGTAATCCACTCCGAGCTCCGCAACGGCTTTCTACTCGAACTAGGCCCGCAAAGTTTCAGCGGCACGCCTCAGCTCCTGGATCTCTGCCGCGACCTCGGCATCGAAAACGAATTGCTGAAAGCCCCTCGCCATGCACCCAGATTCCTGCTGATCAACGGCCACTTAAAACCAGCGCCTCTCAGCGCGCCCGCCTTCCTCGCCTCTTCCCTTTTCAGTGTGGGCACAAAGTGGAGCGTCCTCCGCGACGCAACCGGGCGCAGCGCTCCACCCTACATAGACGAATCCGTCGCCACCTTCACGCGTCGCAAGTTTTCCGCCGAACTCCTCGACAAACTTGTTGGCCCCTTCGTTTCCGGCATCTACGCTGGCGACCCGGAAAAACTAAGCCTCCGCGCGGCCTTCCCTCAACTTTTCGAGGCCGAACGATCCGCAGGCAGCACCATTCGCGGAATGTTGCGCGGCGCAAAATCAAAACCCGGCCCAAAACAACGGCCAACTCTGCAAAGCTTTCGCGATGGAAATGAAACGCTCGTCAAAGCGCTTGCCGCAGATCTCGGACCGGCCCTGCGCTGTGGAGTAGAAGTAACCGCCATTCAGCAAGGCGGCGAGGGAATGCCGCAAT
Source organism: Candidatus Acidiferrum sp. (assembly GCA_036521695.1). GTDB lineage: Bacteria > Acidobacteriota > Terriglobia > Acidiferrales > UBA7541 > Acidiferrum. The sequence continues at coordinate 12,710 of DATDHE010000617.1, read as the reverse complement.
CACGCGAGACGTTTGCAGTGGATGTCGAGACAATGTCTGGCACCGAGACGATGGTCGCGGACCGTCTCGTTTTCGCCGCACCAACCTATGTTGCTGCAAAACTTCTCCCGCCAGCAGTTGCAGCCCCGTTCGCTGAAATTGAATACGCTCCCATTGCAGTGGTCTCGCTTGGATACCAAAAGCAGGATGTAGGACACTCACTGGATGGATTTGGATTTCTCATCCCCCGCTCCCAAGGCCTGCGCACGCTCGGAACCGTCTGGAATTCGTCGCTCTTTCCCAATCGCGCCCCTCAAGGCTACGTTCTGCTGACAGGATTTATTGGCGGCGCGACAGATCCTCAAGCCACAGTGCTCTCCGCCGAAGAGATAAGCGCCATCGTTCATCGAGAAATTGCACCAATCCTCTCCATCCACAACCAGCCTTCCTTCACCAGCGTCGAGGCCTACCGGCGAGCTCTGCCCCAATACAACATCGGCCACACCGCGCGGATCGCCAATCTCGAACGAGAATCTTCTGCTCTTCTAAACCTAAAGCTTGTGGGAAACTATCTCCGCGGACCAGCCATCGGCGCCTGCATCGAACAAGCCCTCGCTGTGGCCGACCAAATTCGAAGTAGTGTTTCCGCAAGCTCTGGCTGACCACGACGGTCATCCGAACTGCCGTTTCCGCCGTATGGTCTTTGAGGAGAGGAAGAAGCCGACACTCGTGTTCCTGGCGGCTTTCACAAGCAGCGGTCCCCGCCAAGTGTCGCTTGACGCGACGCTGCTGTCGCGCCTTCTTCACAAAGACGTGAGCGCCTTTGAACAGCTCTACGACCGCCACTCGCGCCTAGTTTACGGTCTCGTCTTGCGCATTCTCCAGCAGGCTTCGACCTCCGAAGAGGTCGTTCAGGACGTCTTCCTGCAACTCTGGCGCAACGCGGATCAGTACGACGCGGCACGCGGTCCTTTTGTTCCCTGGCTGTGCACCATGGCGCGCAACCGCGCCCTTGATCACCTTCGTCTGAAGAGCGAACGCCAGCGCCGGCGTGAAGATCAACCTGAAGAACTGCCCAGCGTCGTCGTTGCTCCCGACTACGAAAAGGCACTCGACGAAAAACGCCGCGCCGAACGCGTCCGCGCCTTGATGGGCTCGCTCACACCGCAGCAGAAAAAGGCCATCGAGCTGGCCTATTTTGAAGGCCTGAGTCATTCGGAGATTGCGGCAGCCTTGAAAGAACCGCTCGGCACAGTAAAAAGCTGGATAAGAAACGGTTTGCTTCGCCTGAAAGAAGGATTGCAGGCTACAACGTGAAGAACTGCGACCAATTCCGTGAGCTGATCGAAGGCTACGCTCTCGGTGCGCTCGATCCTGAAGAACGCGCCGCGCTTGATGCGCATCTCGCGACTGGTTGCGCCGACTGCGCCAAAGCCGTCGAAGAAGCACGCTGGCTGGTCTGCCAACTCGCCTACACGGCTCCGGAAGCGGCCCCGTCGGACATGCTCAAAGGCCGCCTGATGCAAGCGGTCCGCGCCGAAGCGCAATCCCAAGCAAAGCCGCACGTCATCCCCGGCAAGAGCGTCATTCCTTTCTGGCTTTGGGCAGGCGTAGCCGCGCTACTGGTCTTTTCGATTTACTCCGCGTGGAACACGCGCCGACTTGTAGGCGAAATTCGCGAGGCCAACGAACGCGCCGCCGCGCTAAATATCGAACGACAAAAAATCGAAGAACAACTCGCCGATGCCAAGCGCGAAGCCGCCATCATGATGGATCCCACCTCCCATAAAATTGCTCTTTGGGGGGAACACGCACACCCCGAAACGCTGGAAGCCAAATGGCATTCCCAACTCGGCGTATGCATCATGGGCGAAAAAGTTCCGATGCCCAGCGCCAATCACGTGTTGCAGGTATGGTTCATTCCAAAGAAGGAAGGCGCGCCGCCCATGCCTTCGGCGATGGTGCGCCCCGATGCCAACGGAAAACTGATGCTTTACGTTTCCGCCCCGCCCGAGTCCATGGACAACACGAAAGCCATCGCCATCACCGAAGAGCCAGCCGGCGGCAGCGGTTGGCCCACGACTCCTATCCTTTGGTCCGGCAACGTCACCTGAGAGGCTCAGCGAAACGTTAGCTGACGATGTGTCTTTTCCCGAAACGCAGCGCGAGCCGCACTCTACGCCGTTTCGCTGCCTCTCGGAAGCGTTGTCTCTCCTCGGCAGTCTTCAAGATCAGTGGCGCTACAGGCTTGGGAAGTCTGGTGTGCTCATCGATGGCCACAAACGTGACATACGCCGACGTCGTGTGTTTCCGCTCTTCCGTCATCGCGTTTTCCGAATAGACCTCGACGCCAACTTCCATCGATGTCCGGAATACGCGGTTTACTTGCGATTTCAGATTAACGATCTCGCCCAAATTCACCGGGTTGCGAAAATCGATGTAGTCCACCGATGCCGTCACCACATAACTGTTTGAATGCCGGTGCGCCGCCATCGCCGCTACCATGTCCACCAAATGCATCACCTGGCCGCCGAGCAGCTTCCCCAAAGGGTTCGTCTGCGCAGGCAACACGATTTCCGTCATCTCCGACCGCGATGCGCTGACGGGCTTGCCTTTTAACGCCACTTCCCCGCTCATTTCACTCTTCACCAGCTGCTTGCGCTTCATTTGTTCCCCGTTCTTCGGCTGCTTTGGGACGCAGTCTCTTTCCCCGTATAATACGGGAGCACACCATGCCCGACCAAAAGAAAACCCGCCGGCAGATGCTCGAAGAGTTCGTCACTAAAAAGCCGGACGACGCCTTCTCCCGCTACGGTCTGGCGATGGAGTGCATGAACAGCGGAGACCCGAGCGCCGCCGATGGCCACTTTCGCATCCTCATGGAGCGTAACGGCGATTACATCCCGGCCTATTTAATGTATGGACAGCTTTTGGCCCGCGAGTCGCGCAACGAAGAGGCCCGCCAAGTTCTTTCGAACGGTATCGTCGCAGCGGAGAAAAAAGGCGACCAGCACGCCCGTTCCGAAATGGAAACGCTCCTCGGCGAGCTTTCCTGACGGCGCGCATCTGAAACTTCTGGTTAAACGGACGATTTTCGAGGCCGCTAGAAAAACCCCACTTCAAATCCGGCGTTGCGTTATTCGTAGCGGAGCGCAACCACAGGATCGACTCGCGCTGCGCGGCGCGCCGGAATGTAACTTGCCAGCAGCGCCACTAAAAATAGAAACAGCGCCACTTCGACAAACGTTGCCGGATCAGTTGGTGTGACATGAAAGAGAAAACCCTTCATCAGCCGGGTTAGCGCGAATGCACCCGCGGTGCCCAGCGCGATGCCAAGCAGTGTGAGTCGCATTCCATTGCTTAACACCAGCCGCAACACACTGGACTGTCCGGCTCCCAGCGCCATGCGGACGCCGATTTCGTGTGTTCGCTGCGCAACCGTATTGGACATCACTCCGTAGATGCCTAGACTAGCCAGCACCAGGGCCAGTCCTGCAAACAGACTGAGCAGCATCGTGCGAAGTTGCGGCTGCGCGACGGCTTGCGCCATCAATTGCTCTCCAGTGGAGATATCCCCCACTGGCTGGTCTTTGTCCACGGATGCCACTTGGCTCCGCAGCGTCGCAGCCACTTGCGAGGTATCGGAACCGGAACGCAGGAACAGATTCATGTCATCCCAACCCATCTGCGTATAGGGCTCGTAGACGGTCATAGTCGCTGCCTCGCCGAGACCATCGTCCTTTACATCACCGACGACGCCCACAATTTCGCGCCATATGGGTGCTCCGCCGGGCGCGCCGATCCCGATGTTGATCGTCTGCCCGATGGGATTCTTATCGTGGAGAAATTGGTGTGCGACCGCCTGGCTGATGATGGCCACGCGGGGAGTGTCAGCAGAATCCTCCTTGGTGAAATATCTTCCAACCAAAAGTGGGATTCCCAACGTATGAAAGTAATTCGGACTGATAACGTAATAGCCAGCGGAAGGCTGCTCCGCTGGCGAAAGGGCTTGCAGATCTTTCGTCATAAACGCAAACGAGAGGTTCGATCCCTCCATCGGATTGCCGCTGGCTGCCGCCACTGCTCTGACACCTTGCACCGATTGAATCCGCTGGAGCAACTCATCAAAGAACTGAATCTTTTGCGCATCCGTCGAGTACTTCGAGCGTGGCAGCGAAATATCCGCGGTCACGACGTTCTTATACTGAAAGCCCGGATCAACCGTTTGCAGCCGGAGAAAACTCTTTAGAAGCAGGCCCGACCCAACCAAAAGCACGAGCGCCAGTGTCGACTCCAAAACCACGAGCGCGCTACGCACCCCATGGCGGCCCGCGCTGGACGCTCTTCCGCCTTCCTTCAGAGTCTCGGCGGGCACGCCCCGTGTGATCTGTAGCGCGGGTGCAAAACCAAATAGCAGCCCGGTCAAAACCGCCGCTCCAGCGGCATAAGCAAGCACCGGTAAATCCAAACCAATACTCGCCGCACGCGGGAGATTGGAGGGAGGCAAAGTTCGCAGCGCTCGAATAGCCCACTCGGCCAACAACAGTCCGATCCCCGTGGCAATCCCGCTCAGCAGAACGCTTTCTGTCAGCAACTGTCGAGCAATACGCAGCCTGCTTGCACCAAGCGAAAAACGAATCGCAATTTCCCGTTGCCGCGCCGTCGCTCGCGCAAGAAGAAGATTCGCAACATTGGCGCACGCAATCAACAACAGAAATCCAACTGCCCCAAACAAAACCAGAAGCGTCGGCCGCACGTTTCCGACAGTCGCCTCATTCAACGACAGCAGTTTGGAACTCCACCCGGTGTTCGTCCGCGGATATTGCTGCTCGAGCCGCTTCGAAATTGCAGCCATTTCAGCCTGTGCCTTTTCCATACTCACGCCCGGCCGTAACCGCGCCATCACCCGCAAATAGTGCGCGCCCCTGGCACCTGGGCTCAGCTCGTCCGCATCAAACTCCGAAGGCAGCCACAAATCCACACCGCGCGGAAACTGGAAGCCGTTTCGCATCACCCCCACGACGCGATACGATTGGCCATCGAGCGTTAGAGATTTTCCGACAACCTGCGGATCGTTCCCGAAGTGCCGCGTCCACAAACCATAGCTCAGTACGACCACGTTCGCTTTGCCCACGACATCGTCTTCCGGCAAAAACGTCCGTCCCGTCGCCGGCGTAACCCCCATCACCGCAAAAAACGACGACGCTACGCGCGCCCCCCTCAATCGTTCCGGTTCCGCGCCTCCGGTGTAGTTGAAATCGCCTCGGGCGATGGATGCCATGTTCTCGAAGGCTGTAGAATCCTTCTTCCAGTCCACGTAGTTCGGCGGCGAAACTGAGAATTGCGGAAACCCTTTGCTCGGATTGCTCTCAACGACGACGACGATGCGGTCAGGATCGTCATAAGGAAGCGGGTTCAACAGTACAGCGTGAATCACGGAAAAAATCGCAGTGTTAGCGCCAATGCCAAGCGCGAGCGTCAACACGGCGACCACTGCAAAACCGGCGTTCTTTCGCAGCATCCGCAAGCCGCAGCGCATGTCCTGCCAAAGCGACTCGATGAAGGTGAGGCTGTTCATGCGGTAAATCTCCTCTCGGATTTGGCTAGGATTGCCCAGCTTTCGCCTCGCGGCATACCGCGCCTCTTCTGGCGTCATGCCTCTGGTAATGTTTTCGTCAGTCTCGATCTCGAGATAGGTTTGCAGTTCGCGCTCTCGCTCTTCATCCCAGCGCTCGCGGCGGAAAAATCGCCTCCACCCCATCGCGCTACTCCTTCGCCGGGCGCAGGACCCGGTTGATAGCGCCCACTAATTGCTCCCAGCGGCTGGTTTGCTGAGCCAACTGCCAATGGCCCACGGCGGTAAGCCGGTAGTAGCGTGCCTTGCGGTTGTTTTCGGAGGTCCCCCAAAACGAGGCGATCCAGCTGCGGTCCTCGAGTCGATGAAGCGCCGGATAGAGCGAGCCATGTTCGACTTGCAGGACCGCGTCCGAGCGATGCTCGATGACGTGCGCGATGGTATGCCCATGCGCCGCCCCAAGGACGAGCGTCTGCAAGATCAGCAGGTCCAGCGTGCCCTGAAGTAAGTCCGCCTGTAAGGGAGGTGCGCCTCGTTTTGCCATGCCGCCGTCCTATGCTCCCATAGATGATCTACTGCAAGAGCATTTCTCCTACGCTTAGACGCACACTATGCAGGAAAGTCGCTATCGGGGCCGAAAATCGTCCTCGGTAGACAATCTATGGGTTACTGCCCGAGAACCCGTACGCCGCCGCTCCTCCACAGCACACTTCCCTGCCGTCTGGTATGATTTGACCAGGAACAATGCGGCCTGATCGCATTCCGCTCTTTCCACTAAACGTCGTTCTTCTCCCCGGCGCAGACCTTCCCCTGCACATCTTCGAGCCGCGGTATCTGGAAATGGTGGACCGCTGTTTGAAGGAGAAGTCTGAGTTCGGCGTTCTCTTGGCGCTTCCCAAGGGTGTTGCTCGGGTGGGTTGTACTGCGGAGATCATCGAGGTCGCTAAGCGCGACGAGGATGAAACGATGGACATTTTGACAGTGGGGCGCGAGCGCTTCCGGGTCATCGAGTTCTTCGAGGTGAATCCCCTCGCCGAGGGGCACGTAGATTATCTAGAAGATCGCGACGCGGCTGCCAACCCATCGATGCGGCGGGAGCTTCTCGAACTTTATGAAACCTGCCACACTCTGATCTTTGAGGACTATCCGAAGAACGCTGGTAGCGACCAGTCCGCCCAACTCTCGTTCGTTATCGCGGGGACTCTGCCGATGGATTTGCTGTTGAAGCAGCAAATCCTGGAGCTACGGTCGGAATCGGAACGGCAGGAACGCCTCGTTGGGTATCTCCGCGCGTGGGCGCCGCATCTACAGAAAACAAGCGTTCTGCGCCAGCGTGCCGGTGGCAATGGACACGGATTGAATTAGCACAGGTTGGATTAGCATTGTGTGCGTCCCCGTATAGCGGGGCGCGGAACGAGGCCTCATGACGGCAAGCGCGTCTCTACTATCTTCTGCACATCCGAAACCGCGGACACTGGGCGAGCTCAAGCGCATCCCGGACTTCGACGCACGCACCATCTCACGCTCGGTGAAAAACGAGATGCGCCAGAACCTCATGCGCATGATCGAAATGAACGAGCCGCTTTTCCCCGGCGTGCACGGCTACGAAGACACCGTGATCCCGCAAATCATTATCGCTCTGCTATCTCGTCACAACTTCATTCTTCTTGGGCTTCGTGGGCAAGCCAAGAGCCGCATCCTTCGCGGCTTGGCCCAGTTCCTCGACGCAGAGATTCCCGTGGTCGTCGGCTGCGAAATCAACGATGACCCGCTGCGTCCCATTTGCCGAGCGTGCCGCGAGAAAGTGGCCGCCGAAGGCGACAATACGCCGATCGCCTGGATGCCACGCGACTTCCGCTACGTGGAAAAGCTAGCTACTCCCGATGTGACCATGGCCGACATCATCGGCGACGTTGATCCCATCCGCGCCGCTCGTGGCGGCCGCGATCTTTCTGATGAATTGACCATTCATTACGGATTACTGCCTCGCGCCAATCGCGGCATCTTCGCCATTAACGAACTGCCCGACCTCGCGGGGAAAATCCAGGTTGGTCTCTTTAACATCATGCAAGAGGGCGACATTCAGATTAAGGGTTACCCGCTGCGACTGCCACTTGACGTGCTCATCGTTTTCACGGCGAATCCTGAGGATTACACCGCCCGCGGGAAAATCATCACTCCGCTCAAGGATCGTATTGGCGCGGAAATTCGCACCCACTATCCCTCCACGCTTGAAGAAGGCATGGCCATCACCGCGCAGGAATCCTGGGTCGCTCGCGATTCCGTGCGTAAGGTCGAAGTTCCCGTCTATCTACGCAACGTGGTGGAGGAGATTGCTTTTCAGGCCCGTGAGGATAAGCGCGTCGACCGGCGTTCCGGCGTCAGCCAGCGCCTGCCGATCACCACTCTCGAAAGTCTGGTAAGCAGCGCCGAGCATCGCGCCGCACGCACCGGCGAAAAGTCCTCCGTCGCGCGGATCGCCGATGTTTATTCCTCTCTTCCCGCTATTACAGGCAAACTCGAACTCGAATACGAAGGTGAGCTCAAAGGCGCTGACACTATCGCTCGTGAACTAATTCGGACCGCAGTCGGGCGCGTCTTCAGCAAACATTTCGCCGAAGTGAATTTTCAATCAGTCATTCAATGGTTTGAGATCGGCGGCGAATTAAAGCTTCCCGAACTCGCAACCACTTCCGATCGCTACCACCAGCTCTCGAAAATACAAGGATTGATGGAACATATCGGGCGGCTTGGCGTCCAAGACCGCAAAGATGCTGGCGCAGCAGCGTCAGCCGCGGAAATGATCCTCGAAGGACTGTGGGCCCACCGCAGAATCGGGCGCAGCGAAGAACGCGGCTTTTATGCGGACAAACCCAAACAGCAGCCGGAGCAGCGCGAGAATGCGGGACGGCCGCCGCGGCGCCAGTTTAATTGACGACTCGATGAAGGGTCGTCATTCGGAGAACCATTGTGACCAGGGATCTGGTTTCTATGACGAGAACGCGCAGGGAACGCCAGCTATGAAATTCATTCGCTACGGAAAATACGTCGGCGAACCAGCCGATGCCGTCGATCTCGAAGAACTCGTCAAGCGCATGGGCGATTTTTTTCTGCAAAGCGGCTTCGAGTCGCAGTTTTACGGCGTCTCGCAAATGGACTCGGAGCGCTCGATGGAAGCTCTTCGCGAGGCCATCCTTCGCGCCCTGCAAGAAGGCGACCTGCTCCCCGAAGATGCCATGAGCGAAGAACTGCGCGAAATGTTGCAAAATCCCGAAGCGCAAAACAATCAGGCCGTCAAAGATCTCCTCGACAAGCTAATGGAGCGGCTTGCGCAGGAAGGTTTCATTCATCCGCAGCAACCGCCGCAAGTAACGCCGCCGCCGCAAACTTCGGCCCGCGGCCAGCTTGGCCTGCCGCACGAAAAGCCACCGGATGCACGATTCGAAATTACAGATAAAACCATCGACTTTCTCGGCTTCAAAACTTTGCAGGATCTTCTCGGCTCGCTCGGCCGCAGCAGCTTCGGCCGGCACGACACGCGCGACCTTTCGACGGGCATCGAGTCCGGCGGCATCTCGCGTCCGTATGAATTTGGCGACACGATGAATCTCGATGTCAGCGAAACACTTTTCAACGCGGTGCGCCGGCAAGGCGCAAAAGTTCCTATCGACATGGCTTATTCCGACCTGATGGTTCACCAGTGCGAGTATCACAGCTCTTGCGCCACGGTCGTTCTTCTCGATTGCAGCCACAGCATGATTCTCTACGGCGAAGATCGGTTTACCCCGGCGAAGCGCGTCGCCATGGCGCTCTCTCATCTTATTCGAACGCAGTATCCAGGTGACACTTTGAGCCTTGTTCTCTTTCACGACAGCGCCGAAGAGGTTCCTCTTGGCGAACTCGCGCGCGTGCAGGTTGGGCCGTATTACACCAACACGCGTGAAGGCTTGCGCATGGCACAGCGCATTTTGCTTCGGCAGAAAAAAGATATGCGCCAGATTATTATGATCACGGACGGGAAGCCTTCCGCCCTTACGCTAGAAGACGGACGCATATATAAGAATGCATTCGGGCTGGATCCCTTCGTCGTCGGCCAGACCCTTGAAGAGGTCAACAAATGCAAGCGCGCGGGCATCATGATCAACACCTTCATGCTCGCGAGCGATTACAGCCTCGTTCATTTCGTGCAGAAAATCACGGAAATGTGCCGCGGAAAGGCCTATTTCACCACGCCCTACACGCTAGGCCAATACTTGTTGATGGATTACATGCAGCGCAAAACCAAGCAAATCCACTGATCCTGGTTTCCGTCACTATTCTTGGGAGCACGCGGCCATTTCGTAAAAACTGCTATTATTTTTTATGCCTATCCAACGCTGCCCGCAGTGCGGAAGAGAGTTTGATCGCAATTTCGGAGGTTCAATAGCTTCACTCAACTGTCCGGAATGCGAACAGCGCCTGGCGCATATGGCGCGCGGTGGGGTCCCAACTTCTGGACGGGCTCTCGTTGTGCCTTCCTTCCCTATCACCACAGGAATTATTGGATTGAACGTGCTGGTGTTCGTCATTATGGTGCTGCGCGGAGTATCGCCCTTGCTTCCATCGCCGCAGCAGGCGATTGCGTTCGGAGCGAACGTCGGTAGCCTCACGTTCAACGGGCAATGGTGGCGCTTGCTCACCAGCATGTTTGTGCACTTCGGTATTGTTCACATCGGTCTCAACATGTGGTGCCTGTGGAATTTGGGCCGCGCTGCCGAACAGTTGATGGGACGCGCTTCTTACTTGCTAGCTTATTTCGTGAGCGGAACTTTTTCCAGCATTGCGAGCGTATATTGGCATCCGATGGGGGCGAGCGCAGGAGCGTCCGGCGCGATTTTTGGAATGGCCGGCGTGCTCGTTTCCTACGTTTATTTGAAGAAGACTCCGTCCCACCTGACAATCAACAAAAAAATGCTGGGGAGCCTGGGCACATTCATTGCTTACAATCTGGCGTTTGGAGCGCTTCCGGGAATCAGTAACGCTGCGCACATCGGCGGCCTCGTGATGGGCCTCGCCGTTGGAGCGGCACTGCCCGCTGCTGGAGCCAGCGAACTTGAGCGCCGCACGCGGCTGTCTCTTGTTGCCATTTTCTCCGCAATCGTACTTGTCGGCTCGGCCATCGCAGCCAAAGCACTTACCAGAGGGGTCAGCGAACTTTCAAGCGCCGCGAACATGCTGGCCCAGAAGAGAACCGACGGAGCGCTGGCGTACAATCCGGATGACGGCCGCGGACAAGCCGGAATGGACTACGCCGCAAGACAGGGGCCATTAATTCGTAGGGGCATTCATTCCAAGAGCGCTTCTTTTTTCTGCGCAAGTGAAGACTGCGTTACAATTTTGAAATGACAATTTTGCAGCGCGCTTTGCGTTGGCTGGGAGCAAACAAAGAGATGACGCACATCGTGGCAGGAAATATGGCGCCGGGATTTTCCCTCAAGGCGCCGGACGGAACAGGGTATTCACTGCAAGCACTGCTGCAACAGGGGCCCGTGATGGCTGCGTTCTTTAAAGTTTCATGCCCTGTCTGCCAATTCACATTCCCATTTCTCGAACGCATGTATAAGCGCTATGGCGGCGACGGCGTAACGTCCCTCGGCATCTCGCAGGACGACGCCCGCGCAACGAAGGACTTTGCCAAAGAATTCGGGATTACATTTCCGATGCTGCTGGATGAAAAGCAAAACGGCTACCCCGCTTCGAACGCCTACGGCCTCACCAATGTCCCAACAATCTTTCTCATCGAGACGGATGGGACCGTAAAAATCAGTTGTATGGGTTTTGATAAAAAGGATTTGGAATCAATCGCTGCCACTCTGGCCGAGCGCAAACAAACCGTCCCGGCCGCGCTATTCCGCCCGGAAGAATCCGTCCCTGCCCACAAACCTGGATGAGGTTCAAAGAACTAGGTCCGGTCCGGACCTAATCAGAAGGAAACGATCTTGGGCCCTACTCGGCTTCTTTTTCGAGCCACTTTTTCTTGTGCTTGGCGGGATGCCTCCGCTTATCGGCGATGATCCGGGTGGCCGCGGGGGCAATTCCGGAATTGCGGGCAGCTCGCCTCGCTTCCACACCCGCGTCCAGAATCTTCTTTTTGCGCCATTTCATCGATTCTTCCGGGCAAACTCCGCGTCAATCCCCCGTCGCACCCTAAAATGCTCGCAGCGGTTAGAAAGTGAACTGGACCTGCAAGTCGATCCGGCGATTCGCTGTCGAAGAAGCATAGGGCTGCCCCGCGAGCGAGTTCGCTTCGCCAAATAGCGGCGAGCTCAAATTCCCAATCGGCGTTCCATAATTCACGTTGTTGAATACGTTTCGCGCGCTTACGCTGAACGTCAGATTGTAGCGATTGTTCGAAGAACCGCCCCCGCCGAACATCCCACCGCCGCCACCGCCGTGTCCCCCTCCCCCTGGATGCCCGCCCGGTCCCCGTCCAAAGGTGCCGCCGCCGGGCCCGCCGCCCGTCGCGACAGCCTCTTTCTTCTGCCCAAATCCAAACGTCTTGCTCAAACGCAGGTTGAACACGAATCGCCCCGGCCCATTCGCGTAGTTGATGGGAATGGGCGTCTCCCCTGGTTGAGGAAGCGCATTGAAACATCCGAAGGCGGTCTGAATTACACCGGCAGGAGCACCGGTGCCACAGGTGGCGAACGCGGGGCGCGCATTGAATTGCGCGTCTCCGTAGACATCCTGGCCTGTCGTGATATTAAACGGAATCCCCGAGCTGGCAATCAGGAATGGACTAAGCCGGAAACCGTACGGGACTCCAATCGTGCCTCCGAAAAAAATACGCTGGCGAATATCAAATGAGGCTCGTCCGTAATCCGCACTAGGATCGCTCGGAATGGAGGGAAAGAAGTTCGCTCCGGAGGTATCGCTGTTCGCATAATTCAACGTGTAGTAGCCAAAGAGCGAAAGGTCCTTGATGGGTCCGTGCGGCGTCGGAAGGCGCACGCTGCTGTTTACGATCAGTTGATTCTGTTTGAAAACGCCTTCCGACTGGAATGCATACTCAATCTGGCTCGGCGGAGGAGGAACAGGCTGCCCCGGGGTAACCGGCGGCGCATTGATGAAATTCGAATAGAACTGATGGTTGCCCCTGGCATTTAGATACGTAACA
>DATDHE010000616.1:0-5117 GCA_036521695.1 Candidatus Acidiferrum sp. | reverse complement strand
GGTTCGTATTAGTTGGAGCTTGAATCCCACGGTTCAACTATGTGCTAGACGCTTTGGCGCGGCGCCAAGTTGCTGCGAGCGCGCTTCCACGCGAGGCTCCGATTTGCAAAACCTGGCTTCTTCGCTCATCATTACTGGTTTGTCTGGGCAGCGGATTAGCATCTGCTTCCGGCGTTATTGTTTGCAAATCTTTTTGAACGGGGAGTTGCATGGAAAAGCCTGGGAAAATTGCGCCGCCGAAGGGGAAACTCGGAATCCTTACTCCTGGCATGGGCGCCGTCAGCACTACTTTCATGGCCGGTGTGGAATTGGTCCGCAAAAGCAAGTCTCAGCCGATCGGTTCGTTGACCCAACTTGGAACGATCCGGCTCGGGAAACGCACCGAGGGGCGCTCGCCGTTGATCAAGAAATTTGTGCCGCTCGGTGATCTGGACGATATTGTTTTCGGCGGATGGGACATTTTTCGCGACAATGCCTACGAATCGGCGGCGAACGCCGGCGTTTTGAATCCACAGGATCTCGCGAAGGTAAAAACGTTCCTTTCCGGCATCAAGCCCATGAAGGCCGCGTTCGACCACGAGTATGTGAAGAGGCTTGACGGGCCGAACATCAAGAAGGCGAAGAACAAATACGAGTTGGCGCTGAAGATCAAAGAAGACATAGAGAATTTCCGCAAAGCCAAGCGTGTTTCGCGCATGGTCACTTGCTGGTGCGGCTCGACGGAAGTGTTCGTCACGCCGGAAGACGTGCATTCGACGCCTGCAAAATTCGTCGAAGGTATGAAGTCCAATCATCCGGCGATTGCGCCCTCAATGCTCTACGCTTGGGCTTCGGTCACAAGCGGCGTTCCGTTTGCCAATGGCGCGCCGAACCTCACCGTGGATATTCCGGCGATTCAACAACTGGCACAGGAACACAGCGTTCCTATTTGCGGCAAAGACTTCAAGACTGGCCAGACGCTGATGAAAACTATTCTGGCTCCTGGATTTAAGGCGCGCATGCTGGGCCTCGACGGATGGTTCTCCACAAATATTCTCGGGAACCGCGACGGCGAAGTCCTTGAGGATCCCGGCTCCTTCAAGACTAAGGAAGAGTCCAAACTCAGCGTGCTTGAATATATTCTTCAACCGCAGCTTTATCCGATGCTTTACGGCAAGATGCATCACAAGGTGCGGATCAACTACTACCCGCCGCGCGGCGACAACAAAGAAGGCTGGGACAATATTGATATTTTTGGGTGGCTTGGCTACCCCATGCAGATCAAAGTGGATTTCCTTTGCCGAGACTCCATCCTTGCGGCGCCCATCGTTCTGGATCTAGTCCTTTTCCTGGACCTTGCGCAGCGCGCCGGTATGAAGGGTATCCAAGAGTGGCTGAGCTTCTATTTCAAGTCGCCCATGACCGCGCCGGATCTCTATCCCGAGCACGACTTGTTTATACAATCGATGAAGCTGAAAAACACGCTGCGCTGGATGATGGGCGAAGATTTGATTACGCACCTCGGGCAGGAGTATTACGACTAGCGAAGTTTTACGTGCTACAACCGGACAAATTGTCCGGCCCTTGATTCATTTTTTCGATGCCGCGAAGTGATTTTTCGATTTGACGCTCGCCAGACCGCCGCGATAACCTACGGTCCGATGGACAACGCCTGTACACCCCAATTTTCTCCGCAATACTCTATTTCATCCTATTTCGAGGAGATTCATGTCGAACGAACTGCGTAATTTCCTGACTCTTTCCTACGACGAACTCGAAGAACTGAACCTAAAGGCGAAAGAGCAGCGCAAGAACCGTACTGCCTCGCACAAAATTCAGGAGGAGCGGATCAAGTACCTGACGGACGAAAAGCGCATCAAGGCCGTGACGGTGCTCTTCAGCGACCTCGAAGGTCGGTTGCACATGCTCGACTACGACAAGAAATTCCTCATCAAGAGCTGGGACAACTTGACGTTTGATGGCTCCTCGATTCGCGGCTTCACGGCACAGCGGGAGAGCGACTTGCGCCTGTCGATGGACTGGGGCGCGTTTTACTGGGGGCCGGCGGATGTTTTCGGCTCCGGGAAAGTGCTGGTGTTCGGCGAGGTCATCGACAAGGACGGGTCTCCGTACAGCGCAGACATTCGTGGAGTGCTGAAAGGGTTTGCCGGGGCGCTGCACAAGAAAGAAGGCTACACGCTCAATGCGGCAAACGAGATCGAAGGATTCCTTTTCAAAGGAGAGAATGCGGAGCGCCACTATCACGAGACGGGAAGATTTGAGTATGTCAATACGGGCGGCTACTACCATTCCCTTCCCGGTGACCCGCTGCGCTCGTTCATCGACACGACGGCGGAAGTGCAACGGGCCATGGGCTTTCAGAACGAGAAGGATCATCCAGAAGTCGCGCCTTCGCAGTTCGAAATCAATTACGGCTACGGCGAAGTGGTGCAGGCTGCGGACCAAATCCAGCTCTACAAATTGATTTGCCGCCAGGTAGCGACACACATGGGATCGACTGCGTGCTTTTTGCCCAAGCCGGTCGTAGGCGTGAATGGCAACGGCATGCACACGAATGTTTCCATCAGCGAAGATAGCAAAAACCTTTTCTGGGATCCCAAGGGCGACGAAAAGCTCAGCAAGATGGGCTGGGCGTTTGTGGACCGCATTTTGACACATGGCAACGACAACTGCTTGCTGCTCAATCCCAGCGTCAATGCGTATCGACGCCTGGATCCGCATTTTGAAGCTCCGAATCAGATTAAGGCTTCACCCGTCGATCGCGGCTCAATGATTCGAATCCCCATCGGGAATGAAAAGAGCATGCGCGTCGAGGTGCGCTCGGTTGCGCCGGACGCGAATCCATACCTGGTTATGTACTCGATTTTCAAGACGGGCCTGGATGGAGAGACGGCCAAGATCAAGAACCTGCGGCAAGCGGAGCGCTATCTGCCGGACAATATCTACACCGCGCTCGAGGATTTCAAGAAATCAGAATGGACGACCAAACTGCTCGGCGAGGATGTGAAGAGCCGTTATGCGGATCTGAAACAGGCTTCGGCCGATCGTTGTTCGCGGCTTTTGGGCACGTTTGTGAAGGCGCCCGAGGTGCAATACCATCACGAGGTTTACAACCAGTTCCTCTGGAATATGTTTTAAGAAATCTCGCAGGGCGCCAGCGCAGCGCCCGGCCAGACTCCTCGTGGCGCAGCGTGCCACGCTACAAATGCCGAAGCAGGCTGCGCCATCGTTTCTATCCGTGCGCCTCTTTCGCGGGTTTTGCCGCGACGGCATCCAGCACGCGCGTCGAGTAGACCAGGGCAGCGCCAGCATTCATGGCGACGGCGACGCCCAACGCTTCCGCGATCTCTTCCCTGGTCGCGCCAGCCTTGAGGGCGGCCTCCGAATGCACGGTGATACAACCGTCACAGTGAGTTGTGACGGCGACAGCAAGCGAGATGAGTTGGCGAGTCTTCTCGTCGAGCTTGCCGTTCTTGGAATTAGCGGCGCTTAGCGTTTGATATCCACGGACGGTGTCCGGGCTGAGCTTGGCGAGTTCACCTATTCTGGCGCCCAGCTCTTTGTGATATTCATTCCAATCGAGCATCATTTGCGGTCTCTCCGACGTAAATTTCAGATTTCTGCGAAGCCTTGCAGAACCACATCAGTATATAACGCAGCAGCGTCTCAAATTGGAACAGCCGCGCGATTCTGCCGCTGCGTGGAACGTCGCCTCGGCCTGGGGGTGCGCGACTTACAAGTGGAAGTTAAGCCGCCGCCCTGCGTCCCTCCCAGTAATCTTCAAACTCGCCATTCAGATGGCAGCAGCGGAGAGCCAGGATGGCGTTGGCTCCTCGAACGGTCCAGAACATTCCTGAGCTTTTGAGACGGGAAGCGATCACCGTCTTGCATCCGGCTTCGATGACACCCGAGCCAACAAATAAGTGTTGGCGGCGAAACTTGGGGTAGCGCATGCGCTTCGCGTTCCGGTCAAAATAGTCTGCCTCGATGCAAATCTTCTCTATTAGTTCGGGGTTGTCGGATTCGATGGAACGGAGTGCGCCAACCAGTTTTTCGATTTTCCCGCGATCCAGAAGACGCTTCTGGGTGGATCTTCATCCAGGCTTTTTGCTTTCCTTCGTCATTCGGGTACAGCTTGCGCGCGACCTCCCAAAGATGTTGGCGGGCGTGGTAGAGATCGACAATCTGAATGGCCTCGGAAAAATGCAGGGCCACAAGATTCCAAATCCATTCGGCGCCGTCGCCGATCACGACCTTCTTGAGTGCGCGGCTCCAGCCGCGTCCCCAGGCTTCCCCATAGATTCGACGGCCAAACTCTTGCGCACTCTCGATGGCCCCGGTGTAGGTGGTGGAATCGGGATCGCGGATTGGATAGCCTTCCTTATCCCACGTCGTCTGGGTGAACACGCATCCCAGCTTGGCTTCCCGAGTATGGGCGGGTTGACCTTCGGTCTTGCCCTGCCGACCGACTGTCTCTTTCTTCACCACCGGAACTCCCGTCCCATCCATTTGTACATACAGGAAGGAAATCGGCTCGCCGGCAACGACGGGCAGGTCCAACTGCAGGACTTTTTGGATCTCGGCTTGTTCGCGCTGAGCGATATCGGCTCCGATGGTCTCCGCTGTGCGCTCCACCGATTTGGTGGTCACCTCCAGGCCGGCCAGAACTTTCATCTGTTCGCGGCCGTGATCGAAGGGCACCTCCTGGCCCACCAAGGCGTGCATGCGGCGCACTCCGGGAGAAAACTCCGTGTTCTCGATATCCAGTTCGGCATCCACCGGAAACTGGCCGACGCCGCAGGACGCACACAAATAGTAGGGACGGGAGACGCGTACCGGGCCGACGATCGTCAGAACGGGTTTGCAGCGGAGTTCCTGGTATTGAGCGTGATGGCCACACGCACACGGCAACTGGCGCTGCTCGGCCGCCGGGGCCTCGAACTTCAGCAGTTCGGCTAAGCAGGCGGCCCCCGCTTGGTGCAGAGCGGTTCGCCAGGCCGACTCCACGGCTTCCAGATCGGTCCGACCGTCCTTATGGCGTTGTGCAAAAACAAGGCCGAGGAATCGGTTTACTTCTCGCGCCACTTCCTCATGGATCGCAGCAGCGTTTTTTTTTC
>DATDHE010000615.1:0-5708 GCA_036521695.1 Candidatus Acidiferrum sp. | reverse complement strand
CAAAGTAGCGGTGTAAACCAGGACAGGAAGGCCGAAGGATCGCAAAGCCCCGGCGGAAGTGGGATCGCGGTAGTACATCGTTTGCGATGTCACTACGGGAATGAAAACCACGGGAGAGATAGAGCGAATATCAAATCCGCGAAGATCGTTTTCGCCGCCCATATAATAACGGTTGAAGGGAGGCACTTCGCCTCCGCCGTAACCGGTGATATAGGCAGTGCTGAAGTGCAGGCCAATGGCATTGCGGCGATGGTAGACGGGGTGGAAATACTTCACGTCGAAGACATTGGCAATGGTTTTTACGTTGCCGCCCAGAGGACCGCCGGTCAGCGACACGGAATAGAAAAAGCTCTTGCCTTTGGTCGCGTTGATCGGATTATCGATGGTGTTGTAGGTAATCGAAGGCGTAATGCTGCTCGAGATGATGCCGTTCAGCGCGCTAGGCCCGGCGATGGCACGGAATTGCAATTGCTCGAATAAGAGACTGGAGGCCGCATTGAACGCCGTGATGTTCGTGCGCGTCAGACCGTAGCTGATACCCACCCTGGCGAAAGAAAACCGCTTCATCGGGTAGCTCGCGTAGGTCGTGAACCCCGTGCTGTTCTGATCGTAATTCTGGACGTATTGAGGATTGACGCTGACTTGCTGGCCGGTGATCAGCGCCTCCTGCTTGGCCTGGTTAAAATTGTACTTGCTGGAAAAGAGCGTAAAACCGGTGGAGATGGGACGATCGAAAAGATAGGGCTGAGTGAAGCCGAATTGGAAGGTGCGCTGGATTTGACCAAATTGCGCAGAGAAAGTGAGAGTCTCACCCAAGCCGAGGAAATTGTTAGTCTGATAGGTGAGGCCGATAAAACCGCCGGCGAGACCGCTAACGCCGCCTTGCAGACCGATGGACTGTTTGCCCTTTTCCTTCAGCTTGAGGTTGATGTCGACAGTGCCGTCTTTGCTGTTCTTCTGTAGCTCGACAGCCTTGTCTGCTTCGATTTTGTCGAAATAATTGAGCTGGTTGAGGCGAAGAATACTGATGTCCCAATAGCGCTTGTTGAAGAGCTGGCCTTCGTCGATGAGCAGCTCACGGCGGATCACTTTGTCGCGCGTGGTGGTGTTGCCGCTGAAGTTGATGCGGCGGACGTAATATTGCTTTTGCTCGTCGAAGCGGAGAGTGAGGTTAATTTTTTTGGTAGCGTCGTCAATGTCAAAATCCGGCTCTGCCGTGAAATCGATGAAGCCGTATTGGCCGTAAGCATCTCCATAGTTCTTGATGGCTTTTCGGAGTTTGTCCACATTGAAAACATCGCCATCCTTCAGCGGGAACAACGCCTTCAGCGGCTCTACCTTGAGCGACAAGGCTTTGTCCGGGTCCGAGCTGACGATTTTTAGCGTTCCCATCCGGTACTGTTCGCCTTCCTCGATGGGAATGGTGATGTTGACGGCCTTTCCGGTCTTTGGCCTCAGACCGGGAACCGGGACTCCTCCGTGTTGTACATCCACATTTTGCAAAATGGGGCCGTTGGGAGCGACCACGACACGGAAGAAACCGTTGTCCTGGTAGAGGCCGCGGATGCCCACTTCGAGGTCCTCGTTGAGTTTTTCGCGGTCATAGGTCTTGGCCATTACGGGGATATCGAAGAAATACAGCGGAATTCCATAGGGGCGATCGTGCTTCATGGCCCGTAGGAGCTTGCGGTCGCTGAAAGAGTGATTGCCGGTAAATTTGATGGTGCCGACTTTTACCTTGGGGCCTTCGTCAATTTTGAAGACGAGTATGACGGCGTTGCTCGAGGCAATGCGTTCGTATTGCGGAGTCACTGTCGCAAACTGGTGGCCGTGTTCTCCCTCCAATTCCTTCAACACCACTTCTGCTTTTTTGATTTTCGTGGGGTCGAACGGGCTTTCCACGGAGAGCCCGACTTTGCGCTCCTTGAAGCGGTCGAGAATATCTGATTCCGAAATCGATTTATTGCCTTCGTAGCGGATGCGCCGGATTTGCGGGCGCTCCTTGACATTGAAAATGATAATCTTGCCGTCCGGTCGGTCGGAAGAATCTTCGACTTGCAGCTTTACGTCCTCAAAAAACTGCGTATTCCAGAGCGCCTGGAAATCCCTGCGAAGCGTCTCTTCATTGTAGGGATCGCCTTCGCGACTGAAGATGCGGGCTTTGAGGGTGTCGGTGCGGATTCTGCGATTACCGAGGAATTCGATGTGCTCGATTACGGCTGCCGGCTGGCCGTTCGCGGCCTGCTGTGCGCCTTGTTGGGCAGCTTGCGGGTCGGCGGTTGTAACGGATTCGGCTTTGAGGGAAACTGAGTCAGAGGGTAGAGACAACCATCCTGCGTCCGCGGATGCAGACGGTCCCGCGAGGAGGTATTTTTGCGTTGCTGCTGGTGAGCTGGACGCGAAAGACAGAAAGAACGCTGCGATCCAGGTGACCCGAAACGCCAAAACTCCAAACGGCAAACAGACTCTCCTATAAGCGGCCATTGAGGTCGTCAAGGCCGCGCCCCCAAAACACAATTTGTTATTCTCCCGCCGGACTCGGTGTGGGCCGGTCGTTAAGCTGACCCCGACCTGGTCGAGATCATCCGTGCGTTGTGTCAGATTCGCTAGTGGATAACCGGGGTTGCCTCGACCACAGGACGGAAGGCCAAAGCTTCTCCCGCGACATAAATTTGCAGCGTCGCCGGCCTCTGGATACCTCCCTGGATGAGAGCTTCCGAGAGCGGATCTTCGACGTACTTCTGAAGAGCCCTGCGCAGCGGCCGTGCCCCATAGTTACGGTCCGCACACGTTTTCTCGAGGATCCACTGGCGTGCTTCCGGCGATAGCACGATCTGCACCTGCCGGTGGATCAGCGTGTCATTCAGCTGGCCCACGAGCAAATCAATGATGCGGCGCAAATCTTCGTCGCTGAGAGCATTGAAGATGATGACTTCGTCCAACCGGTTGAGGAACTCCGGATTGAACGCCCTTTTTACTTCGTTCATCACCATTTCTTCGATGGACTTCTGACTTGCCTCATCAGCACCAGACTGGAATCCGATGGAGGTGCGCTTTTGCAAGTGCCGCGCGCCTAGATTGGAAGTCATGATAATGATGGTGTTGCGAAAATCCACGGTGTTGCCGAGACCATCCGTCAATTGCCCGTCTTCGAACACTTGCAGCAAGATGTTGAACACGTCCGGATGCGCCTTCTCGATTTCATCCAAGAGGATGACCGAGTAAGGCGTCCGGCGGACACGCTCCGTCAACTGCCCGCCTTCTTCGTAGCCCACGTACCCCGGAGGCGCGCCGATGAGCTTCGAAACGGAGTGCTTTTCCATGAACTCCGACATATCGAAGCGTACCAACGACTTCTCCGAACCGAACAAGAATTCCGCAAGGCGCCGCGCGACTTCGGTCTTTCCGACGCCCGTGGGGCCAAGGAAGAAGAAGCAGCCGACGGGACGCAGCGGAGACTTGAGGCCGGCGCGGCTGCGGCGAATGGCGCGGGCCAGGGCGGTTATGGCTTTGTCCTGGCTGATGACCCGCTTGTGCAGCTCCGGCTCGATGCGCAGGAGTTTCTGCTGCTCGTCTTCTTTAATGGAGGTGACGCCGATGCCGGTCCAGCGCGAGACCACTTCTTCTATATCCTCGCGGGACACGATACCTGTCGAGGCATCATCCAGCTTGTAGCGTTCGCGAAGCGTGCGCAGGTTTTCTTTTTCCTTGCGCTCTTCCTCGGAATAGAAACGCGCCTTTTCGAATTCGTGATTGGCGATGGCCGTTTCCATGCGATGGGTTATGAACTTCACGCGCTTCTGCACTTCGCCAACTTCTTCTGGGACTGTGGCTTGGCGGAGCTTGACGCGCGCACCAGCTTCATCAATCAGGTCGATAGCTTTGTCGGGAAGAAAACGGTCCGGAATGTAGCGATTGGAAAGATAAACGGAATAGCGCAACGCTTCATCCGTGTAGCTGACGGCATGAAACTTTTCGTAGCGTTCGCGCACGCCCTGGATGACTTGAACGGCTTCTTCTTCGTTGGGAGCGGGAACCTTGACGGATTGGAAGCGGCGCTCGAGCGAACGGTCTTTTTCCACCGATTTGCGATACTCACCGGGGGTTGTTGCACCGATGCATTGAATTTCGCCGCGCGAAAGAGCCGGCTTCAGTATGTTCGCGGCATCCAGCGAACCTTCCGCGGAACCTGCGCCCACCAGCGTGTGCAATTCGTCGATAAACACGATCGAGTTCTGGCTCTCCATCAATTCTTTCATGATGGTCTTGAGCCGCTCTTCGAATTGTCCGCGGTATTTTGTTCCAGCGACGATTAAGGAAAGGTCTAGCGAAAGAATGCGTTTGTCCGCAAGGAACGGCGGGACGTCGCCATCGGAAATGCGCTGCGCCAGCCCTTCGACAATGGCTGTTTTCCCAACGCCCGGTTCGCCGATGAGCACTGGATTGTTCTTCGTCCGACGGCAGAGAATCTGGATCACGCGCTCGACTTCACCCTCGCGCCCAACGAGTGGGTCTAGCGAGCCTTCGCTAGCTGCCTGCGTGAGGTCGCGGCTGAATTCCGCGAGCAGCGAAGTTTCCTTCGGCCGGGCCGCGGTCGTCTTCTCGCCCGATGTACGCGCCAATTCTTCGCGTAGCGTGGAGAGCCGGAGCCCGCGCTCCATCAAAATCTCCGCGCCAAAGCACTTTTCTTCCCGCAGGATCCCGAGCAGCAGATGCTCCGTCCCTACATGCTTGTGCCCGAGCCGTTCGGCTTCTTCCGCCGACATGTTCAGGATGCGCTTGCACTCCGCGCTAAGCGGCACTTCGACCGAGGTCGAAATGCGCTCGCGAATCGTGATGCGCGCCTCAATCTCTTTGCGGATCGACTCGATCGATCCTTGCTGCCGCAAGAAACGGTTGGCCAGCGCTTTATCCTCGCGCATCAAGCCGAGCAGCAAATGCTCGGTCTCGATGTACGGGCTGCCGTACTGGCTGGCTTCGTACCGTGCGAAAAAAATGACGCGACGCGCTTTTTCTGTGTAGCGTTCGAACACGTTAGCTCGCTTCTCCCCCTGGGGCCCCGCTCGCTGGAGCCGCAGCCCCGCGAGTTTGCAGAACGCCGTGTTCAAGTCCGAGTATCCGGTCGCATCGCGCAGCAAGAGCCAAGTTGTGCGTCGCGATCAGCGACGTCAACCCATGCGTGCGGTGCAGCCGTTCCAGTAACTCAAACACAGCCCAAGCATTCTGCTCGTCCAAATCTCCGGTAGGTTCATCTGCCAGCAGCACGGACGGCCCAGTGACGAGCGCCCGGGCAATTGCGACGCGCTGCTGTTCCCCTCCGGAGAGTTCCCCTGCGCGGTGATCAGCCCGATTTTCGAGGCCAACCTCCGCAAGCCACTTCCGCGCCATCCCCAGCGCAGAAATGAAATCTTCGCCGCGCAAGAACAGCGGCATAGCTACATTTTCTGCAGCCGTAAAATCAGGCAACAACTGATGACGCTGCCAGAGAAAACCCACCGCGCGGTTTCGAAATTCTGCAAGCGCCGCGTCATCATCATTCGTTTCAATGGGTTTATCCGCAAAGTATACTGCACCGCTTGTTGGCGTGTCTAGCGCGGCCAGCAGATGCAAAAGAGTGCTCTTCCCCGCACCGGAGGGCGCGACGATGGCGACCATTTCCCCTTTGCGCAAAATCAGGTTCGCATCGGACAAAACCGCCAGGCTTTTCT
>DATDHE010000614.1:0-3292 GCA_036521695.1 Candidatus Acidiferrum sp. | reverse complement strand
TACGGTCGATCAACGATGGTTGATTCTGCCGCGCTACACACAGCCTTCTCTCGACACCAAGCTGCTGATCGAGAAACTGAAATTGCAGCTGCCGAGCCAGCCGCCACCACGCCTGGTCGGGCAAAAACAGAGCTACGAAATCGAGGTGCCAACCGCACGGTAGGAGGCTGTTTTGTGGTGAAGACCTTTCCCTAACCTCGACTGATTCCAAAGCACTTAACCGGCTCAGATGTGCTCAGCTGCGAAAGTTCGGCTAGGTTCGGCGAGAGCGAAACGGAACGCTGGTCAGAGCAGATTCTTGCGCGCCACTTTCCAGCTTGGCTTTGTGCTTGCGAGCATCGCATGGTGCAGCGCATAGCAATACGGCGAAAAAAGATCCTTAGAATTGACGATTATCTGGCGCTGCACAGAGCGCTTGCTTTCTCTGCGAATCTCAACGTACGGCGCCTGCCCCGGCCTCTCTGCGTTATCTATTTTCTTGTTTCTTCCTTGCTCCGTTTCGTCTTCTCATCCCGCAAATCTACTCGTGCCGAAGAGCCTCCAGCGGGTCAAGCTTGGAAGCGCGAAGCGCCGGAATGTAGCTTGCCGCTAGCGCGATCACAGCGAGGATAACCGTTGCCATGATCAGCGTTGCGGTGTCATGGGCTTTTAAACCGAAGAGCAGGGAAGACGCAGCGCTCGAAACCGCGAGAGCCAGAACTACGCCGACCGTCAATCCGATCGAAAGCAGCCAAAAAGATTCGCGCAAGACGAGAGCGATAATAGAACGCCGCTCCGCCCCGAGCGACATCCGAATCCCAATCTCATTTCTTCGTCGCGCTACCGTGTAAGAAATCACGCCATACAATCCTATCACCGCCAAAAGAACGGCCAGCCCGCCAAAAAATCCCGAGAGCCGCGCCATCAAGCGGTCCCGCAGCAATCCTTCTTCAATCATCTGGTGAAAGACGAGAAAGCTGACGTCCATATTTGGATTCGCGCCGCTTGCGATACTCTTCACCGAGGAAATCAGAGCAGTGAGCGGCGCATTCGATCTAATCAAAATCTGTGCGTCCGCATCGGGTCGATCGAGTTGCGCCACTGGCGTGTACATGATTTCCTGGGCCGTTTCGCGCAAGTCCGCGTACTTCGTGTTCTTAACCAAGCCGACAATCTGGTACGGGCCGAAGATTGTACTCATGCGACGTACTCGCAATAGAGTGCCGACAATGTTGCCTTTTTTGATGAATTTTCGGGCGAAGGATTCATTGACGATCGCCACCAGCGGCGAGCCTGCAACATCGTGCTCGTCGAAGTCGCGCCCCGCAATGACTGGCGTTCGCAGCGTGCGGAAGAAGGCCGGGCTCACCCTATGGAATGCTGCAACGGCACTGTCCTCCTGGGGTGGGCCTGAAACTCCGAGAAGAATATCATGAGCCTCCCCGTCGCCGCTCAGCGGCAATATCCTCGTTATCGCGGCCGAATCAACGCCAGGGATTGCCCGCACGCGGTCGAGGAGCTCCTTGGCAAGAGAAATCCGCTGGTCAAGTGGGAGGTTCAAATTTGTGAAATCGATGTCGGCGGCAAGGATGCCATCTCGCTGGAAACCGGCATCCACGCTGGCAAGTTTACCGAGGCTCCGGGCGAAGAGCAGCGCGCCAACGAGCAGTGTGAGCGAAAGCGCAATCTGCGACACCACGAGAATACGGCGTAAGCCAAATCGCGAGCGGCCATCCGTCGTTCCCCTTCCGCTCTCCTTCAGCACCAGGCTGGGCGTGACATTTGTTGCTCGAAGCGCCGGAGCCAGGCCGAAAAGGATGCACGTGAGGAAGGTCAATGAAATTGTAAAGCCCAGCACGCGCCAGTCTGTTCCCAGATCGACAAACAAGGGATTGCTCTGCGTGCTCAACGACGCCACAAGTACCTGACTCAAACTGCGGGCTAGCAGGGCTCCGAGAAAGGCGCCGATGCCGGCGAGAAGCAGGCTCTCCGCGAACAACTGCCGGATCAATCGCCACCGGCTGGCACCGACCGCCATACGCATTCCCATTTCTTTTTCACGGGCGCTCGCCCGGGCCAGCAGCAGGTTCGCAAGATTTGCCGAAGCGATAATCAGCACCAACGCCGCAAGGCCGAGCATCAGCCAGAGCGGGTTTTTGTAATCGTCTCGAAGATCGGAAACGCCGGTATCTGCGGGGAAGGCGCCGAGTCTATAGGCCAGGTATCGCTTCGCTTGCTCTGGATTGAAATCGGGAGGTAGTGTTATCTCAAAGAGGCCGGGGGATATTGTCCGGAGTTGCGCCGAAGCTCGTTCTGTTGTCCATCCTGGATTTAGGCGGCCCATGACGGCGAGCCACCAGCCGTCGCGTTTCGGCAGCATCGCATCTTCGGTGCCATCCACGAGCGGTTCCGCGCAAAGAGGAGCGGCAATGTCGAAATACCGGCCCATCTCCACGCCATAGAACCCTGCGGGAGTAACGCCAATGATTTGGAAGGGATGCCGGTCGATTTTGAGAGAGCGCCCGACAACTGTCCGGTCGCCGCCATATTCATGCTGCCAGAAGGAATTGCTGATCACGACGCCAGAGGAAGCGCAGCTTGGTTTATCATCCGCGAGAGTGAGAAGGCGCCCGAGCGCGGGTTCGACACCCAGCGTCTCGAAAAACTCTCCGCTTACCCACAGCGCCTGCACGTTATGAACCTCGCCGGAAGGTGCAATGTTGAATTTAGTGGGACTAAATGCAAATATGCCGGACAACCCCTGCTGTTGCCCGCGGATTTGTTCCCACATGGCATACGTGAGCTCGGGATAGCGTCCGCCGGTTCTGCCGCTCATTCCGTGGCGCTGATCGATACGTACGCTTACAAGCTCCTGAGGATTTTTTACCGGCAAGGTGCGTAGCCGGAGGGCATCGAGGAGTTGAAAAATGGCGGTATTCGCGCCGATACCGAGCGCCAGTGAAAGAATGGCCGCCCCTGCGAACACCGGATGGAAGCGCAGCAACCTCGCGCCGAAGCGCAAATCGTTCCATAGAGTTTCGAGATGCGTCTCCCAGCCTACGGAACGCACATTTTCCTTCACGGCTTCCACGCCGCCCATTTCCATCCGCGCCGCGCGATGAGCTTCTTCGCGCGTCATTCCCGAGCGCATTTTTTCAGTGATGGATTTGTCCAGAAAATCGCGCAGGTCTTCATCCAGTTCCTGCTCAACCTTGCGCTTGCCGAAGATCCCGCGGATCCCCGCCGAGAAATTTCTCCAGGCTGCCATCTGTGTTCTCCCACGACCAACCGAAATTCCTCACCAACAATCCAC
>DATDHE010000613.1:0-4327 GCA_036521695.1 Candidatus Acidiferrum sp. | reverse complement strand
AATCAGGTGCCTTCGAAAGAATTGTAGGTACCTCCAGGCTTAGTGCCGGCCAAACGCTTGTCACTGACAGCCATTCCAAGGCCAACATTTCCATCGCCGATATTGGAACGGTGAACGTCGAGCCAAACACGCGTTTGCGTTCAGTCGCCGGGGGCAACGGACACAATCGACTGGCGCTCGATCGCGGAACGATTCACGCTTACATCTGGGCTTTGCCGGGCGAGTTTACGGTGGACACGCCTTCCGCCATCGCCGTGGACCTGGGCTGTTCTTACACGTTGCACGTGGACGATTCGGGCGCAGGACTTCTCCGAACGAAACTTGGCTGGGTTGGTTTTAAGCTGGATGGACGAGAAGCCTTCATCCCCGCGGGCGCGGTTTGTGCCACGAGGCCGAAAGTGGGACCAGGCACTCCGTATTTTGACGATGCTTCCGCGTCGTTTCGCGAGGCATTGTCCAGGTTTGACTTTTCATCGAGCACGCAGGAAGAGCGGAGCGCCGAGCTCAGCAAAATACTTGCGGAGGCTCGCCAGCGCGACGCGCTCACCGTGTGGCATCTTCTCGCTCGCGTTGACGAATCGGAGCGCGGACTTGTCTACGACAGGCTGGCGACACTTCTTCCACCTCCGTCGGGAGTCACGCGCGACGGCATTCTGCGCCTCAATCAAGAGATGCTGGATTTGTGGTGGAACAAGCTAGACCTCGGCGACGTCTCGCTGTGGCGCATTTGGGAACGCTCTTGGTCTCCAGCCAAAACCTGAGGTCTCTCTCTCGATCACATTAGGACCATCACCGGAAGACCGCTTCTCAGCGATGACTAACGGCAGTGCGCTTTACAGAACTCCCGGCATTTACTAGGCTAAGAGCCCTATGTGGAATGTCGAACAGCGGTTCACAGGAAAGCAAATTGAAAGCTTGGCGGCGCTTGGCTTTGCCGTCGGCAGCACACGGGGCGTTGTGCGCGTGGAAAAATACGGCTGCGGCGCGGAGTTCCGCAAGGGCACGGACGACCTCTACCAGATGACGGTGCCGCCGACGATCATGCTCAAGGGCCGCTTCACCAGGCTTTGGGATGCAGGCTACCAGAAATTTCTGCTGACCGACGATGGATTGAAGCTGCCTGCGTTGGCATCGCATCTCGAGAATTTGCGAAAGTTCAACGAAGAACTGCGTACCGCGCTGGGTGTGCCGACTTTCTACAACGAAGCGCTCGGCTCGGTGAGCCAAATCAGCGTCTACGATCGCGTCAAAGGCCGCGCGGGCGACGTGCCTGACAAAACCGTTGGCGCTCATGAGCCAGGTGGCGAACATTAGGAATTGGTCTCGGCAACCTCAAGGTCCCGTATGCAAGTCCTGTAGGTCGTAAGAAACCAATTTCCCTTTAGAATCGAACAAAAACTTGATTTGGATATCTGTCTGAATAAGGAAGTTGTGGGACGCGTCACAATTCATGGATTGCATTGAGGAACCGCTGTCGAGTAAGGCCAAGCCTTCGAGTCCTGAAACTGCTTCACTCGCCATTTTTCCGTGTCAATGGGCAACTCACGGTTCAGCATCTCTCGCGCCTGCTGATGGGTGAGATTTATCTGCACTGAATTGAGCCTGTGGACCTCGAACGCGATGACTATGGCCAGACCAAGAACTGCAAAGCCCGTCGCGATGAGGAAGATATTTGGACCCCTTCGTCATCGTGCTTCCCGCAGCCGACGCCGGAATTGCTCGATGTCCACGCGGTGCTTGGCGGCTTTGCGCGCGCCGATGAAAATCACGGGAATATCCAGCCCGTAACGTTCTTCGAGAACCGCCTCCCTATCGATATTTACCTCACGCAGCACGGCGCCGAATTCGCGCAGCAGGGGCGTGATGGCCTTCTTAGCTTCTTCGCAAAGATGGCAGCCCGGCCGCGTGTAGAGGGTCACTTCACGCGGGCCCGCGGCGGCCAAGCGCGCATCTTCCGGATGGGCCTTCACGGTTTCGGATTGGAATATTTTTGAAACGGACCGGCATAGGGGTGAAACGCTCGCGCGCGATAAAGCTCCGCGATTTGCCGGAGATGCCCGAGGTCGTGCGAAGCCCACTCGCTGAGCATTTGATGGAGCGTGATGGTGCCGAGTTCGGAGTGCGTCGCTTCGCGTTCGGCGGAATCGGCAGGGATACTTCTCAAGAGAATTACGGTGGAGCGCCGCGTCCTCGTGAAAAACGCGAGGTTTTCGGTGGCTGAGCCGCGAACGTAATCACCGCTGACAACGGTCTGAGTAGGATCGTACTTCTGCAGAGTTGGCGTGTCTTCCGTAACGATGCGCCGCGTCCGGTCGGCATAGATCAGTTCAATATCAGCAAGATGCCCGATCACTTCCGCAATCGACCAGCGCTCCGGCGCAGGTTTCCAGCGAAGTAGATCTTCGGGCAAATCACGAAGCATCGTTTCGAGCAGAAACGGCGTCTTTTCAAGGAGCAACAGAGCAGGCTGGATGGATCCGGTGACCGCCGGCTCGGTGGTTCGGGCTACACCTTGCTGCATGGGGGGACCTCCCAAGCGATGCATGCATCTTACTCGAAAAGGCCGCGAAAAGTTGAAGTGGCGCATAATGAGTAACAGGCGCGGAGGAGTCGCTGGCATGGGAAGAATCGTGGCACTGATGGACGACTTGTTTTTTCAAATGAAGGTCCTAGAGACGGCGAAACATCTGGGCCTCGAGTTGAAAGTGGCCACAAACGGCGACGCGCTGCTCGGCTTGCTGGAACCAGCGCCAAAGCTGGTCATCGTGGATTTGAACTCGCGCAGCCAACCGCTCGCAGCGATCGAACGCGTGCGCGCGGCGCAAAAAGACCTGAGAGTCATTGGGTTTCTTTCTCATGTGCAACGCGATCTAGCGGTGCAGGCGCAAGCAGCAGGTTGCGACGAAGTGATGCCTCGATCCGCATTTACGCAAAATCTGGCCGCCATTCTGAGCACCGCAAAGGACTGATGTGAATGTTCCCAGAAACATCGTAACTGTGCCGGCGCTTGTTCTGGCTGCTGCGTTTCTGCCGCTGACGAATGCCGTCTCAGCTCAAGAGTCCAGCTCAAGTTCCGTTATACAAGCCGCCTCGGCAAACGGACCATCCGCCGCGCTGCGCGATGTCCTGATGGCGGCCTGTTCGCAAAGCCAGAACGACTTTGAACGTTACCTCACGGCGCGCAACAAAGAATCGTTCTCCCGCATGGCGCCGGCAGCCCGCGTAGCATTTATGAAACGATTCGTGCTGCTCAACGAGGCGGGCAAACCCTCCGCGACCAGCAACCCCTCCGGCCGTCCCATCGTTCGCTGCGACACTCCTGCGGGTGCCGCGGAAATCCAAATCGGCGGCGCCGACACTCGCGACAATGTGGCGTTTATGCCGGTGAACTTGCGCGACGCGACGGATACTACAGACGCCAGCGCCATCCAGGTCACCATGGGTCTGGTGCGCGAGAACGGCGAGTGGAAGATCCTCTCGCTCGGCGTGGTTCTTCTCGATTTGCCTTCTTTGGAATTGGAATGGGACTCCGCGGAAGCGGACAAAAACGAGCAAACCGCCATCGAATCGATTAAGGATATCGCCGAAGCCGTCGAAGCCTTCCGCCTTAAGTACGCCCGGCTGCCTAACTCTCTCTCAAGTCTAGGGCCTCCGCTGCATGGTCCCGCTAACGCGGAAGCCGCTGGACTCGTGGAATCTGATCTAGCCGCGGGTATGAGAAATGGATATTCGTTCCGCTACGTCATTGTGGGCGCCAGCGGTCTGGGAGCGCCGGGGAAGTTTGAGCTCGCCGCAACGCCGTTGACCTATGGCCGCACGGGACACCGCTCCTTTTTCCGCGATGCAGGTGGGACGCTGCGCGCCGCGGATCACCAAGGCGCAGTAGGGTCCGCGTCTGATCCAAGGTTGCCAGAGCACTGATACCAGCTGCATCCAAGCATAAAAACTATGGATTAGTCTTTACCGTTGGATACTGAATCCCCAGTTGTTCGAGATAAGTCTTGTAGCGCGCAGAATCGTAATAATATTTTTTCAATTGGGGCGCGAACTTCTCCATTTTTTCTTTATTCATCTCGATGGCTGGTTTGTCATCGGGGCTGAGAAATGTCTCGTAATGAATGTCTTTCGTCTGGACATTCCGAAAATAATCCCATGCTTCCTGCACAAGTTGCGGTTGAAGAAAAAAGTCAAGAGCGGTCAAGGCTTGCACCTTGGCGCCTGCGGTTGAGCCTTTGTGAGCGATGGGCGTGGCCATGGCCACACCATTCGCCCAGCTATGCCCGGGAAGATTCGGAATGTTTGCCGGATACATCAGGTACACCATCGG
>DATDHE010000612.1:0-4998 GCA_036521695.1 Candidatus Acidiferrum sp. | reverse complement strand
GGCATATTGCTCTGCCAGCCTGGGTCGTAGCGGGAGTTAATCTGGCGTTCTACGCAGGCCTGCTCTGCGGTGGGGTCGGGCTTTACCTGATTGCCCAGGGCAAGGAGCGCCTTTTAGTAGTTGGCTGGGCCGCAGTTATCTGCCTTGGTTTAATCCAATTTCTAATTTCAGCGTTTGCGGCTACCGCAATTGAACCCGTAAAAGCCCTTATGGCGGCAGCAGCATTCCTTGCGGCAGTGGATATCTTCTTAAAGATGCCCGCAAGCGGCTACCCTTGGGGCGATAATCAAACTTCTCGAAATACTTGAGAATAGGTCGTCATGTCACCAGCTCACGACACCGACTCGCCGACCTACACCGGTCCTTGAATTAAGTAAGTCCCGATAAGTTAATCATGAGACTGACTTGCTGGCCAGGGTGGTCGTTCTGACTTTCGAATGCCTATTGGCTCTGCATATCACGCACTGCATCAACGAATCGTTTGTCATGCGAAAACTTACGAAACGAAACATCTTTCAGCGGGTCAGGCAGCGTTTCCCCCGATATCACATTGGCCTTGTACTTGAATGCCAAGCTCAACTGTTCCATGCTCTCGTTCATCAGCCCCTGCTCGCCATAGGTACTGTGAGCTGCCGAAGGACTGGGTGTATAGTGCTTTGACTCTCGGAACTCGATTCCTATCGATGTTGTATTGGTGGCTCGGCGAGTCAGAACGCAAACGGAGCAGTGACACATGCTCGACCATTTCCAATCCCTTTTCGATAAGCTGCGGAAACCCACAGCAGCCTCTTTGCGGTTGAACTACGCGCCCAGCGACAAGACAGCTGTAATGCAAAGCGGCGCCGACCGCAAAGGCAAGCCTGTCCTCGCCGAGCTATTGCCATGTCGCTCTCGAGCGACTGGCATCTCATTTTCCGTCGATAAGGTCGAGCGTTCTGAGAGAGGACTCCCGCTTACCACCCTTCTCGAGAACTTTGAAATCCGTGGCGGCACCTCAGTGTTAATCCTCCCCGAGCAAACTTCACCCTCTGTCGCACCGGAGGGCTTTTTCACCAAGCAGCATGGGCTGGACCAACACGAATTCCTCAACCCGCTCATCGAAGCGGTTCACTTGGCATTCAGCGGTCATCGTCCGCTCGCCCTCAGCCCGGACTGTATCTGGCTCACCATTGTGCAGGGCTTCGCCCATCACGTGAACAAGTATGCGGAGGACCTGCGCGGCCGCATCGTGAGGCATGAAGGCAAGAAAGTCCTTTGCGTCCGGACCGATTCTCTCGAACCAGCGGCTTGGCCGCAACTCGTCTCGCAGTTCTCCGCGCAGATTCGAGACAACTCCGATCCTGTCCTCTGTGAGACCTTGCTTTGCGATTTCTCTACCACCACTCCTAATATACGAACCGCCAACGAAGTGGCGCTGATGGATGCCTACCAGCGCTACTTCCAATACATCGCGATGTGCATTTGTGG
Source organism: Candidatus Acidiferrum sp. (assembly GCA_036521695.1). Lineage (GTDB taxonomy): Bacteria > Acidobacteriota > Terriglobia > Acidiferrales > UBA7541 > Acidiferrum. The sequence continues at coordinate 3,531 of DATDHE010000612.1, read as the reverse complement.
CATTCCCACGATTACTTTAGAGGGCACTCCCAGTGACTGGCAGCGCATCCGTGATCGCATCGAACTGCTTGCAACATTCGGTCTCGAGTGGTGGACGTCTCGCCTGGCACCGATTCTCGATGAGTTCATCGCCACTGCGAACGGCGCTCCCGACCTCTCGTTTTGGCAGGCCATTTACAAGCCGCAGCGGGCCTATGCAACTGAAATGGCCACGGGCTGGATCGCGGACTTATTCCCCTATCTCGGGAACGCATCGAACCGCACACGTAACCCTATGCTGGACATGCAGCGCACTGATTGGCTCCCTCCCGAGCTCGCTGATCAAAGATTCAAACCGGGGGTTAGCCTGAAATCTATACCGTGCGGACTTTCGAGGGCTCCGCTGACCCTGAGCTTCCCCGATAAGCCGTCGGTCGAACTCAACCTGGTGGGCGGCTCGTTGGCGTCTCGCAATCTGAGCAGGACCTGAGTCTCGCGCCAATCATTAGTTGGGCCGTCGTCGAGAGAGACGCCCGGATGATTCAGCCCTCCGTCTCATGAAAAGCCTGACAATCCACCGGCAATAAACAGCCAAGTGAGGGAAGCTGTCGAACTGTTCTAAAATCCCACTTGCATAACGGTAATCCGGTTTACCAGACTCGGGCAAGAGAACTGGGGCATTTGCGTTGACACAATTACTACTGGGCTTGTAACTTCGTACTTCGGGTCGCATCCGTGAGCCGCGCTTGTCGCGGCTTTTTGTTTTGGTGGGAGCTGTGCTCGTCGCGGCTTTTGCTTCCTTGTCCAAAACTGCGGCTTAAAAGAAGAAGGAGGGTCAGATGGGTGTCCTGGAGTCTGCAAGGCCCGCCATCGTGATTTGCACGAGAGACCGCACCCGCGCCACCGCGTTCTATCGCGAAACGCTCGGGCTCGTGCTGGCTCACGAGGACAAGTTCGCTGCCCTCTTCAACACTGGTGGAATTACGCTTCGCGTGTCCTTCGTGGCTGATTTCACGCCGCACGAGCACACGATACTCGGCTTCAGCGTAACGGATGTTAAAGCAATCGTCAGAGCTCTACGCGAAAAGGGCGTCAGATTCAACATCTATCCAGGATTCAATCAGGACGAACTCGGCGTCTTGACGCTGCCGGGGGGACTTGGGGACGTGGCGTGGTTTAAAGACCCAGATGGCAATGTGCTGAGCGTGACGAATGCCTGAGCCAAGCCTGGTCCAGTACCGCAGCTGTCAGCTCGGAAAGTGCGACTGTGGTGTTCAACTCCTGGTTTGCACGCAAAATCAGTAAAGTCAGAATCATCTCCGGTTTCCCGGTTTGGGCCTGAGGCGGCCACGATTGCCATTTGCAGGCAACGACACGGTCGCCATGCGCGTCTCACTGCTCACCTGAGTGCCGAAAACGCTGCAACCGGCACTCTCCGCGCAGAATCTTCCGAGGGAGACTCGCATGAGGACACTCCTGTTGGTCGTACTTGCCCTTAGTCCGTTTGCTGTGGTTTCTTCTGCTCAAGAAAACGCCAGAGTGTACGAGTCAACTCCAACGTTTGAGATATCTGCAGGCTATGACTATGTCCGGTACAATGCGAATCCGAGAATCCCCGGTGTCCCCACCTCAGAAAACGTAAACGGCAACGGCGTCAGTAGCCAGTTCGCCTTCAATCCATATAGTCGCGTTGGTTTGGTTGCTGAGGTGGCCGGTTACGCTATATCGCGGCAGGGCTTTACAACCACTCATGAGGTCTCCTACCTGTTCGGCCCGCGCATCAATTTGCGTCGAGGGCGAATCACCCCGTTCGTGCAGACCCTCTTCGGCCGTCAATGGGCGGAGGACGGTATCACGCTTGGCTCTGTGAGCGCCTATGCAATGACGGTCGGGGGAGGAGTTGATGTCGCGATATCCACCCGCGTCGCTATTCGCCCCGTGCAGGCCGAATACTTTCTCACTAAATTTTATGATGGAAACAACAATCAGCAGAACAACTTTCGCTTCAGTGCTGGAATTGTATTTCGCTTCGCACAAAAGTAAGCCGATGTTTCCGTTACGCACCCTCGACGTGCCCGATAGTCGCAAACCTTCCAAGTTCGATCCAGTACCTACATGGACGGTTTTTCGGTTTACCAGATGGAAGACTTACGCCATTACTTTCCAGTGGCCAACGATTCGGGAATTTAGGAGCATGCACCTCTACCCGCGACCGTCTATGTGATTGACACGAAGTGGAAACGCCCACTCGGCCCCAGGCGTTGGCTCTTACCGGTCGGCACTTCCCGGCTTTTTGCTCTCAGCGGGCTTCTTGGCCTCAGCATGCGCTTGCGCCTTCGGCTGCTCATGAGCGGCAGGCTTTCGCGCGTGACTTGGCGCGGAGTTCTGCGCGTGTGCCGTGCGGCTCTCTGTCTTGGGCTGTGTTGCCTTTGGCGCCGTTGCGGTGTGAGGCTCGGTCGCGCGCGGTGCAGGTTTGGTATGCTCTTCCGTTTTGGTGTGGTTTGCCGGCGGAGTGGCGCGCTTTGCCGGTGCCGCGGCGTTGTGCGCGGACTCGTTGTTCGGATGCGACGGCGCTGGCTTAGCGGAATGTTCCGGCGCCGACGGCCGCTCAGGAGTGCGCGCAGGGTGGCTGGGTTCGGAACTGGCCCCGGATTTGGATTCAGGTCTAGCCTCGTGACTGCTTGGAGCTGGCCGCTCCTTAGTTGCAGGCGCGTTGTGAGTTGTAGGAGCGTTGTGCGGCGCCGATGACCGTTCGTTCAGCTCTTCGCGCCGCGAAGCCGCTACATCAGGCCGGCCATGGTTGACTGAAGCTCGCATGTTTCGATCGTTACCGGCGGCGCGCTCGTTTTGCAATTGAGCGGAGGTCATGTGCGTGTGCGCCCCACGCCCCGCGGCCAGTTGCTCGGAAGTCGCTCGAGCGGTTAAACCATGCGGCCCGCCGTTGTAGCTTACGCGATTCGACGCATGCTCGTTAGCCACGTTGCGGGTGTAAACGTTGTGGATGACCCGGCTGTTTACGTTGGTCACGCGCGTGTTGTAGAAAAACTGCCCGCCTCGCCAATAGCCGCCGTAAAAACCAGCACCGGTGTAACCGAATCCGTAATCTACGCCGCCGTAGAAGCCGACCGTCGATCCCCAGTACCCGGCTTGCCACGCATAAATCCCACCAGCAAAGCCCCAGTAACCTGGGGTCCAAAGGAGCCCTGCCCCGGGTGGCTGGACCCAAATACCTGGAACCCAATAGTAGCCATAATCGCCATAAGCCCAGTAACCAGGCTGCCAAAGATATCCCAGACCTGGACAGACAGGTTGCGTATAGACCGGCAGAACCGGCGGTGCGATACGTACGGAAACTGCAATGCCTACGGACGGCGCTCCGCCCGCACGAGCGGGTGCCGGACAAGCTAAGAGAGGAATGCCCAGAACGAATGTAGCCATCAAATTGGCGATGCGCATTCTTCCACCTTTCGAGCTGGCGCGATCAACTAGCCCGAATTTCTCATACTTAATTGAAAAAGGCTGTTGCTTCATGGCATAACTCTTTTGTCTAGA
>DATDHE010000611.1:0-2611 GCA_036521695.1 Candidatus Acidiferrum sp. | reverse complement strand
CGAAAGCCCAAATTCATCTGACGGTGATCCGGGCACGTGCGGAATTGGTGAGCGCACGAACCGCGCTGGTGAATGCGGCGCGAGGATTGACGAAGTCTTATGGGGAACGGCTGCCGAAGTGTGGCACGCAGCAAGTGAGCCGAGAGCTGGGCGTGGGATTGCCCGCGGAGTTGCGTGAGGTTCTGGAGCCGCTATTCAAAGAAATCGAATCACTGAACGAGCGCATCAAGGAATACGACGCGCGGATGGAGAAAATGGCCCGGGAGAGCTACCCGCAAGTGGCACTGCTCAAACAGGTGAAGGGGGTAGGAACACAGATTGCTTTGACGTATATCCTAACCCTAGACGACCCGCATCGGTTCGCGAAGAGTCGCGAGGTCGGCTGCTTTCTCGGGTTGTGTCCTGGGCGCAGGGACTCCGGACAGAGCCAGCCGCAGATGCACATCAGCAAAGAAGGAGACCGCTATTTGAGAACGATGTTGGTGCAAGGGGCCCACTATATTCTGGGGCCCTTTGGGGCAGATAGTGATCTGCGGCGATGGGGACTGCGAATTGCGGAGCGCGGAGGGAAAAATGCCAAGAAACGAGCGGTTGTTGCGGTAGCGAGAAAGTTGGCGGTACTGCTGCATCGGTTGTGGGTGAGTGGAGAAGTGTACGAACCACTGCGTAATAGCCACAAGGCGATGCGCGCGGTGGCCTAGTTGGCGATCGTCGTTGCTAGGCGATCCTGGCTCGAAATGTCTCTGTGGACAATTAGAAAAGGCCGGAAGAAAGAAAAAGAGCATACAAGAAAGAAGAGAGATGGTATCCGAACAACCGAGCTCAACCGCCGAGATCAGGTGACTGCGGCTAAGTCCTGGCCCCGCTTCCATCGAAAGACGGGAGCCGAGGTCGATAATCAGGTAGCAGCACCTACTGAATTGGGAACACCCACCATGCACCGAGCGACAATCGCTCAACCAAGAGTGCGGATGGAAGGATGGCGACAGAGGCGGCCTGGCTCGAATGCAAGGAATCCACAGGAAGGAAAGAGCAAACAGAAAGAGAAAACAGAAAGAGAAAACACACTTGACTCATACCGGCCTTCTCATGGAAGGAGCAACCGGTTAACTAATCGGGACTTAGCCAGCATGGCTCTCTCCAGCGGCAGCGTGCGCAACTGCAAGTAGTCTCCTCTGATGGCTAACTGACTGGGAGGCCGATGCGACGCAGGAGATCGGCGAAGCGGGGGTCGCTACGGATTGCATCCAGCCGGGGATCCACCCCGGCAGCGTCCAGTCAATCCGAACGGGCAAGATAGGCTTTTTCCAGCCAGGCGAAGGCTTTCTCCTTATCTCCCAGCGGGGCGTATACGCAGGCGACATTGAAGCCACAGATGTACCGCTCGCGTGCCATTGCTTCAATTTGGCCGAGCATTGACCGCGCCTTGTCGTTCTTACCCGCAATCGCATACGCAGAAGCAATTTGGACCACCATGACAGGACTCCGCACGGCTTTCAAAGCCTGGTCCGCGGCGGCAACAGCCTCCTCGGGGCGGCCCAACTCCGCCAGCGCCAGCGCGATGGTGCGATCGTCGCCAACCTTCTTGGCTGCATCGATAGCTTTCTCATAGCGTCGGGCGTTGAAGAGCATCCAAGGCACGCCCAAGAGTGCCGACGTGCGAAGCGGATCAATCCGCTGAATCAGATCCGTTTCTTGAATGGCTTCGTCCGCGTGCCCCAAATCTAGTAGGTAAGTGGCGTAGTTTTCGTGAGCCTCTGCCAAGTTGGGATTAAGTTCGAGCGCCCGGCGGAGCTCCCGTTCCGCGCCTGCGAAGTCCCAATCAAAATCCATTTTGACGTTGCCTAGCGACGTATGAGCTTCAGCGAGAGTGTCGTCGATTTCAATAGCTCTCACAGCAGCGGCTTTGGCCTTCGGCTGAACGTCGAGAGGAGCCTTGAAGAGAGTGCTAAGGCTTTGGTAGGCGCGTGCTAGTCCCGCGTACGCCAGCGCGTCATCAGGATCAAGCGCGAGCGCCTGCTGAAAGTACTGGATAGCTTTTTCCGCATTCGAGGCTTCGTTTCCGATAATCATTCCTTGGTGAGAAAACCGGCGAAGTTGATCGTAGCCGCGCAAATCGGCTTCGTGGGCCTGAGGATTCACGGGCCGCGCCTTGCTCAAGTGGGCTTGCTCTTGAGGAGTCAGCTTGACCTTGACTTGTTCCGCGATGGCTTGCGCCACGTCGTCTTGCAAACTCAAAACGTCTCGCAAATCCCGTTCGTAGCTCTTGGCCCAGAGGTGCCGGTCCGTGGGAGCTTCGACCAACTGAGCGGTAATGCGCACTTGATTCCCCACGCGCTCGACAGACCCCTCAATCACCGCATCGACGCCCAGTTCTCTGGCTATTTCCGGTAGCTTCTTGTCTGTGCCCTTGTAGTGCATCGCCGAGGTTCGGGAAATGACGCGCAGAGCGCTGATTTGGCCCAGGTCCGTGGTTAGCTGCTCGGTCATGCCGTCGGCGAAGTAGTTTTGATCCGGATCCTTCGAGAAATTCGCCAGTGGCAGAACTGCCAGAGAATGGATAGCACCTGTCTTCGGCGAAAAGCGGTTGGCCGTCTCGAATCTCCACACC
>DATDHE010000610.1:0-2485 GCA_036521695.1 Candidatus Acidiferrum sp. | reverse complement strand
GGTGCGCCATCCTCGGTGATCTTGAAGTTTTCCTTCGCCAGCCCCGGGACAGTTTGCCCGTCCTTGGTGGTCACCAGCACATCCAGGTTTACCAGCGGCACGTTTACCGAGATGGAGTAGTCGGGCATGTTCTCGATCTTTTTCGGCCTTTCGGGGGCCGGCGGCGGCGGTTCGTCTTTCTTTTTCGGGACCACATACGGGCCGACGTCGTTTTGCGGCCCACCGGCTTCGGGCGGAGCCTCTTGCTGGTTCGGATTCGCCGGGGGTTGCGGCGGTGGCTGTTGCGCCCGCGCCGAGAAGGTCGCGACCATCATCCAGAAAAGAGCAAACGCCAGCAGGATCAAACGCTTACGGGAAGCCGCCGGCACCCGGTCTAGCCTGCGGAATACGCCAGACATCATGGGGATATCCTCGAAAACGACTGTGCTAGTATAGATGCAAGAGCTCTGCGGTTGGGATATTTTGCGGGTCTTAAAAACACCACCTCCCCTGGCAAAACCTTCTGATAGCACGCGGAGCCTTTGCAAGCGACAAGGTCACTTTGTGGCCTCCGGGGTCGTCCATGGGTAAAGTTGCGCGCACACTCGCCGTCCTTCTGTGTCTCTCGTCATGCGTCTCGGTTAGTGCGCAGCAGAGGCCAGCACCTGCCAAAGTTTCCCCGGCAATCATGCCGCTCGATCAGATCCACGAGGGCATGAAAGGAGCTGCGCTCACCGTGTTCCAGGGCGTGAAACCCGAATCCATGGAAGTGGAAGTGCTGGGTGTGATGCGCAACGTGAGCGGTCCCAAGGGCGATATTATCCTGGTCCGTTTGCACGGCACCAAGCCCGAGTATACCGGCGTGGTTGCCGGCATGAGCGGAAGCCCGGTCTATTTCGACGGCAAACTGGCGGGCGCGCTCGCTTTCCGCATCGGCGAATTCTCGAAGGAACCGATCGCGGGCGTGACGCCGATCGAGGAGATGATGGAGATCAATGCCCTCGATCATAGTCCCTCAAATAGTCCGGCAAAAAGCCCGGAGACCATGCGCGCCAGTCTTCCTGTTGCGGACGCAAATCCTTCACGTCAGAACGCAACCACGCAAGCGTTCAGCCCCGGCGAGAGCGCGACGCTTCCAGCCCAGAACTACAGCAACTATCTGAAGCCCATCGAAACACCTCTCGTGTTCAGCGGTTTCTCCGACGAGACCTTGCAGCGCTACGGACCTCAATTTGCGGCTGCGGGCATCGTTTCAGTGATGGGCATTGGCTCGGCAAGCGACCGCAAGCAGCCGGAACCGATCGAAGCAGGATCCGCCGTCAGCGCCGTGCTGGTTCGTGGCGATATGGACATTGCCGCCACTTGCACCGTGACCTACGTCGATCCCCAGCGCTTGCTCGCCTGCGGACATCCGCTCCTGCAGTTTGGTGAAGTGGACTTGCCGATGACGAAGGCCACAGTGCTGGCCACACTGCCTTCCCCACTCAATGCCTTCAAAATCGTCAACACGACAGAGACGATCGGCGCGTTCGTTCAGGACCGCCAGAACGGCATTATGGGTGTCCCGGGACGGGAGTCGAAGATGATTCCGGTGACCGTTGCCATGCATAGTTTGGGTGAACATGGGACGGCTAGCAAGGAATTCCATTACGAGATCCTCAACAACGCGCGGCTCAGTCCCCTCGCCATGATGGCCACCGTTTTTAATGCGCTGCATGGTACCAACGAATACGGCGAAGACATTACTTACCGCATGAATGGAGTGCTCAGCGTTAAGGGATATCCCGACGTCACGCTGCGCAACATGTTTGCCCCCCAGGATAACGGGCAGCCCGCGGCAGCTCTGGCCGCTGCCACCATCGGCGATCGCTTTGGACGCATCTATAGCAACCCCTTCGACGCTCCCGACGTCGAGGGCGTGAAACTCGATTTCGATCTGGTCCGCGAGCGCCGCTCCGCTCGCCTCGACGCTGCGCGCACGGATATGACGGAAGCTCGTCCCGGCGACCAGATTACGGTTGAGACCGTGATTCGCCCGTATCGTGGTGAGCGTCTGGTGCGCCAGATTCCCATACGGATTCCGACCTCCACATCAAAGGGAACACTGCGCATCCTGGTCAGCGACGGAGACACGCTCGATCGCATGCGCCGCGGTACTCCGATGATGAACCGTGGTCTCGGCCTGGCGCCGACCATCGCCTTGCTGAACAAAGAGCGCGCCAACGATCGCGTTTATGTTTCGCTGATCCAGTCCGATCCCGAAGCCATGGTCGCCGACAAAATAATGCCGACGCTTCCGCTTTCCGTCATGAACGTCATGGAGAACATGCGCGGCACGCAGGACATGGTCGTGCTCGGCGAATCGTCAGTGAGCGAAGCTTCCACCGAACCGCTCGACTATGTCGTCTCCGGCGCGCAGATGCTCACGATCAACATCAAGTAGGCTGGAGTTGATCCAGCAAGTTGGTAGCACAATAATCGTGTTGTCATCCTGAGCGAAGCGAAG
>DATDHE010000609.1:0-4893 GCA_036521695.1 Candidatus Acidiferrum sp. | reverse complement strand
TTGTGTCTACGCCTGGTGCCGTTGGGGCCTGGCTCAAATGGGATTCAGCCCCATAATCCAGCTAGGCAAGACCTCGCTGCTCGTCTACTGGGTGCATATTGAATTTGTCTACGGCCGATTCTCAATCCTTCCCAAGCACAAATGCAGCGTCCTTCAAGCCAGCATAGGCCTGCTCATCATCTTTCTCGCGATGCTAGCTCTCTCGCTGCTGCGCACCAATTGGAAGAATCGCCACGCAAAAGCGCAAAAGCTAGCTGCCGCGCCTGCATTGACCTAACTGGCCAATCCAAAAATAAATTTTCAATAGGGAGTAAGTCAGTAGAAAATAAGCCGGACCGAGACCTCGGTCTAGCGTTTCACAACGGGATTCTGTTCCAGCTGCTGTCCTTGCGGAATTCTGATAATAATCTCGCCCGGCCGCGCCAAACCCAAATCATCGCGCGCAATTTTCTCGATCAATCGCGGATCGCTATTCAGGTCCTTCACTTCCTGCGCCAGCGCCTCATTTTCTTTGCTCAACGCATCGAGATCCGCCTTCACTTTCTGAATCTCATTCTGCGTCCGCCGCATCGCCAAAAATCCGTGCGTCCCAAAAACGTCGTGCACAATCATCACCAACATAAGCAAGCCCAAAAGACCGCGGCCATACTGCAGAATCAGCGACCGAATCTTCTCTTCGACCGGCACCTTCTTCAATTTCTTCCTGAGCTTTCCAATACCCATTTCGTCGCCTCGCTCGTCAATTTTGCGGAAACCGCCTCACTATTCGCCTCCACATACAAGCGCAACAACGGCTCCGTCCCAGACAGCCTCAAAAGCATCCAAGATCCGTCCCCAAAACTGAATTTTGCTCCGTCGGTGCGGTCAATCGATACAACTTTCCGACCCACCAGTGTCGAAGAGTCCACCGCCACCTTCTTTACCGCGTTTGCCTTTTGTTCGTCGCTCAAGAGTAAATTCCCGCGCACCGGCCAAAATTCCCGTCCCACTTTCTTAAAAAGCTGCTTCACCTGCTCGCCTAGAGATGCCCCGCGCGCCGCAATCATCTCCGCCACAAGAAGACACGCGAGGATCCCATCCTTCTCCGGCACATGCCCGCGAATCGTCAAACCCGCGCTTTCTTCTCCCCCCAGCGCAATTTTGTCCTCGCGAATCAGTTGCCCGATATATTTGAATCCCACCGGGGTCTGATACGTCTTCTGCCCATGCGCCGTCGCCGCCGCATCAATCAACTGCGACGTCGCCACGCTCCGCGCCGCCGCCATATTCCAGCCGCGCGTCTCCACAATGTAATCGTAAACTAGCGCCAGAATATGATTCGGCTGAATCCACGTCCCGTCGCGGTCGATCATTCCGAAGCGGTCCGCGTCCCCGTCGGTCGCCAACCCCGCCGCCGCGCCCGAATCCACCACCGCCTTTCGCAGCGGCGCCAGATGCTCTTCGCTGACATCCGGCCCTGTCCCATCAAACAAGCAATCGCGATTCGTCCGCATCGCCTCGACAGTTACGCCGTGCTCCGACAGCGCCCGATCCAGATACCCTGCCCCGCAACCGTGCAGCGCGTCCGTCACGAATTTGACCTTCGCCTTCTGCAGCACGTCGAACCGCACCAATTCTCTCAGTCGCTTCAAATAATTCTCGCGAAGGTTCACTTTCTCCGCTTTCACTCCGCCTGTGGGAACCGCTGTCGACGTAGGATACGCGCCATCCTTCGCAATGATTCTCGCCACGCGCGCCTCAATATCCTTCGTCACCTCCGGGAGCGCCGGCCCGGCATCCGCCGAAGAGAATTTCAACCCATGATATTGCGCGGGATTGTGGCTGGCCGTGAAGTTGATCGCCCCATCGAGCTTCGACCGCTGGATTTCGTAAGCGACGGCTGGCGTCGGCGTGAACGTCTCGCAAAGCAATGTCCGAATGTTGTGCTTCTGGAGAATCGCGACCGCCAGTTGCGAAAACTCCTCCGAATAAAATCGCGTGTCATACCCAACCAAAATCGTCGGATTCTTCGTCTTGCTGTTTACGTGCTCCGCGATCGCCGTTACCGCCAGCCGCACATTCGCAAACGTAAAATCGTCGGCAATCAACCCGCGCCATCCAGATGTGCCGAACTTGATAGAACTTGCGTTCATCATGGGAGAAGCGCTCATACCGTCGTATTCTATTCCCAGTTCTGCGAAGACGAAAGCATTAGAAAGAATTCCCGGAGAGAACCACATGAAGCCCAGCGAGAACTACCGTCTCGTGCTCGTCACTTGCGCCAATCCCATGCAGGCAAAGCTCATCGCCCGCAGCGTCGTCGAAAAACGCCTGGCTGCCTGCGTCAACATCCTCCGCAGCCCTATCGAGTCCCACTATCGTTGGAATGGCAAAGTGGAAAAAGCGCGCGAGCTCCTGCTCTTGATCAAAACCACGGCACGAAAACTAGGAGGCCTGGAAAGGGAAGTCAAACGCCTTCACAGCTACGAAGTCCCCGAATTCATTGCCCTGCCTATGATCGCCGGTTCGAAAGCCTACCTCGACTGGCTCGACGAAAACACCTAGTGCGTCGTTCTTCTCGGTGTCCTCTGCGCTTTCTGATGTCTCTGTGTAAATTCTTTCCATTTCCGTTCCTAAGGACGCGTCACACGTACAGAAGCGCCTGATCCAGATCCGCCATAATATCTTCTACGTCCTCAATCCCCACCGAAATCCTAACCAACCCTTCCGTAACCCCGATCCGCTCCCGCACTTCCGGCGGCATCGAAGCATGCGTCATCTGCGCTGGCAACGAAACAAGCGTCTCCACTCCTCCCAAACTCTCCGCCAGCGAGCAAAGCTTCAGCTGATTCAAAAATCGCCGCGCCGCTTCCAGCGAACCCAGGTCAATCGCGATCATCGCTCCCGGCCCTTTCTGCTGCCGCCGCGCTATATCGTGTTGCGGATGCGTCGGCAGTCCAGGGTAGTGCGTCTTGCGAACCTTTGGGTGGGCGTCCAGATGCCGCGCCACGGTGATGCCGTTGGCGTTGTGTTGCAACATGCGGATGGCCAATGTCTTCAATCCGCGCGAAATCAAGAAACAGTCCATCGGCGCCAGCCCCGCGCCCGCCGACCTCTGAATGAAATAAATTTTCTCCGCGTCGTCCGGTCGCGTCAGCACCACCGCTCCGCCGGTCGAATCGCTATGCCCGTTCAAATACTTCGTCATCGAGTGCACCACAATCTGCGCGCCAAGCTCGATGGGCCGCTGCAAATAAGGACTGAGAAATGTATTGTCGACCGCCAGCGTGACATTGCGCTCGTTAGCCAGCTTTGCGATCGCCCCGATGTCCGTCACGCGCAGCGTCGGGTTCGTCGGCGTCTCGATGTAAATCAGTTTGGTATTCGGCCGCAACGCCGCCAGCACGCACGCCGGAATCGACGTATCGACGAAACTGAATTCCAATCCGAAGTGCACCAGCAGCTGCGTCGACAGGCGATAGACACCCCCATACACCGCTTCCGACAACACAATGTGGTCGCCCGGCCGGTACAAACGGAACAACGCATCGATCGCCGCCATCCCCGAAGTGAATACATACGCACTATGTCCGCCTTCTAGTTTCGCGACGGTGCGTTCCAGCGCTTTGCGGTTCGGATGGTTAGACCGCGCATAGTCATAACCCTTGTGTTTGCCAAGCTCCTCGTAGACGTACGTGGACGTCTGATAGATTGGCGCAACGATCGCACCCGTGGCGGGATCAGGCTCCTGCCCAACGTGAATCGCGTTCGTGGCAAATCCCATTGTGATCTCCTCTTACTTTGCGAGCCCATCCCCATGCGGCTAGCCTCTTGCAGCACGGAAATCTGCTGGTTCCCCTGCAATGTGGAAGTTACGGGACTAGGGGTCCATCGCTGCGCTTGCGGCTCACAAATACCTGCAGGGCAGATTCTTCCGAAGTTACAGGACCAAAACCAGTGAGTCAATTCCGCCGCAATGCATTGTTGCGTGGAATACATCGGTTTGCCTCCGCAATTCGGCCTGAACCGAGCAGCATCCAGCCCCGCATTTGCATCTTAGCCCTCAGCGGAGTATTTTGACGCCATAGCGTATTTCCGTGACGGATGGGGCCCACTGGAACATGAAGCTCACTCTCTCAAGTTTGTGTACGTTTTTTTTCACTTTGCTGGCTGCAACCGCGTTTAGTGTTGCTGCCCAGGACTCGCCAGCACCTCCGCCGAAAGCTCCTGCGCAGTCTGATGAACCCAGCCGGTTGACGATCGAAGTTACCGGCGGCGAAAAGGCCGTACCCGTTGAAAATGCCAGCGTCTATGTTAAGTACGTGGAAGAGCACGTCATTAAGAAGGACAAGAAAGTCGAATTAAATGTCAAAACCAACCGCGCAGGTGTCGCGCATGTCGCCGATGCGCCTCTCGGCCGCGCTCTCGTTCAAATTATTGCCGAAGGTTGGAAGACGTACGGACGTTGGTACGACATCACCGATACTCACCAGGTCATCAAAGTGCGCCTCGAACGGCCTCCGAAGTGGTACTAATTCGTTTCGTACAGCGAAAAATTGCGGCTGAACATCGCGGCTCGGCGAATATTTCCGTGTTCCACTCGAGCAGCGGTCTGATTTTACGAGCTTTGCGCCACGCGAGGCCCCTTATGTTCACGGAAAATCCCGCTGCGGAAAAATCAGTTGCACTAAAACAGTGCAAACAGGAGCAGGACGTTGAAGAAAGTGAAGTTAGCCGTCTCAGCGTGCCGATTTTCCACACACTTATCAACAATTGTGTTGAAAACTTAATCGTGCAGAAATATTTTTCTTCCACTTCGGCACCTCTCTTGCCTGCCGCGTCTCCCCCGTTTTTGACCGCGGCTCAACGCGGATGATACATTGGCTCATCGGCTTTACAGATGAATGAAACATT
>DATDHE010000608.1:0-22056 GCA_036521695.1 Candidatus Acidiferrum sp. | reverse complement strand
AGCAGAATTTCCAGCTTGTTGAAGAAGCGACCGCAGTCCCCCAGCCAGCCGCTGATGTCGCTCCCCTGATTCAACAAGCCCTCCAACAGCGTCCCGAAATCAAAGCTCTGCAATTCGAAGTCGAGTCCGCGCAAAAGTTGGGCAGCGCGGAGCACGAACTCCTGCGGCCGACCGTCAACGCCCTCGGCGTCGTTGGGCAAGCTCCGGTCCGTGACAACCATATCGAAAGTTGGTACGGCGCCGTCGGCGTGAATATCAACATTCCGGTCTTCAACGGTTTTCTCTACAACGCGCGCGCAAAGGCCGCCGATCTCCAAACCGAAGCCGGCCGCCAAAAGCTGCTGGATGCGCGGAACAACATCGCCCGCGAGGTTCGCAACGCCTGGCAGGATTCCCTCCGCGCTTTCGAGCGTCTTTTTGAGACGCAGCAGCTCCGCGAGCAGGCTAACCTCTCTCTCGACCTCGCTCAGGCCCGCTATTACCTGGGTCTCGGCTCGATCGTCGAATTCACCCAGGCCGAACTACAAAAAGCCGAAGCCGACATCCAGGACACCGACGCCAAATTCCAATATCGCTTGACCCAAATTGTCCTCGCCTTTACCATAGCCGCACCGAAGTTGATCCTTCCTCGCGTTCGAGGGCGGAAGGCCGTTAACCGAAGGCGTGAATGAGCCGAGTCTCGGACCCACTCCTGAATGAATGCAGCTCCGCCGGGAGTATTACAGTTCGGCGGCTTGCTCTCATTTTTTGTGTTTGTTGACCTCCGACCTGTTCTCTAACCTTCGCTATCTCAACGGGTTACGTCCACCATTCCCAGATTGTTACAGGATATTCATATTCGGTTGACGTAACTGTAAGACGCGGCCTTTACCTTCTGCGCGGGGTGGTTTGCATCCTCATCGGTACGCGGTCGAATTTCGTTTCAAAGAGAGAGGAAATGAAAAAACTAGCAGCACTCACACTATCGCTGTTCCTCACCATGGGAACTGCTTTCGCTGATACATCGAAGGACACGCCAAAGGACGCCGACGCGCAGCCCGCCAAGCCTGCTACGCCGGCCAAGCCCAAGGCTGCCACGAAAGCGGACAAGTCGGACTCTGCGATCGCTGCCGAGATTGAAGAGCTCCGTCAGGTCCTGCAGTCGCAGCAAGAGCAACTCACCTTGCTGAAGGAAGAACTCGCCAAGCGCGATCGCCAGATTGACGAAGCGCGTGACGCGGCAGCTGCTGCCAACTCCCGCGCAGCGGAAGCCACCACCAGGGCCACCGAAGCGGTCAACACCACCGCCGCGGTGAAGAGCACGACTGACACGCTCAACACCACGGTCGCGAATTTGAAGGCCAGCAACGAGGTCCTCAAGACCACCGTGGCAACGGCGCAGGCCGACGAGAAGAAGGCGTCTGACGAAGAGCCACCCGCAATTCGTTACAAGGGCGTCACCATCACACCGGGCGGCTTCTTCGCGGCAGAAACTGTCTTCCGCAATCGGGCCACTTCAGCCGACATCAACACGCCCTTCACCGGTATTCCGTTCGAAGCCGCCGATCTCGCGCACGTGAACGAGAATAACTTCACTGCCCGCCAGAGCCGCGTGAGCATGCTTGTGCAGGGCAAGGTGGGCTCTGCAGCTCTCACTGGCTACCTTGAAGCCGATTTCCTCGGTGCAGGCACCACCTCGAACAATCGCCAGAGCAATAGCTACGTATTCCGTCAACGCCAATTGTACGCGCAAGCGGCCTTCGAAAACGGCTGGAGCATCACCGGCGGTCAGCAATGGACCTTGGCGACGGAAGACAAGAGAGACATTTTAAATCGTCAGGAAGACCTTCCGCTGGTCATCGACCCACAATATAACGTCGGCTTCACTTGGGCCCGTCAGTATGGCTTGCGAGTTGTAAAGGACTTCAACGGCAAATTTGACCTGGGCATCTCTGTGGAAGGTCCGCAGGCCACCATCGGCGGCCGCGGCTTCGCCGCGGTTACTACGATCAACTCTGCCGCTGCGCCCGCTACCATCGTTACCTCCGGTGCTACGACCGCCACTACCGGAAACTTCTTCCTCAACGCTCCTGGTTCTAGCCCCGGTCTCTATAACGCATTCGATGCCACCGGCTACACCGTGAACAAGGCTCCTGACATAATCGTCAAAGCTACCGCCGACCCTGGCTTCGGTCACTACGAAGTGTTCGGCATTGCCAGCTTCTTCCGCGATCGCGTCTATCCTTGCGGCGTGGTTGGCACAACCCTCGGCGATACGGTTCCGGGTACCGCGACGCTCACCGGAAACTGCACATCTCCCACGCCAACAGTGGTGAGTAGCTTCGGCGCTAACAACACCAGCAGTGCCGGTGGTGGTGGTGGCGTCAGCGCTCTCTTTCCGCTGTTCAACAAGAAATTGGACGCAGGTATTAAAGGCGTCGCTGGCGACGGCATCGGCCGCTATGGTTCAGCACAACTGGCCGACGCCACCGCTCGTCCCGACGGCACTCTCGCTCTGATCCGTACCGCTCACGGCCTCGCCCGTCTCGAATTCCACGCCACTCCTAAGCTCGACATCTATGCCTATTACGGCCTGGAGTACGCTTGGCGCGCCGGCTATTCCGGCTATGACTCCGTCACCATTACCAAGACGACGGCGATTCCTGCTACCGCCACCAGCCCGGCTATACCGGCCACCACGCACACCGTAATTTCAACAACGGGCATCGGTGGATATGCCAACGTCGCCGCAAACAACAGCGGCTGCGCCACCGAGGGTGTTCCTATCAACGATTTCAACCCGTCAGCGGGCGCCAATTGCGCCGGCGACATCCGCAACATACAGGAAGGGACACTCGGCTTCTGGTACAAGTTCTACCAAGGTACAAAGGGCCGTGTCCAGTTTGGTGTGCAATATTCCTACATAACCAAGAGTGCCTGGTCCGGTAAAGGCGGTGTACCAGCTGGCGGCGTGGCCATCTCGCCCAAGGGCATAGACAACATGGTGTTCACCTCTTTCCGCTATTACCTCCCCTAAACCGGGACAGTTAGCGCTCCGTCCATGCTGTGGACGGAAAAGGGGCAGCTCCTCACCGAGCTGCCCCTTATTTTTTTGACTCAACTCAAACAACTTACCTGTCGCTCCTTGTATACAAACCCTTGAATCCAAGCCTCTTGTCTGGCAGTGTCCTCCATCCCCATAAATCAAAAAACTCTGAAGGTTTTGTAACAATGCTGTAACACAGAAGAAGGACACTCATTCATCCTAGGTCAATTCAATTCTTTCGCGTGGAGATGACGGATGAAGCGAATCGCAGGTATTCTTCTGATTGTTTTCGGCCTGGCTGCTTTTTTCGTCGCCAAAGCCGCTCTTTCCATCACGGGCGCAGGTGCTACCTTTCCTTACCCCATGTATTCCAAGTGGTTCGAGGAGTATCACAAGAAAGACGGCAACATTGAGATCAATTACCAGTCCATCGGTTCCGGCGGCGGAATCAGGCAAGTGACCGAAGGCACCGTGGATTTTGGCGCTTCCGACGGCCCCATGAATGACGAGCAGCTTAAGGCTTACCAGGACAAGCACGGTTTTCCCGTACTGCACTTCCCGACCGTACTCGGGGCGGACGTGCCAACGTACAACATTCCCGGCGTCACGGCGGAACTGAATTTTACACCGGATGCTATCGCGGGAATTTTTCTCGGAAGAATCTCAAAATGGAATGATCCTGCAATCGCAGGCGCAAACAAAGGCGTGAATCTCCCGGCCAACGATATCATCGTGGTTCACCGCTCCGACGGCAGCGGAACCACCTACATCTGGACCGATTATCTTTCCAAGATCAGCGACGAGTGGAAGACCAAGGTTGGCAAAGGCACCTCCGTCAACTGGCCGGTCGGCCTCGGAGGCAAGGGCAATGAAGGCGTGTCCGGATTGGTCAAGCAGACACCAAACGCCTTTGGCTATGTCGAGCTAATTTATGCCATCCAGAGCAAAATGCCGTATGGCCGCGTGAAAAACTCTTCAGGTGAATTCATCAAGGCAGATCTCGCCAGCGTTACGGCTGCCGCGGCTGGGGCGGCGAAGAGCATGCCCGACGACTTCCGCGTTTCCATTACGGATGCCCCGGGCAAGACCGCATATCCGGTTTCCAGCTTTACGTGGCTGTTGATTCCGTCGAAATTTTCCGATGGCGCAAAACGCGACGCTATCAAAGGTTTCGTAAAGTGGATGCTGGCGGACGGCCAGAATTACACCGAGGCTCTTTCTTACGCGAAGCTGCCAAAGGAAGTTGTCGCTAAGGAAGTAAAGGCTCTCGACGGCATCCAGTAACTTTCGTTTGCACAAAATGTCAACCGCGAGTACAACCCTTCCGAGCGCGGGCCCCGTTGCGGGCTCGCGCTCCTTTTTAAGTCGCCTGCGTGATGGCGATGAAATCGTCCGCCTGATTACGTCTTTGTTTGCAGGTTCAGTTGTGTTCATCACCCTGCTCTTGGTCTTCGAACTCTGGCAAGGCTCCGTTTTGCCACGGCACAAATTCGGCCTCGCTTTTTTCGTCACCAGAGTTTGGGATCCCGTGTTCGATCAGTTCGGCGCCCTCCCTTTCATCTATGGAACCGTGGTCACTTCGGTCGTGGCTCTGTTAATTGCTGTGCCGTTAGGCATCGGTGCGGCCATTTTTCTCGCCGAACTCGCCCCGGCTGGCGTATCCGACACTCTGGAATTTTTCATCGACTTGCTTGCAGCCGTTCCCAGCGTGATCTACGGCCTACTGGGCGTCTTCATTGTCGTCCCCTTAATGCGAGAGTATATTCAGCCGGGGCTCAAGAATGCTCTAGGATTTCTTCCGTTCTTCAAAGGACCGGCTTATGGTTTAGGGTTTCTGACGGCCGGCATCGTCTTGGCCATCATGGTCATTCCTTACATCATTTCCGTCTCGCGCGAAGTACTTCTCTCCGTTCCCCGCGATCAGCGCGAAGCCGCCTTGGCTCTTGGCTCCACGCGCTGGGAGTCGACCTGGAAGGTCGTTGTGCCATTTGCTCGCGCCGGAATCATGGGCTCGATTTTCCTCGCGCTGGCCCGCGCGCTGGGCGAAACCATGGCTGTCAGCATGGTCATCGGCAACGCCCCGGCGATCAGTGCGTCGCTTTTTTCTCCCGGTGACTCGATCGCCTCTATCATCGCCAACCAATTCAGCGAAGCCACCGGCGAACTGTACACGCAATCCTTGATTGAACTCGGTTTAGTACTCTTTCTTCTCACCTTTATTCTGAACGGACTTGCTCGCATTTTGATCCTCGCAACGTCTCAACGCGGCAGCGGAATGGGGAACGCATGAACCCCCGTCTGCGCTGGCGCAAATTCGTGAGCAATTTCATGCTCACCATGACCGGTCTCTGCGCTCTCATCGCCGTGTCCGTTCTTTTCTTCATTTTGGGCAATCTCGTCTACCACGGTGGAACTTCCATTAACTGGAATTTCTTCACGAAACTACCGGCTCCCGTGGGCGAAACGGGCGGTGGCATGGCCAATGCCATCGTCGGCAGCGCCAAGTTGCTTGCCTTGGCCACTCTTTTCGGTGTTCCCATTGGATTCCTGGGTGCCATCTACCTCGCGGAATTCAGCGGCAGCAAAGTTGCTTTTGTCGTGCGCTACGCGGCGGATCTGCTCAATGGAGCTCCTTCCATCGTCATCGGCATCTTTGCCTTTAGCATCGCCGTCCATCCCTTCAAGCATTTCTCCACTCTCGCCGGTGGCTTTGCGCTCGGCATCATGATGATTCCCATCACTTTGCGCAGCACCGAAGGATTTCTTCTTGCCGTACCGCGCACTTTGCGCGAGGGCGCCATGGCTCTCGGCGCCAGCAAGTGGAAAACGATTGCGACCGTCGTCGTGCCTGCCGCCTATCGCGGCATTCTTACCGCGATTCTCTTGGCGTTCGCGCGCGTTGCCGGCGAAACCGCGCCGCTCATTTTCACGGCCTTGGGAAACAGCTATTGGAGCCACGGCCTGAACGAGCCCACAGCCTCGCTTCCGGTCGTGATATGGAACTATGCTATCTCGGCGTACGACGACTGGCATCGCCAAGCGTGGGCCGCGGGGCTTGTCCTGCTCGCTTTGATTTTGGTCATTAATATTGTCGCCCGGGCGATTCTGTCCCGTGGCGTTTCGGTTCCGAGGGCTTAATTCATGCACGCTTCTGTGAGGCCGGCAGTGTCCGTGAACATAACTCCACCCGTAATAACCGGCTCGAACCGCGAAACTGCGGTGCCCGCCGAGATGCGCATGACCATCACCAAGGTCAATTTCTGGTACGGCGCCAAACAGACTCTTTTCGACATCAGTTTGGGCATCGCCACCAGCAAGGTCACCGCGCTCATCGGTCCCTCCGGCTGCGGCAAATCCACGCTCTTGCGCACCCTCGATCGCATGTACGAAACCGTGCGCAATGCCCGCCTCGAGGGCGAAATCCTCCTCGATGGCAAAAACATTCTCGCTCAGGACGTTACTTTGCTGCGCCGCCGCGTCGGCATGGTTTTTCAGCGCCCCAATCCCTTCCCGAAATCCATCTTTGAAAATGTAGCCTACGGCCTGCGCATCAACGGCACAAAACTTCCAATGGCCGACGCCGTCGAGAAAAGCCTTCGTCATGCTGCTCTCTGGGATGAAGTAAAAGACCATTTGCACAAGTCCGCCTACGAACTTTCCGGCGGCCAGCAGCAGCGCCTCTGTATCGCTCGCGCCCTCGCCGTCGAGCCCGAAGTTCTTCTCCTCGACGAGCCTTGCTCGGCCCTTGACCCCATCAGCACCGCGAAAATCGAAGAGTTGCTCGTCCAGTTGAAGGATCTCTGCACCATCGTCACCGTCACCCACAACATGCAGCAGGCCGCGCGCATCAGCGATTTCACGGCCTTCCTGCTGAACGGCCAGGTCATTGAGTTCAGTCCCACGCCGCACCTCTTCACCAAACCGACCGACCCGCGCACGGAGGCCTACATCACCGGCCGCTTTGGCTGAACTCGTGGCAGGGCTTCGTCTCGGTCGTTGGTCATTCCGAACGAAGCGATCGAAGGTTCCGACCTTGTCGGAAGGAATCTGTTTTTTTTCTTCCGGGGCTGTAAACTACTGAGGGAAAATTTTCATGGAACGCCACTTCGAAAAAGATTTAAACGAATTGAAAGAACGCCTCCTGTGGATGGGCAGTCTCGCCGAGCGCGCCGTCCATCAATCCGTGCACGCCGTGCTCGAAGCGGACGAACAGCTTGCCAAGCGCGTTCTCGATGAAGAAGACGCCATCAACGAGTTGCAGCTCGAAATCGACGACCGCGTCGTCCAGCTCCTCGCGCTCCATCAATTGATGGCTGTCGATCTCCGATTCGTCCTCGCCGTCTCCCGCATCAACAACGACCTCGAGCGCATCGGCGACCAGGCCGTCAACATCGCGCAGTCCGCGACGCGCATCCTTCGTCACCCGCGCGTGAAGCCCTACGTCGACCTGCCGCGCATGAGTGAGCTCGCCGAGGAAATGGTTCGCAACGCCCTCAATGCCGTGGTTCGCCGCGATGTCGATTTGGCGCAGATGGTTCTCGCCACCGATGATCAGGTCGACCACTACCGCGACCAGATCTTCCGCGAGCTGCTCACCTACATGATGGGCGATTCCAGCGTCGTCTTCCCCGCCTTCGAGCTAATCCTGGTAGCCAAGAACCTCGAGCGCATCGGCGATCACGCCACCAACATCGCCGAAGATGTCATCTACATCGTCCAAGGCCAGGACGTCCGCCACCCCACGGTCGATCGCCGCTAAACCCAAGGCGCTCCACGCCATTCGAATAACCAATCAGTACCAGCGCTGACACACCGTCGGATCGGAGATATGCTCTTAGCGCTAGGTAAACTTCTAAGCTGCAACAGCTCTCGTTGCCACTTTTTCATTTCAGCACGTGGAGCTAGGACGTTGCCATTGAACCGGCGTATTTTCTTCACGGTGCTCAAATCAAACCCTGCCGCCACTGAGCAAACAAATAACGTTTATGAGCTCCGTGACTGCCGATTTTTTAACTTTGCCGCAACCTGGCCCAGACGATGGTGAGAGAAGCAAATGTGATTAGAAAGATCATGCGACAGGCTCCTAGGTCCAAAGAACTGGTATTGAGCCCGGCAGCTTGGACTGGAAGTCCCTTTGAATCAATACTTGCAAAAGTGTGTCAAAACAAAGGACTTTAAGTTCCTTTAGAATCCGCAATTACGCAAAACCTGTGGGAGGGGTGGTTGTGGTTAACCAGCCGACGAGCAATCAACCCATTCGGAGCCGCGCTCAGTTACCTGGACCGGCTGGCTCCGCGCGCCTGCGGTGAATACTCGTCGCAAGTAGCCCCAATGCAGCCACCGCACTCAACAGGCTCAGTCCTCCCCCCAGCGTCCGGTCCGAGGTCCTCACAAACCGCACGCTAACGTGCGACTCTCCTGTCGGCACAGGGACGATCATTTGGTTGTAGTCATCACCACCGCGTGGCGTAACGGCTGCGCCGTTCACCTCGGCTCGCCACGCGGGATAGTTCAGCAAGCGCAGCCCGAGAAAAAATGGCTCGCGTGAGCTGACGGCAACCTCTTTATCTTCCGGGCTCCAGCGCTCTACGCGAATCGTCGGTATCGAATTCGGGCCTGGGATGGAATCCGTATCCATGACCATCGCTTGGGGAGACTTCGTCGGAAGGTTAGTGTGGTCATCTCCTGCAGGATCGTATTCGTCCGTGCCGTCGAACCCTTCTCCATTCGTGATCGCGGCACGCAACGCCGGAATATCCTGCGTGTCCCACCACCCGCGTTGTACAAGTACCACAGCGGTGCCGCCGATCAGCGCAAACGTGATCACGGCCCAAACCCATCCCCAGCGCTTTCGGCCCATCACGCTTCCCACAAAAACAGCGAACACGACCGCAAGAAGAGACATCCAGCGCCAGGGGAATTGCACAAAACGCAGTTCGGGCAGCACAGTCCAGAGAGGCGAAGTGAGGCGGAGCATCAGCACCGTCGCCAGTCCAGCAAGCAACAGCAACGTTTGCCACACTCTGCTTTCCACAGAGCTGTCGCCGTTCTGTTTTTTCTTCCGCGCTCGCAACGCCGCAAATCCCGTCAAAAACATCAGCAAAATCGCGATGGTTGACGCGATCCAATTGAACAGCGTGTGCTCCGGATCGTTGATGACCGTGTAGAGAAAGTTTTCCGTAGGCAACAAGCCGGCTGAAAGGGCTTGTGCAATGTTCACCCAGCGCTGTTCGTAAGCCGCAGGTAAAATATAAAATCCCGCCAGACCAAAGCCGAGAGCGAGACCCTCTATTCCCCGCTTCAGAGGCTGCCACGACTTCCTCGTGAACGCTGCAAAGACAAACACGACAAACGAGCTGTAACTGGCAATCACTCCCGCTGGTGCGTTGGACAGCCAGATAGCGGCAAACACGACAGCAAACCAGACGATCGTGCGGCGCGCAAATCCTTGCGGAGCCTCCGACGCTGGTCGCTCCACCAACTCGCAGATTTGCAGCGCCAAAAGAAACAACAATGGAAAGAACGCATTCGCCAGCAACTCCGCAAAATCGCTGCGCATGTAAACAATCAACAGCGCGTATGGATTTGCGGCGTAACACGCCATGCAAAACAAAGCGGCGCGCTCCCGCAGCAAGCGCCGCGCAAGCGCAAAAGCGCTCAAGCCCGCAAAAGTCTGAACCAGCACGATGAAAACAATCGGAACGTGATTCCATGGCAGCACCCAACCCAACAAGGCACCGAGCATCCACGAGAAAGGAGGATAAAAAATAAATCTCGGCTCGCCGAACCCGTAATCGGCCCATTCCGTCCACCGCGGGTAGACAATCCCTTCTTTCCATTGCCCTGCGGCGTCCAGCCAGGAGGCCACGTGGTACTGGAAATCGTGCCCCGTGGCATTCCCCAGCCAGAAAAAAGGAGAAACAATCGCCAAAGAAATCAAAAGCGAAATAAGAATGGCCGGAATCCAGCCGCGAATTCGCGCCTGCGCAGACTGAGGATTTAGTGGTTCAACGGGAGATGTCATGCAGTGTTCATGCCATTGTAACCAGGAAAGAAACTGTCATGCGAGCTTCATCCTACTGTGCGTCCTGCATCGACTTGAGCGATAATACACGCTCTTATGAGCACTCCTACCACAGCGCCGGAGCCCATCCACTCCGAACCACCCGGCCCCGAACCGATCATCGAAGCGCGCAAGCTCGAAAAATTTTATCCCCAGCCGGACGGCGGCCGCATCCAGGTGATCGCGGCGACGGATCTTGCCATCTACTCTGGACAAATCATCGCCATGCTCGGCGCTTCCGGCTGCGGAAAATCCACGTTGCTTCGCATGCTCACCGGACTTTCCCCCGCAAGCGCCGGCACAGTCTATTGGCACGGAGCGCCAGTGGGCGACGGCGCGCCCAACGTATCCATCGTCTTCCAAAGTTTCGCGCTTTTTCCCTGGCTCACTGTTCTCGAAAACGTGGAAGCCCCGCTCGAAGCGCGCGGCATGGTACCCATCGAGCGCCACAAACGCGCGCTCCGCATCATTGACGCCGTCGGCCTCGACGGTTTTGAGTCCGCCTATCCCAAGGAACTCTCCGGCGGCATGAAGCAGCGCGTCGGCGTAGCCCGCGCTCTCGTCGTCGAGCCTGAGGTTCTTTTCATGGATGAACCTTTTTCCGCGCTCGATGTGCTCACCGCCGAAACACTGCGCGGCGAGCTTCTCGAGCTGTGGCTCGATCACAAAATTCCCACCCGCGCCATTTTCATCGTCACCCACAATATCGAAGAAGCCGTCGTCCTCGCCGATCGCATCGTCGTCCTCGGCCGCAACCCCGCCCACATTCACGCCGATTTTGCCGTGAACATCCCTCATCCTCGCGACCGCAAGTCTTCCAGCTTCGTCGAGCTCGTCGACGACATTTATCGCGTCCTCACGCGACCTGACCACGAACACGATTCAATTCCTCCGAAAACCGCTCCCGGCAGGCAAGTGCCGCGTAAAGCCATCATGCTTCCGCACACGCGCCCCGGCGGACTGGCCGGCTTGCTGGAAATTCTCGCCGACCATGGGGGCCACGCGGATCTTCACAAACTTGCCGATGAATTGAGCCTTGAAGTCGACGCGCTTCTCCCCACCGTGGACACCGCCGTGCTCCTCGGCATGCTCCGCCTCGAAGAGGGCGGAGCCATCATTACTCCCGAAGGACAAGCCTACGCGCAAGCCGACATCCAGGCGCGCAAAGCGATCTTTCGCAAAGCCGCCCTCGCAAATATTCCGCTGCTTTGCCAGATGCAAAATGCCTTGAAATCAAAATCGAACCGCACGCTCTCCGACGAATTCTTTCGCGACCTCCTCGACGAACATTTCAGCGAGGACGAATCGCGCCGCCAACTGGAAACCGCCATCCAGTGGGGACGCTACGCGGAGATTTTCGATTACGACGCCGCCACGGGCAAGCTGACCCTCACCGAGGCTTGACCTTCCTGTGACGACTCCCACGATTGCTTCCCAGAGCGCGAGCCCCGTACCTCCGGCCATCCGGCGGCCCGCCGGTTCGCGCGGGTCCTGGTCCTTCCTGATCGATATTTCTGTTTTTCTTTTCGTTGTAGCCGCTATCTATAGCGTCTACGCCATTGGCCACACCTGGCTCGGGCCTGTCCCCGCCCAAGTCGAAATCTCGCAGAGCCCGCGGGCTTTGCCGCTCTATGCGTTTTATTCGCTGGTGCGTCTCGGTGTAGCGTACGCGCTGAGCATGCTCTTTGCGCTCGCCTATGGCTATATTGCGGCCCGCTCCAAACGGGCGGAGATCGTCCTCATTCCGCTTCTCGATATTCTGCAATCCATCCCGGTGCTCAGTTTTCTTCCGGGCGTCATGCTGGCCATGGTTGCGCTTTTTCCGCACAGCCAGCTTGGCATCGAATTGGGCTCCATCATTCTCATTTTCACCGGCCAGGTTTGGAACATTGCATTCAGCTTTTATTCTTCGCTGAAGGGCATCCCTCGCGAATTAAGAGAAGCGACGATTATTTACCGCTTTGGCCGCTGGCAGAGATTCGTCGAGCTGGATTTGCCGTTCTCCACCATCGGCCTGGTGTGGAACTCCATGATGTCCGTCGCCGGCGGATGGTTCTTCCTCATGGCTTGCGAGATGTTTGTTCTCGGCAATCGCGACTTCCGCCTTCCGGGGCTTGGCTCGTTTCTCCAAACCGCCGCGAGCCATGGTAATACACGCGCCATTCTCTGGGGACTCGCGGCCATGGTTACCGTCATTGTTCTTCTGGATCAGTTGATCTGGCGGCCGGTCATCGCCTGGGCCGACAAATTCAAATTCGAGCAAGTCGAGACCACCAAAGCAGCCTCGCACAACTTGCTCACTCTTCTGGGACGGGCATCCTTCGTCATTCGCTTCTATCGACTCGCAGTGCGACCGGTCCTCGACTGGATCACCGTCAAGTTCGCCGTCGGCGCGCGACGTGCTGCAGCTAGCTTTTCCGTTCCGAAACGCCAAGGTACGCGCCTTTCGATTCTCGTCTTTTTTGCGGCCTTGATTTTCGCCGGTCTCGGGTTCGCTCTAGTTCACGCGGCTCGCGAACTTTCCGCCTTGCGCCGCGAAGACTATTTCACACTCTTGCGCAGCGCCGGTTTCACGCTACTTCGCGTCAACGCCGCACTCCTCATCGGCGCCCTCTGGACAGTCCCTGCCGGCGTGGCCATCGGCTTCAGCGCGCGCCTTGCGCGCATCGCTGAGCCGCTCGCGCAGATCGCCGCTTCCATTCCGGCGACAGCGCTTTTTCCCGTCATTCTTTTGTTCTTGATCAAATTCCGCGGCGGTCTCGAGCTTGCCGCTTTGCTCGTCATGCTCCTGGGCACGCAGTGGTACATCCTTTTCAACGTCATGGCCGGCGCCATGGCTATCCCCACGGATCTCAAGGAAGCCTCCAGCATCTTTCGCTTCGGCTCCTGGGATCGCTGGCGTTATTTAATTCTGCCGGGAATTTTCCCGTATCTTGTCACCGGGATGGTAACCGCCTCCGGCAATGCCTGGAACGCCAGCATTATCGCCGAGTATTTTCACTTTCAAGGAAGGATAGTCTCGACCACAGGACTTGGCAGCGCGATCAGCAGCGCAAGCGATGCTGGCCGCTTCGATATTTTGCTGGCTTCCACGCTGATCATGGCGACGATCGTCGTGCTCATCAATCGCTTGCTCTGGCGCCGCCTCTACCGTCTCGCCTCGACCCGCTTCAAACTCGAGGCGTAGCGCTCACCAATCATTTTGGCTCATTGTTTTTCAGTCTTCTCTGCTTTCTCGGTTTTCACCGGCGGTGTGGGCGCCGGCGAAGGAGCAGGTTCTTCACCCCAAATGTATTTCGCGAACCATTTTTCGTTTTCTTCCATCACCGCGCGCTGTTGCTTCGGCTTGGTGATCCCATGGCCAAATCCTTTGTAAACCACCATCTTTACCGGCACACCGCGGTCTTCGAGCGCCTGCCGCAATTCATAACCGTTCGGGATGGGCACGCGCCGGTCGTTTTCTCCGTGCTGGATCAGCGTTGGCGTTATCGCTTTGGCAATGTACGTGATCGGCGACGTCTTTTTGTAAATCTCCGGATCGTCCCAGGGCGTCGCATGCAAATATTGCCTCGTGAATGGCGTGATGTCCGTGTTCACGTAGTACGTCACCCAGTCGGAAATCCCGGCGCCGACGCTCACCGCCTTGAACCTGTCGCTCGACGCTGAAATAAACGCCGAAATATAGCCGCCCTCGCTCCAGCCCATTGAGCCGACGCGATCTTTGTCGACAAAACCTTTGGCGATCAATGCGTCCACACCGGAAATCACATCGGCGTAATCGCCTACTCCCAAATTTCTCACGTTCAACGAGCGGAATTTTTCTCCATACCCCGCCGAGCCTCGATAGTTCGGCCGCAGAATCAGTGCGCCTTTCGCGACGAAGCGCTCGAGCGGGTAATACCGGTCCGCATTCAGAATCGGCTGATCGACGCCAGTTGGTCCGCCATGAATGACGACCAGCAACGGGTATTTCTTGCCGAGCTTGAAATCCCCCGGCGTGTAGAGAACGCCTTCGATCGTGGCTCCGTCGGTCGACTTCCAGGAAACCACTTCGCGGCGTGCAATCTTGAAAGCCTTCAGTTGGTCGCCCAGCGAAGTGAGTTTCTTCGCTTGCCCCGGCGTCACGTTTGACGTGAATATCTCCGGATACTCGTTTTCAAGCGCCGCGCGGTACGCAACTTGTTTGTAGTCCTTTGAAAAGGAGAAAGAAAACGCCGCGATGTGTTCTGGCGAACTGAGCTTTTCGATAACTTTCGTATCGGGGTTCAGGCGGAACAAATGTGCGTAGGTCTTCTGCTCCGCAGCGAAGTAGATGCCATCCGGCGCCCACGCGATTAGCCCAGGATCTTCGTCGAACGCGTCCGTCAATACGCGGGGCGTTCCGCCCTCCGCACCTACCACGGCAATCTTCACGTTCGTGTAGAAAAAATATTTGGACGCGGCCGACGTTTCGTAGGCGATTTGTTTTCCATCCGGCGACCACTGCGGATTCCTGTCCGGGCCCGGCGTATCCACAATCTTTTTCACTTTGTCATCGTTCACTGTCACGACGTAAATATCAGCCGTCTCCGACGAAATCAGGTCCGGATCACGCTGTGCGCTGAAGGCAATGCGCGTCCCGTCCGGAGACCACGTAAATTCGCCGACGCTAAAGGCCGCTCCTTTTGTCAGCCGCATCGCTTCGGAAATTGCCCCCGTCTCGCTCGTGGGAATATCCAGCGTCCATAGATGAGCCATGTTGTAATCGGCGTGGACAACGTCGTAGTCGCCGTACTTTTCCTTGCGGTCCTTCATTGCTTTCGATTCTGGATCCTCCGAGGAGAAGGCCAACCTCTTCGAGTCAGGCGACCATGCAAGAATGTTCACACCGGTTTCGACTTTTGTGAGTTGCTTGGCTTCGCCGCCGTCTGCCGCGATCACGTAAATCTGTTTCTTGCCTTCCGGCGTACCGGAGATTTGTCCCGGCCTGTCGGAGAGAAATGCGATCCACTTGCCATCCGGCGACCACGCCGCATTCGTGCTCGATTTCTTCGATGCCGTAAGTTGATGGCCTTCGCCGGTCGCCGCCTCGACAATCCACAAATCGCGCTCGAAGGCGTTGTCCTCCCAGTTCGTTCGCGAAACTTCATAAACTACGCGCTTTCCATCGGGCGAAATCTCCGGGCTGAAAGCGCCCTTCATTTCGAGCGATTGGTCGATCGTTGGTGTGGTTGAAGTGGAAGCCGCCGCGGGAGCCGCTTGCTGAGCAAAGAGGCGCGGGCTCAATAAGCAGGCAATCGCCAGAAAAACGGCAACCCAAGACTTCTTGCGCAAGTTGCGCATGATGATTCTCCTGTGCGCCGGCTAAACCGGCGAGGTGTAGTGAATGCAAAAGTCATACGAAAGTGGATCAGCGACCCACATCGGCCCCGAGTCATGCGGAGCTGCTCGCAAGGGCAGCGTCGAAGCGTTGACAGGGGAACGTGCGGGCCGGGTATTCAGCCGCGTAAGAAACTTACTCCGGGACGCCGACGCTGTAGGAGAAAGCGGAAGGCCCCATCGAGCGCACCGATATCGCGAGGTGTGCCAGAGTCCCGCGCGGTCAGAGACCCCGTGCACGTACACAGACACCTCGCTCGGGAACCGGGAGATCCCCAGTCCGCCCAAGGCCGCAGTTGCTTTGGGACGTGTCGGGAAGTCTAAGGACGTACGCCGATGACGAACGGACCGGGGAAGTCGGACAGACCTGTAGTACCTGAGAAGTCCCTGAACAACGCTGGGCAACCGGTGGCGGAGGGGATGGAGGGAAGCGGTCTGGCCAAAGGGAACCTGCCACAGCAAAACGCGTCCCGGACACCGAGCCGGAAAGACGCGCCCAGTGCGCTGGAGCGGGTAGGAGTAGCCGACAATGCCGTGAGACTTATGGGGTGAAATTCCCCTTCCGTCAATTGCTCGTTTCGGACGGATAGCATATCCGGTGCATGTGGAGGTAACGACACATGTTCTGCCCGGATGTAAACGCCATGGCTGCCCAATGGGAATACCGTTGCGGTAGGGATGACCTGGATGGCAAGCAAGCTTGGAGGTTTGAACACTAAGGAATGACTGCAGCCTCGAAAACAGCGCCCACCAAGAAGTCATCGGGTGGAACTTCGTGGGAAGCCGACCCATTACCCGTTGGGGAAGGCCGACGATACGGAGGAAGTAACGAGCAAAAGCACTCCGTATCCCACCGTGGCAGAGGTCCAGACATCCAAGCAAGGTCTCGCGGAGATAACGTCGGGAAGGCCCCACTCTCAGCAAGAACTGGCAATAACCTGCAAAGATCCGCCAAACGAGGCCGAGGCCGAAGTAGGCGGAAGAGAGTTGGGTTGGCGCGTGAGCTCGTACGAGCAATGAAGAAAGGGTAACGCCTTTCGAGGCGGTGCATGACATCGCCCCGGCGGAGGTAACTCTTCTGCCGGGCAAAGGAGCTCTGGGCACTTGGCGGTCCCACGGACGGAAGGCAGCTGGCCACTGAGCCAGGGACTGCCACTGGTCGTTAAGGGGGCGAGTGCGATGGTAAACCGGTGATGGTAGAGAGGCATGTGTGCCAGCACTTAAGTCTCGCTGACATCGGGAAGGCCTACGCAGGAAAGCCAAGGTCTGAACCGGACCCGGGAAAACCGGCTGTCCGGGATCATAGGGGGGCTTCGGGAATCGTAGCCAAGGGAGCCGGACTGAGGTCCGCGGCGAAAGCCAGCGGGGAACCCACCGGACCCTAAAGCTTGCGCGCCCGAAATCTATCCCGACCGTCAAGCAGCAGGAAAGGATAAGAAGTTGCGGTTCACGGCGCTCCTGCACCACATCTACAACCGGGACACGCTGCGCATGGCCTACTTCTCGTTGAAGAAGGAAGCTGCGCCGGGGGTGGACGGGGAGACGTGGCGGCACTACGGTGAGACGCTGGAGGTTAACCTCCAAGATCTTTCCGAAAGGCTGAAGCGAGGGGCGTACCGAGCAAAGCCGGTGCGTAGAGTGTATATCCCTAAGGCCGACGGGCGGCAAAGACCGCTCGGAGTCACGGCGCTGGAAGACAAAATCGTCCAGCGCGCGACGGTCGAGGTGTTGAACGCTATCTACGAAACGGACTTTCTCGGTTTTTCGTACGGGTTTCGGCCAGGGCGAAGCCAGCATCAAGCGCTGGACGCGCTGTACACGGGACTGCTGACGAGGAAAGTGAACTGGGTGCTGGATCTGGACATCAAAGGCTTCTTCGATGGGATTTCCCACGAATGGCTTGTGAAGTTCGTTGAGCACCGGGTTGCAGACCGGCGCGTCGTGCGGCTCATCCAGAAATGGCTGAGGGCCGGCGTGCTGGAGGATGGGAAACGAATACGGACGGAAGAAGGGACGCCGCAAGGCGGAAGTGCTTCGCCGCTTTTGGCAAACGTCTATCTTCATTACGTATTCGATCTGTGGGTCCAAGCATGGCGTCAGAAGCGCGCGCATGGCGATGTGATCGTGGTGCGTTTCGCAGACGACATCGTGGTGGGCTTCAACAGTAAAGCGGATGCCGATCAGTTTCGGGTGGAACTTACGGAACGAATGACGAAGTTCAACCTGGAACTGCATCCCGAGAAAACGCGGCTGCTGGAGTTTGGTCCGCATGCGATCGACCAACGGCAGTGGCGTGGAGAAGGGAAACCGGAGACGTTCAACTTTCTTGGCTTTACGCATATCTGCGTGAAGAAGAGGAGTAACGGACGGTTTACGGTGCTGCGGCAAACAATCCGCAAGAGACTGCAGACGAAGCTGAACGAGGTGAAAGCCGAACTTCAGCGACGCATGCACGAATCCATCCCGGAAGTGGGCAAATGGCTGCAAGCGGTGGTACGTGGGCACATCCGGTATTACGGTGTGCCTCGGAACCAAAACGCGCTGTGGATTTTTCGGTTCCAAGTGGGGCGGCTCTGGCATCGCGCGCTGTCGCGGCGCAGTCAGAACGGCCGCGTCCTTTGGGATCGCATGCGGCGCCTCATCAACCGCTGGCTGCCTGTGCCTACCGTCTGTCATCCCTATCCCCTGCATCGCATGGGCGTCCTCACCTAAGGCAAGAGCCGGATGCGGTAGTGCCGCTTGTCCGGATCCGTGGAGGGGGTTGTGAGCAATCATGATCTCTACTCCGACTGAAGTTCGAACTCAATCTTTCAATTGTTGCGCGACCAACGGACGAATCCAATGATCAGCCCGATGCCGATGAGCGCCAGCGCCAGATAGATATGCCAGCCATGCAGCTGCAATGCAGAGATAACAGCCGCAAGCCCGGAGAGAGAAACCAGGAATGCCGCTTTGGTCTTCGACATCTCCCTATACAGCACAAGGGCTCCAGTTTCTGCCTTTCAGGCAGGTCTTCCGGCGAATCTGCTCAGGCCGATGCAGATTGCGGTTCTGCTTTCCGTGTCAGTTCTTTGCTCAGGAAAATAAGTTGTCCTACATGATGATAAGTGTGCCCCGCGCATCGCAGAAAAATCATGAATCGTTCCTCGGCCTCCGGTTCACGTTCGGCGGAGTAAGCCGCCATCCAATCCCCGGGCTTTTGCTTATTTATAGTCGCCACCACCATGGCAATGGTTTGGTCGAAAGCATGCATTACTTTTGTTTTATCGGGCGTTTCCGTTTCCGTAAATTCCCGGTCGCGGTCGCGAATGTAACCAGTCTCCGCAACCCGCGCGCCAATGTAGTAATTCAGGTTTCCGGTCATGTGCAGGATTAGATGCCCGGCATTGTTTCCGTAAGAAAACGGATTGCGCCAGAACTGTTGCTGCGTTAGCGGGTCAACCCACTTGTGGACCTGCTCCGCAATATATTGGTAGTAGCTCGCAAAGTCCGAAGAGATCGTACTTGGGAGATCAACCATGGGAATTCCTCTGTTTGCGGGCTCGCAGAGTCTTCTTCAAGACCTAGTGTGCCGCTGGCCCGCGATCGTTCTTGTAGATCACGCCTTCTTTCATTACAAAAAAGACATGTTCCGTCTGACGAATATTCTCCACCGGATCGCTAGGCACCGCCACCACGTCGGCCAGCTTGCCTGCCTCGAGCGTTCCGATTTTGTCGGCCAAGCCCAGCAAATTCGCATCCGCCGAAGTTCCCGCCTTCAACGCATCGATCGGCTTCATTCCCAAGTCCACCATCTGGTGAAACTCCTCCGTGTTGCGTCCATGCTCATAAACACCTGCGTCCGTTCCGAGGCCGATCTTCACACCCTTCGCAAGCGCTCTCTGAAACGTTTGATGACCCGCCGCAATCGCGGCCTTCGCTTTGGCCAGAATCGGCGCCGGAATGTAGGTTCCCTTGTCGATCTGTTCCTGTATGCCTTGTGGGGCCATCAGTGTCGGCACAAGGTACGTGCCGCGCTGCTTCATCATGTCCAGGGCTTCGTCGTCGAGAAACGTTCCGTGTTCGATGGAGTCGATGCCTGCGCGGATGGCACGCTTTGCACCTTCCGCACCGTGCGCGTGCGCGGCTGTTTTGCGTCGCAGTGCGTGGGCTTCGTCCACGATGGCGTTCAATTCTTCTTGTGTCAGTTGTGGTGTGTCGACGTCGTCCGTGAGTGAGAGCACTCCGCCCGTCGCGCAGACTTTGATGATATCTGCACCGTATTTGTGATCCAACCGCACCGCATATCTTGCTTGCTCCGGCCCGTTGATGACGCCTTCAAGCGGTCCGGCTTCGTGCCCGAAAAGTCCTGCTCGATAGCCGTCCGAACCGTCACAGTGCCCGCCTGTGGCTCCCAATGCGTGCACACAGACGAGCATTCGCGGGCCGGGTACGACATGATCGCGAATCGCGTTTCGCAAACCGACGTCGACGAAGTCTGACGAGCCCACATCGCGCACCGTCGTGATGCCAGCCATCAGCGTCACTCGCGCGTTGGCGCTTGCATCCAACGCTCGTTCGGCAATTGTTTTTTGGAGGTAATTCAGCGCGCTCTGTTTGTAGTCCTCGCTGTACATCGAGGTCAGGTGAGTGTGTGCGTCGATAAATCCAGGCAGGAGCGTTGCGTCTCCAAAGTCGATGACTTCGGCTCCCTCAGGTATCGCAGCACCGGCACCCACGCCCGTTATTTTTCCGTCCGTCACCACTACAAGCCCCGGCTTCACGAGCGCATCGCTCTTGCCATCAAACATGCGCGCTGCCTTCAGTACGTACAACGTGCTCACCGGCTTTTGCGCCTGCGCGAATGTCAACGGCACTGCCAAAAAGCTCGCGCAGAAGATCGCCAACATCCCGAGTCCATACGACTTGCGCCTCATTTGTTGCACCCCGCCGTACTGCACTTGTTCCCGCACGAAATTCTGGAACGCCGACAATAGCCTGCCCAAGAGAAAAGTCAAGGTCTTACTCGATCGGCGATCGGCTCAATGGAAGGTGGCCAGTTTCATGGTTGGGTAGTGTCTCAGTTTGAATTTCTGAGCCAGTCCGTCGGGCGGGTCGCGCGACTAAGCGGGAACGTACGTCAACCGAATCAAGCCATCGACGATTAAATCGCTGGCCACCAGGTGGAGCGGCGGCCGGGGGCCGGCGAAGAATGGCCTGCCACCACCAAGCACGACGGGGCGGAGGTAGAGTCGATACTCATCGATAAAACCGGCTTCGGTCAGGCTTTGCGCCAGGGCTGGTCCGCCAATGTGAATTACATCCGAGCAGGAGACGGCGTTTTGCGCCGTCAGTGGTGACAGGAACAAACGACTTACGCGTTCGTTTCCTGGAGAGTGGCCCGCAATACGGCCGGAATCCAGACTCACAAAGCGGAGAGCGCATGCAGAAGACAATATGGTCCCTAACGAGCTATTTCGGGGCCATGCGAGAGAACATTCCTATTCAGCCAATCGGTGATGATTTTGAGAGCTGCGGGTGACATTGTCTCTTCAATGTCGTTGTATTCGCTGGGAGCACCAGTCTTCGCGTCCTGCAGAAGATGGTTCATCCCCGGCAATTCGATGACAGTGGCGTTTGAGTTGTTTCTCAACGCTTCGCGAGCAGCAGAGAGATTTCCCTTGGCCGGCACCTGCACGTCCAATGATCCATTGAGCACCAGAACCGGCACTGTGAGCCGGGCCAACGTTGGCGCGGGATCATAGGCAAGCCAGTACCGCTCCCAAGGCCGTGTGTCGTCCTTGGCTAAAGTCTCCGCCTCATTGATATCGACGAGTTTGTCAGCGACACCCTGGGCGACGAGACCCTTGGCGCGATCGAGAGCGTCCGAGGCAAGAATGGACGACAGCGAAGCCGTCCTGCTCAACGCGGTGGATCAAATCTGCTGTGCCCGTCACACTCGCGTAGTCGTTCCGGTCAGAGTTTGCCAGCATTGATCCACCTCTGAACCTCGTCCGCAACGGAAAAAGCCCTCGTCGGTGCTCCTGCGAACCGGGCGTCCAATTCGTAAGCGTTCATTTCCAGCGGAATGGCGTCGTACGAGCCGCCAGTCAGGAAACCCCGGACGTATTTGTCGGCGAACCCTTCCAAGCCCAGTTTTTCGTACTGGATGACGTGAACAAGTTCATGGAACAAGAGCCTGTCCGTGAACGCCTCATGCGAAACTACGGTGTCCACTAAGGTGATCGCTGCCATGTGAGCGAAGTCTGGCAAAGAGGTTGCCTCGAAACCCATCTTGATGAGTTCGCTGTAGAACGGCGGATTGGCGACTCGCCGCCCGGCAAGGACAAGGAGCCGCGTCGCATCGAGTGCAGGTTCAGGAAAAAAGGGACGCATGGCTTTTTGCTGCCCCATGCTGAGAGGCACAGCGCCGGGTCGATAGGTCTGGCGCTGCTGTCCGATGTACGCGGCAACTTTCTGAACAATTCCGTCGATTTGAGCAGCACTTAGCGTTGGCAACGGCATGGCGAGCCTCCACTAGGTTGGTGGGTTATCAGTAGTGTCCCAGCGTTAGGTGAACAAAATCAATTGGTTATCGGAAACGCGTTGAATTTCGTAGGTCATCGTCTGT
>DATDHE010000607.1:0-23583 GCA_036521695.1 Candidatus Acidiferrum sp. | reverse complement strand
TCCGGCGAAAGCTGCAGCATCACCTCGCTGCCGAGCGCCTGCTTCCGAATATTCGCCAAAAGCTCATCGGCCACGCCGACGTTCACGTCGCCTTCGAGCAACGCCTCACGAATCTCACCCAGCGCCACGTCCAGGTGCTCGTCGGTGAGCTTCCCCTGCCCGCGCAAATTCTTAAATGTTCGTTGCAGCTTCTCTGTCAGATTTTCAAACATGGTCTATGTGTAAGCCTCACAACTGGGCCCCTCAAGAATATAGCAGGGCTAGGCGGGCGAGTGCACCACGATGACACCGATTAGCGCGATCGCGTCATCCTATCTACCCGACAACTAAATTGTGATTCCGAGCGCAGCGAGGAATCCGCTTTTCACTCTCTTCGGTCAATAGTGCCAGCCGGCGCTGTCTTCGCCCGCTGGCGCATTCTTGGTAATGTGCTCCGCCATCCACTTCACCAGATTCGCATTGGAAGTCGGTTGCCACCCATGACCCTTCATCGGCCTTCCATACTGAAAATCGCAATCGCAAGGAGGATCCCTAAGCTCTTTCATCGCCTCTTCCAGCTTGTACACCGCCAAGTTCAAGTAAAAATTGTCCATGTCGCCCACGTACACATGAATTTTCCCCCGCAGCTTCGGCCCGAGCGTGGCCCAGTTCGTTCGCAGGTTGTAGCTCAAGTCGTACCCGTGGTCGCGCATATAGAGCGCCACGCTGTGATCGATCTTGCCCGTCTTCTTGTCCCAAAGCGGCTTCGGATACCCATCGTCTCCAATCGGGCCATAAGCCGCGTCCCAAATTTCAATCTGCTCTCCCGAGCGGTTATGGCTACCCAAAACATCTTCCATCTCGCTGAACTGTTTGATCGTAATCTCCGGCTGCCCCTCCGAAGTACGCATGATATAGCGAGGCACTTGCACATACGTATGCCCCGGCTCAAAAAAAGCGTTGTCATCCTCGTATGCATTTACCGACCCATAGCGCCGAAAATCAATCGAGTCCGGATACAGCGTCCAGGTCCCGCCGAAAAAATCCGGATAAAACACCTGCGCCGCCAGCGATTCCCACCCGCCGGTCGAGCCGCCCGTCAACACTCGCGCGTACGGTTTAGGGATCATCCGAAAATGCGCCTCAAGATACGGAATCATCTCTTTCACCAGCGCATCGCCGTACGGCCCGTTGTTCACCGAATTCACTGCATATGAATCGTCGTAGTACGGCGTCGGATGCTGAAACGTCACCGCGATCATCCGCGGAAATTTCTCCGACGTCCAAGACTGAAAAAACTCGCGGCCTGTCTCGATGTTCAGGTCCGCCAGCCGCGTTCGCATCTCCGCGCTGACGGGCTGATCTTCCTCCGTAAATCTCAGCGGCGGCCTCAGGCTGAAGTGGTTTTCTTCGTAAATCACTGGATAGCGCGCGTTAGGATGCTCGTCGTAACCCTTCGGCAGCAGCACAATGGCGCCGATGTACATCGCGTGTCCCCAGAACTTCGTCAGCATCTCGCTTTGAATCTTGACTTGCTTCACCCACGGCGTGTCCGCAGGCACCTGTACGGGAGGAATTTCCTTCGTCAAGCTCAGCTTGATGTCATAACCCGCCGCCGGGTCCAAATGCACTTTCTGCACTTCGCTATACAAATTTCCCGGTGAACGATTGAAGTGCTGTCCTTCCCACTGGTCCATGTGCAACCAGATCGTGCGTCCATCCGCGCGATGAAACTCCGTATAAATATTGACCAGCGCCTGTACGTAATAATCTCCCGCAGGAATTTCGCGCAAACTCCGCACAGGCGAGCCCAAAGTGCTCCCATCAATCACCGCACTCTGTTCCGGCGCCAGCGCGTTCACGTCGACGCCATAAAACGGCCCCGAGTCGCCCCAGTTTCCCGCCTGCAGCCGCGGCTCCGGCCTGTTCTTCGTGCTGACCACCACGAACATACGTCCCGTGATCGCTCCCGCATGCGCCGACGCCGGAAACGACACCTCGAATTTTCCGCCCACCACCTGTGGCACAGGCGCTGCGTGCATCCTGGCCGCGAGCAAAAACAACACCGCGCAGGTCATCGCACTCGCTCTCATTCGCATGTTCAATTTCATTACGCTCCTCCGAAGGCGCCGAGAGCGTACTATAGACGCGCTTCACATCCAAAAGCCTCTACTACCAGACGGAGACCCCAAGCCACTTCTCGGGTATCTTGTAGAGAGGGCGCGATCCGGTTCTCCGTCACCTATGCCATCCCCGCATCTTTCGCGACCGTGGCTCCCCATTCGTCCGGGCTCAAGTCCCGCGCGTGCCGCGAAAACAGCCAATGGTGCCCGTCCAAGTCCTCAACCGCGTACTGGAATTCGCCATATACAGTCTCGTGCGGCTCCTCCAGAATCTTCGTCCCCGCAGCTTTCGCCCTCCCAAAATGCGCTTCCACATCGTCGATGAACACCGTCAAGCTCTGCGTTCCATACCCGAGCTCTGCGGGACTCGCGCAACCTTCTTCCGCCTGATGGACCATGATCCACGCCATGCCGAGATGCACCTGCGCCCCGCTCAACGGCTCGCCATACCGGTAGTGCTCTCTGAAACCGAATGCCTTACCCAGCCACTCAATCGCTTTGGCAAGGTCCTTATACTCGACGTGCGGCAGCACGGTGTCAGTGGGCAAAGAGCGATTCTCGATCATTGCGTTTCCTCCCGATGACGCGTTCCGGTAATCCCGGGCACGGCGCCTCCCGTCTCACGAACGTCCATCGAAGTGAAATTCCACCAAGCTGTATTGTAGAAAACGCACCTCCACGGCAGCGAAGCAATTTCCAACTGCGTAATTATTCGACCCGAATCAATGGCAGGTATGCAGCGTAATCTCATTTCCTTCTTTCCTCCGCCCGACCAACACTCTTTTCGCGCACAAGAAACCTTCGAATGTCCTTGACACACCTGTCCACAAAGAACACTATGAGTCGTGATTTCGCGGCTTGAGGCGAGATTCCCGCTTCTCAGTCCATTCGCAGTTTCTTTATAGGGACAAGCTCCGCATCGAGCGCCAACAGGGCAGAACCTATCAGGTTCTTTTTTATTCCCTCGCGCGGGGCCCTACCTCCTGTTCGACGTACAGGTTTACACACCCAGACGCCAGCGGTCTCAGGTCACATCGTTCAAGCCAGCTCGCTTCGTGCGAGAAGGAAGTTCGTGTTTTTATAAAGGAGATTCATCATGTCGGAACAAAACAAAACTAACGTCCGTCGTTTGTTCGAAGAAGTCTGGAACAAGGGCCGCGTGCAAGTAACAGAAGAGCTCATCGCGCCTACGTACACGCACCACGACAGTTCCACGCCCGATGTCGGCCGAGGACCCGAAGCTGAGAAGAAGAGAGTCACTCTTTACCGCAATGCCTTCCCCGACATTCGTTTCACGGTCGAGGATATGATCGCCGAAGGCGAAACCGTCGTAGCTCGTTGGTCTTGCCGCGGTACCCACAAGGGCGAACTCAACGGCATCGCCCCAACAAACAAGCAATTCAACATCACCGGCGTAAGCATTGCCCGCTTTACGAACGGCAAAATGTTCGAAGGCTATGTCAATTGGGACGCTTTGGGCCTCATGCAACAGCTCGGCGTTGTTCTTGAGCTCGGCCGATCCAAAGCCGTGGCCGCAGCAAGGTAGGCGCCACGACTTACTCCACAAACCGGGAGGCCCGACCGTAAATCGGGCCTTCTTTTTTACGAGACACCGGTATTTGTTCCAAATCGTTCGACGCGCCGTCTCCC
Organism: Candidatus Acidiferrum sp.; assembly: GCA_036521695.1. Taxonomy (GTDB): domain Bacteria; phylum Acidobacteriota; class Terriglobia; order Acidiferrales; family UBA7541; genus Acidiferrum. The sequence goes on along the minus strand of DATDHE010000607.1, from coordinate 19,831 downwards.
GGCCCTCGACCTGAAAAATTCTGCCAGTTCCTAAATCCTCAAGGACTCTCCGGCAGCGAGTATTCGAATTCGTAGAAATGTTTCCCCTCGATCATCTTGATCGTCATCTTTCCCACGAGTCCCACCAACTTCCCAGTCCCTGAGTCCGACACCACCATGACGCTCAACTGCGGTTCACCACGCGTCATCGTGCCGCTATGTTGCAGCGCGAATGTGCCCGCGTGTCCATGCAATGTTCCGTTCACTCGCTCTATCGCCACGTACCCCGCCGATCCCTTAACCTCCGTTCCCACGCTTAACATCTCGCCCGCGCTCGTCGCTTCTAGCTCCCCATGAAACTGTTTCTCGATCGACATCCTGCCCAAGTTCGCGCTTTCCGCCACTTTGTTGTCCGCCTTCTGAACGTTCACTTTCACCTCAAATGTCCCACTCGCATGCATGGTCATCACCGTTCCCTTTTTCTCCCTCTTCCGCGTATCCGACTCCGAGCCAAATCCGAGCACCACGGCTAGCACTCAGATAACACCAGCCACTCCCCGCACCGCCGGGAAAACAGGACCATCAGCGAACGCCGGTTCCAATTTGCCTCGTAAGTCCCCTTCGAGCTGAATCACTGGACACGCGATTGAATGTTCTGAAACAATGTAGCCGACTGTTCCGCCGCTTCCTTCACGAGAAATCCCATCTTGGGGTGGGAAGCTTCCAGATCAACTAGCAATCCGTAACGAAGCAGGGTTTCCGAAGTGGTCGGACCAATCGAAGCCTTCACCACACGCTCCATGCCCGCTTTGAGAGCATCGTTCTTTGCGTTTCGTTCGGCAATCTGGAAAAGATGATGGATTTGCACGCTGGTCGTAAACAGCGCCACGTCGATCCGCCTCGCGATCACTTCCTCCACCGCCGCCCGCAGCGGCGCCGTATCCGCAGGCAATTCCCATTGATAGACCGGCACAGGCGTAACGTTAGCCCCTCTCGCGCGCAATCCTTGCAGCAATTCCGGGTTGGAAACACCGTATTCTTGTACGGCGACCTGTTTGCCGCGTAAATCCAGTTTGTTGTCATCAATCGCCTGAAGCACTTCGTGCCAGGTATTGGGTTCCGTCGCGGCGAGCGCCACCGGCACCTTCCATTCCCGCAGAACAGCGACGGGCTTTGGTCCGCGCGCAACTACAGAGACCTTTCTCAATGCCTCGAGAAACTTCTCGGGCGGATGCACACCCTCTATCACCTTCGAAAGCGCGCGAGCTCCGACTCCGGTCAGAAACACCACCACATCGAATTCTCCTTCGAATAACGAGTCAGCAAATCTCAGAGCTTCGGGGTTCGAAGAGAGAGGTACCTCACGCATCGCCGGCGCATGCACTGGTTTGCCGCCGTACGTTTCTATCAGCCGGTTCATTTCTTGTCCCCGCCGGCTCTCCAGCGTCAATACTGTCAATCCGTGAAAATTCGTGACAGGCATTTCCAGTGCTCCGCTCGCTGACTATACCTCGGATGCCCCTGAACTCGGAGCGTTGGATTTTGGCGAAACACGAAGGGCAAGTTGTGATTAATCTGTGCCGGCGGAGGCTGCGTACGGGACGGAACTCCGCCAGGAAGCCAATCCCACCGTCGCCGCGGCCGTGAAAAACGGATCAGCCAAACTCCCGGGCTCCCCATATTCATTTTCAAGGCGGTACGACCGTATGACGTCTGCCATCACTTCTGGAAACGCTTCATCACATGGCACGGTCGCCAAGATCTCCTTGCCGGCAACAGCGTGAGGGCCCGTCCGGCCGCCGACGTAGACCGCCACCGCATCGACAATTTTTCCGTCTATTTTTGTCTTAAATCCTCGAAGACCTATATCCGCCGCTTCGTGGTTCCCACAGCCGGCCGGGCAGCCAGACCAATGAATCGCCAGTGGATTCCCTCCCGGACCCATTTTTTCATGCAGCGCCTGCGAAAGCGCCACCGCGCGGCTTTTCGTTTCGATAAGGGCCAGATTGCAATAATCGGTGCCGATGCAAGCAACCAGCCCGCCCACAAAGGGTGACGGCCGAGGCGAGAATTGCTCGAGCAGAGGTTCCTGCAAAAGTTGTGGCACGCGCTCGCGGGCCACATTGGGAATAATTGCGTTCTGCCCGGTCGTCAGCCGAATCTCACCGGTGCCATAGACGTCCGCGAGACGCGCCAGCTCATCCAGCTGCTCTGGATTGACTCTGCCGGTTGGAACGCAGAGCCCCACGGCGACAACCCTGGCCCGCGTTTGCGCAGTGAGCCCGAGATGATCGGCATGATAGGAAGTTCGCATATCTCTTCCCTGAAACGGGAGCTCATGCCCCAAACGCGAGGTAAGCTCCGCTCGCAATCTCGGGATCCCCCATTTTTCAATGAGGAAAGCGAACCGGCATTTCGAACGCGCCTCGCGCGGGCTATGATCCCTGTGAATTTTGATCAGCTCGACGACAACGCGCGCCGCTTGGAAAATTTCGACAAAAACATTTAGCGGCGAAGCGATGGTGAATCCTCCGGAACCCATCTTTCCGCCAACGAGGATGTTAAAACCGGCTCGACCTCCCTTCTTTGCGGGAATCAACGCTATGTCTTGCGACTCGTTATGTGTGCAGTTATCCATGCAACCGGTTACCGTGATGTTGAACTTGCGCGGCAAGTTCGTGAACTCCGGATTGCCCTTGCTTCCCACGATGATGCGATCCAACTCCTGCACCACAGGCGACGCATCGAACAACTCGTGCGGCGTCAACCCAGCCAGCGCACACCCATTGATGTTTCGAACGTTATCAATGCCCGTTTGGAGCGAACCCAGGTCCACCCGAGCCAGCTTTTCCCAAATCACCGGAATGCTGTCCAGCGTGAATCCGCGCAATTCGATTTGCTGACGCGTCGTAATGTCCAGAACGCTATTGCCGATCCTCCGCGAAAGCTCCGCTATTGTGCGCAGTTGTTCGCTCTTCACAAAACCGTTCGGCATGCGAATGCGCATCATGAACTTGCCTGGCGTCGGCCTGCGGTAGAAAACTCCCACCCACTTCAACAATTCCTTTTCCGCCGGTGTAAGCGATTCCGCGCCCCGCTCGATGATCTGCGGCAGGTGCTCCAGGATGCATAGCCCGTCGCCATCCATCGAGGCCTTATAACCTTCGACCGCATTCGCGGTGCGGACGCTCTGACTGGACTCTGTGCGTGCTGTCGCGACCGAATTGCTTTCAAACTCTCGCGTCATGACTCTCCATCCGCTCTTCTTTCACAAGCTCTGCAAAACTATAAAGAGATTTCTAATCAGCCTCGGCCGCTTGTCCCACGGCCACTCGCGCAGGTTCCACGGCGCCCAATGGAATTTCCAATGTCGTAGATTTCTTGGGAGCGTTTGTCACATAAAGCGCCAATCCTGTCAGCGCAGCACCCGATACAAAGTTGCCCAACGTGACCGGAATCTGATTCCATATCCACCACTGCTCCAACGAAACCTGGGCTCCAAACAGCTTCCCCGTCGGAATCAAAAACATGTTCACGATCGAATGCTCATACCCCAGCGCAAAAAACATCGTAATCGGCAGCCACATCGCCACTACTTTGCCGATGGTGGATCGTGAAGCCATTGCCAGCACCGCTCCTAGCGTCACCATCCAGTTACACAAGACTCCTTTGATGAACGCCGTTTCCCATCCGCGCAGCCCCAGCGCCATATACCCAAGGGTTTTCTTCTGCGCCGCTGTGCGCATCAATTCGCCGATGGCCCCGCTCCCCGTCGTGCCGCAGTTCGTCACTGCCAGGTAGAACAACACTCCGTAGAACAAACTTCCGGCCAAGTTTCCCAGATACACCCAGCCCAGATTCCGCGACATTTTGCCCAAGGAGACTTCGCCGGCCGCCCATCCCATCGGCAGCAGCGCAAAATTTCCCGTGGCCAGTTCCAGGCCCAGCAACACCAGAATTACAAATCCCACCGGAAACAAGATCGCTCCCACAATTGGCGCAACGTTCTGCGAGAGCACGATGAACACCAGCGACGTCGCGTAAGCGAGCAATCCGCCCGCAAGAAAACTTCGAATCAAAAGATCGCGAGCGGACAGAGAAGCCTTTCTGGATGCCGACATCACCGCGTCATTCAGAAGGTCTACAGGCTGCACATAGTCCAAAGGCCACCTCAGCAGGCTGGATTGCGGGGACACAACCCTGCACCGACATCATTCCTGGCAACATCCTGTTCCTCGGCGCGACCGGCTGCAAACGCAACGTTCTTATTGGCTGTATCGAAAATTGTGAACACCTCTAGGGGCCCTGTAACGCTATGGTCCAATCAGCATTCTCCAAGCCTGCAGCGATCTGCGCTCGCGAACACATCCCCGTGCGCAAGTCTCAGGTCAACAGCCAACGCCACGCCCCCAATCGAGCCTCTCAGCATGTGCGAACAAGCCTCCGAGGATATACAATGCGCCGTGCAGGAGAGCTCCCAACGCAAAGGCGGCAATCATGGAAATCGAGCGGCGTGACTTTCTGAAGACCACAGGAAAAGCAATCACAGTAGGCGCGGCTACCCTTGCGCTCGGCGGCAAAATTCTCGGCGCAAACGATCGTGTCCGCGTGGCCATCTGTGGAGTCCGCGGCCGCGGCAACGATCACATTCTCAGCTTTCCGCGCGTCCCGGGAACAGAGATCGTCGCCATCTGCGATATCGACGAAAACGTCTCTAGCCAGCGCATCGGCGAAATCGAAAAGATGGGCCTGCCCAAGCCAAAATCCTACGTCGACATTCGCAAGCTCCTTGAAGACAAAGAGGTCGACGCCATCTCCATCGCCACTCCCAATCATTGGCACTCGCTAATGGCCATCTGGGCATGCCAGGCCGGCAAAGACGTCTACGTCGAAAAACCCTGCTCGCACAATACGTTTGAAGGCCGCCAGCTAGTCCGCGCCGTAAAAAAGTACAACCGCATTTGCCAGCACGGCAGCCAGTCCCGCTCCAACCCCGGCATGCTCGAAGCCATTCACCATCTGAGTGACGGCACCATCGGCGATGTCTATATGGCCCGCGCCCTCAGCTATAAGTGGCGTCCATCGATCGGCCACGCCACCGAGGAACCGGTTCCCGCGGGCGTCCATTACGACCTCTGGACCGGTCCAGCCCCGCTCAAACCTTTCACGCGCAATCGCTTTCACTACAACTGGCACTGGATCTGGGACACCGGCAACGGTGAAGTCGGCAACCAGGCCATCCATGAAATCGATATCGCTCGCTGGGGCCTCGGCGTTCGCTTCCCGGTGTCTGTTTCCGCCATGGGCGGACACTTCATGTTCGACGACGACCAGGAAACTCCCAACACGCTGAATGCGGTTTTCTATTTCGACGCTCCCAACGGCAAGCGCAAAATGATGGAACTCGAAGTTCGCCACTGGATCACCAACCATGAAGCCGAAATCGGCACCGGCGCGTACGGCGCCAGTGCCGTTCCCCCCGCGGGCCTCACCGCCAATGCCAGCGCCAGCAAAAAGCCCCCAGCCGCGCAGTCATCCCTCGGTCCCAAAGACGCCAAGACCAACACCGTCGGCAATATTTTCTACGGCTCTAACGGCTATCTCGCCATCGACGGCTACGACGCCTACAAAACCTGGATCACCAATCAAGTCGAACCCGGCCCCCACGGCAAAGCCTCCGGCGACCACTACGCCAACTTCATCGAATGCGTCCGCAGCCGCCGCGCGGAAGATATTCATTCGCCCATCCTGGAAGCCCATATCTCCACAACACTGGTTCACTTAGCCAACGCCTCCTATCGCCTCGGCCGCACGCTAAAATTCGATCCCGCGACCGAGCAAGTCATCGCTGACGAAGAAGCCAACATTCTCCTCCGCGGCACCTATCGCGCACCCTACGTCGTGGCCGAGGAAATCTAAGCAGCCTAGGGCCGGAGAAGCGTCAGGACACTACATGTCTCCCGTGTCACCTCGCCACCACTCGTCCAGTTTCTCTCGGTACGCGTACACCGTGGCGCCGCCAACGTGCTGGTGACGCAGGACGGGCAGCCCTTCGTTCTTCTCCCATCTCTGCACGCACCGGATCGAGCGCCGCAGATAACACGCGATCTCTTTGCAGCTATCCAGCCGTTCACTCGGCTCGTGCCTGAGGCGACGCTCTCCCGGTAATCTCGCCCCACTGCCGTTTCCCTCCCGGCTTGCTCCACATTCTCCAGATTCATTGCGCTTCCTCCACAACTCTCTGCTTCTCCAGTACCATCGGATCGATAAACGCTTCATCATCGTTCGCATGGAAAGACAGCAGCTCTTGCACTTCCTCCGTCGTTCCCGTCAGCAGCAGCACGCCATCCACTTTCACGCAAGGAGTATCGACGCTCTTCTCGTCCATTCTCGCCTTCAGCCAGCTTGCGCTCAAAAATTGCAGCTGGAGCGAGTCCTCATGGATCTCCAGGCGCGCAAAGGTATGTGCCCGGGCAAAATGCAAGCGGTAGAACTCGCTCCCCTTCTCGTTGCTCTGCGGATAAATGTCCAGAAAATATGTGGATTCCAGCCGCACTAGGCGCGCCTCGAATTCGCCAGACAGATCCTGCTCGCTATTCTTTTCCTTCACCACCAGCTTGTACTCGTTTTGCTTCCCCTTCTCCGTTCCTTGTTCGAACGAAAACGTCACATCTCCCTCCTTGTCGCTCCACATCCCGTTCAATCTGGAATCTGCCTCCAAATCGAGTTGCGTATAGACCGGTTGAAGCGACGTAACGAACACTGGTCCGTCGTCATCGCACCCGGCCGGACCAATACTGCCCGCTGCCACCGCTGCCATTAGTAGCCAGCTCCACCACCAAGACCTCTTGCCCATTTCCATAGCCATAGGCGCACACCTCCGAGGGTCGCCCCGGTCTGCTGGCAGCTGCGCCGAAGACCCACGGGCCTTCACTTCCCCTCATTAGGTATAGCGACAAAAAAAGGTGAGAATTGCAGCCCTGGCGGAGTCTACCCCGCGCTTTCAGCCTGTGCGCCGAACCATCCGTGCCAGGGCCATCTTGATGGCCGAATACCGCGTCGCTGTCACCATCAGTAACGACCCCAGAATCAGCAGCAGGATCGGCCAACGCGACCGCTGCTCGAAAATATCTTCTTGCAACCGCACCAGCCCGATCGCTAAAAACAACATCCCGACGACGAAATAGTTCTTCATCTGCTTCCGGATGCTTCCATACACAAACACCAGCGCCGCCACCGGCAGCAGCACTTCAAAAACGCGCGCCTCCCTCTTCATCGAGAGATCATCCAGTTGGTGTTGCCATCTGTCCGTCGCCTCCAATCCCAAAAACCACAACGAGGTCAGCACGTGTCCGGGAATCGCAAATCGGAACACCTTGCCCACTGCGCGCATTTGCGAGACGGAAAACCGCTCGCAAATCACCTCCAGCAGCAAATAAATCCCCGCATTGATGATAAATAGGTATTCGATCTGCCCGCGCGTCCAAGGCCACATCTTCTCCAGCCATTCCTGATACGGCTTATGATCGCTCGCTAACCCGCTCAGTGCCCCCAACGTGAAAACCACTGCGACCGGGTAGAAATACCGCGAGTCGTTCGGCATTTGACGCCACTCCACTGCCAACGCCATCGCGAAAAACAGCAGCGCGGCAGGGATCAAACGGAAATAGATTTTTCCTGGGTCGGAATCAATCCATTCCAACAAACCCATTCGCAGCAACGTGACCATCCATAGCCACGCTCCCATCACCGCAAAAACAAGCGAGAACACCGACGATTTCGTGAACCGCCTCAGCCACACGTATGCCGGCAGCGACAAAATCACAGCCCACCATATCTGGGCGTTCGTTGTTTGCTTAAACGTTTTTGAAATGTGTCCGAATAGCTCCCATTTCGGATTCGCCGCCGCCTTGGCGAATAAGTGATACGCCCCAAACGCCACGAGCAACACAATCGGAAGCAACAAGCAAAACGCCAAAAGGTAAGCGATCCCCACTCGCAACTGTCCCGATTTCCAAAGACGCAACCCGCGGTCGGTCATCAAGGCCGCGACTCCAGCCACCACAAGGACCCCGAGCGTCCCCGAGAGATCCACAAACTGAAACAAGAACAACAACGCCGCACCCACCGTCAGTATCCATGCGCCCAGATACAAACTCACTTGCGGCAGCGACAGCTTTCGCGCATTTAAAATCCACGCGTCTTCTCTTTCCACCAACCTCCCGTAATCTTTCCTCAACGCTTCGTATTCGTGTTCCGAGACGATCTCTTCTTCTCGCCAGCCCTCTAGCTCGCGCAAATGCTGTTCAATTTTTCCGGACATCAGGTTCGAATACGCGGTCGGCACCGCATGCACTTTTTCTCCCGCCAGGAATCGCTCCAGGTCATCCGCCATTTCTCGCGCCGACGCGTAGCGGTTCTCCGGTTTCTTTTCCAGCGCTTTCAGGCAGACGTCTTGCAAATCCCCGGGTATTTCCGGATTCCGGCGCCGCGGCAGTATTGGTTCCTGTTCGCGGATTAGCCGCACCTGCTCGCCGAAGGTTTCCCCGTGAAACGGCTTGCTACCTGTCAGCAGTTCGTACAGTATCGTCCCCAGCGAAAAAACATCGCTTCGCGGATCGAATCGCGACCCCGGCATGGTGTGTTCCGGCGAAAAGTAATCCGGCGTGCCCATGATCTCTCCAGGCCACGTCACTCGCCTGCCGTCGCTCTCCAAATGCTGCGCCAGCCCAAAATCCAGAATCTTCGGTTCCAGGTCCGCGCTCACCAATATGTTCGTCGGCTTCAGGTCGCGATGAATGACGTGGTGCTCATGCAGAAAATCCGCCGCCACCGCCACCTTGCGCATCAGCTCCGCTTTTTGCGTCAACGTCAACGCCCGTCCCGCTTCCACAAGCGAAGTTCCCTCCACCAATTCCATCACGAAGTGCGGAAGCTCCTCCGGCGGTCCCAGACTGAAGATATGCACGATGTTCGGATGGCTGATCTGTGCCAGCGCGCGCGCCTCGTGCATGAAGCGCGTTTTAACGGATTCTTCTTTTCGGTACCTTCCCCCAAGTATTTTGATCGCGATTTTCCGGTTCAATCGCTCGTCGTGTCCCAGCAGCACGCGCCCCATTCCGCCCGCGCCAATCTCCCCGAGAATCTTGTGCCCAGACAGCCTCTCGGGCAGTTTTTCCGCTTCCTCGGACTCCCAACCAGGACCATCAGAAAGCGCCGGTCCATCCATCTCTTGCAGCGATTCCAGCAACGGCCGAAGTTCGTCCGCCAGTCCCGGGCGAGTCTTGCAAAACGCATCGATCTCCACCGTCTCTTCGCGCGCAATATGATCGAGATACGCCGCCAGAGCTTCGGCCGCAGCACGCTCCCGCTCCGAAGATTCTTCCGCGGAGCGCGCCAGATTCTCAGGTTTTCCTTGGGATTCTTCAGCGCTCATTGTCGTTGAGCCACTGCTTCCAGCTCGTGGAAGCGTTTCAGTGCGCGGTGCAACGTGAGGGCCACGCTCTCCCGCGTTTTCTTCACACGTTCAGAAATCTCCTTGGTCGTCAATCCCTCGAACTTTGCCAGCAAAATCATTTCCCGGTACTCCGTCGGCAGCGCATCCAGCTTCTTCAACAAAATCTGCACGTCTTCCGCCCGCTCAAATACCCGGCTCGGCGTATTTCCATCCACCGGCTCCGGCCCCAGCGGATTACTCTCCGACCGGAACCTCAACATCTCTTCCGCGTGCCGCTTCCCGCGATTCTGGTAACGCACCGCATCCACCACCACATGGTCCGAGATCCGCGATAGCCAAGCCATAAAGCTTCCCGGCGACTCATACGCAAAATTCCCCATATCCTGAGCCGCTGCCAGAAACACTTCCTGCAAAATGTCGTCCACTTCCACCGCCGCGCGCAACTCCGCGCTCATCTTGTAGTGCACGAGTACCGCCAACCTTCGCCGGTACTTCCGAAAAATCAGGCTGAACGCCTCCGTCTCGCCCCTCTTGAAGCGTTCCACCAATCCAAATGTAGATGTTGCAGAGTCCATCTACTCCTGCCAGGCATGCCCTTCCCAATTGACCGTACTCTACCCACACCTCCAGCCCTTAGCAAGCCGGGTTAGTGAGCGGGTCCGATGGGAGGTGGATGATAAAGCTGGTTTCCACGGTGCTTGCCTGAAAAATCAAAGTGGCTTCAGCGCCGGAAAAGGCTGAAGCACTCGCATGGCGAGCATCTCACAGCAGAAAATAGACGACCTAGGACTCGGCAGCGACTACGGTTTCGTATTTGCCTATGGTTGGACAGACGCTGCGCCAACCACTTCCGTGGAGGAAAACTCCCCTTGCCGCGTGAGAAAGAGGACGAACGGAGTGATCTCGAACGGTATTTTCTCGTACTCCGCCACTCCGCTCACCGGTTTGGAATTAAGCATCTGCAAGCGGCCACTCCACGGTTCGATCTTGACGCGACCGCCGAGCGGCAGCGCAACGATGACGTTCGCCGCCGGTTTTTCGGCCGGAGACTGCGCGGAGGACGCGGAGGCGATGGCCAAATTTGTCGGCACCCGGTCGCCGAGGTGAGGGCTGATCAGATTGGGAATATCCCTGGACCGGTCCCTCAGCGCTTGCAGGAATAGCCGAGCGGTCCCGGTCTGATCCTTGTACGGCGATTTGCTCAGTAGTTCGGCCCCCTTCTGGTTCGCCGCCTGCTCTTCTTCATGTGTGCGGCTAAAGCCAAAGTGGCTGAAGGTTTCCTTCTCGTCAAACCGCAAGTGATTGAGGAACCCGAATTGCGTGTCCATGTGATGCCCCAGCAATACGTGACCGAGCTCGTGCGCCATGATAGCCGCGAGGCTGCCCTCATCAGGCAGCACATCAATCAGTCCGCGGCTCAGCACGATGGTGTGCCCGATCGTGAAAGACTCAAGCGTTGAAGTCATTAACACCCGGCAGCGCACCCCCGGTTCGATGTCTAGGTCATTCGTGACCTCGAGATTGTTGACCACCGTCTCGAGCACCTTATCCACGTCCCCGTACGGCGCCATCAACCCTAGCCTCTCCATGCTTTCCATGACGTTGTCTTCGGCCTGACGGGCCCAGGAACGCTCCGCCAGTAGAGGCGAGTAGTCGCCGGCCTTCTCAGCCTGATCCTTCACCGGCGTTTCCACTAGCACCTTGGTCAGCTCTTGCTCTTCCCCAGCCCCACCAGGGGAATAGCCCCAAAGGCGCGTCTGCGCTTTGAATGGCTTGAATCCCATGTCCTTTGTCCGTGGGTCCTGAAAATCGCCTTGCTGGCTGTAGATAAAAGCCGGAAGCCATTGTTTCTTTCCGGCATTCACCCGCCAACTGTCGAAACTGAAGTAATAGCTGGTTAAGGAAGCCGGGCCGAAGCTGCCGTTGAAGCGCACGATGGAATAATCCTGATCCTCTACCCAAATCCGCCCCACGAATCGTCCTTTGCCGTTCTTGGACAACGGCGTCATGTCAAAGACGAGGCAACGGACCTCACCCAGAAATTCACGGCGGACGTAGGTGAATTTGTAATTCCCTTGGTTGAACCCGTCGGTGTCAATGAAGACCATCTGCAAGAAGCCGGCAGGCACATACTGCTTCCCGAAAGCCAAAAAATTCCCCATTGATCCGAAGAAGTTCTTGTTTTTATTCTCTGTGTCATTCAGAGAGATGACCTCCACGCCACGCGAAAAATCAGCCCGGCCGAGAAGATACTTGTCGCCGTCCGGTACTATTCCCAGATGCTTGTCTTCGCGGAAATTTTGGACATACGTCTCCACCAAGGGAGAGAATTGGTGGATCAATCGCATTTCCTCCCATTCCCGGTTCACAATTCGGTCCACAACCTGGCTCTCTGTCGTCGGTTGCTGCGCTGCGGGTTGTTGGCCTTCTGCAACTAGCGGCATCGCAATGAGTGCGGGCGCTATAAGCAAACGCAATCGCTTTGGAAGGAAACGCATGATGTCCTCGAAAACCTGTAGGTTAGAGCTGGAGTCCCCGTCTGCCACGTTACCCCCCCCAATGTGGGCTGTCATCTGTACGCACGAGCAGTTTTGGGACAGCCGCCTTCACGTTTGCCGTCAGGCCATCGCTTCAATCCGCCATCTATGCCCTGCAAGCTTTAATCATCCTGGTCAAAAAACAGGAAGCACATCGCAAAGTTGCAAGCGGACTTTAGCCTGGGGCCAAGGGGAAGCGGAAGCCATCGCACGCGCTGTCGGTGAAAGGGCGCGTCTTGTGGGAATCGATGACAAAAACGGCATCAATGCCTGCTCACGCTTCCTTTGTTTTCATACTCTTACGCACTCTTTTGCACCTTGTATTCCAGCAACTCCTTTCCACTCAACAATTTCCGTACTCTTTACCAAAACACCGGGGGAGGGGCTACGGGCTTCCAACCAAGAGCCTCTCCTCGCGTCCGAGGGTTGTCATTACCTCGCTACTTCGTTACCTCTCCATTCGTTTTTCTTCACATGGAACAAATGCCCCACCCGCACGTCTTCACAGGTGCAGAGGTGAAATCCATGCGTAAATTTACGATGTGGCTGGCAGCAGCAATCCTAATGACCGGAATCCTGACCACGCGCGTTTCCAGAACCGCGGCGGACGACACCATTCACGGCGACTGGTCGGCCAGATTCAACGCTGGTGCCGGCCGCGGATGTTTCAATCTCGAAGTCGAACGCTCTTCCGGCTGGGGCCATCACAGCACCTGGGGCAACACGCACAAAACCAGTGACTTCGTCGGCCTCGACCCCAACATCGCCACCGCGAAAGATTCTCCCGTACGTTTCGAGCTGCGCCGCGATGCCGGCATCATGAGTTTTGACGGGCGCTTCCGTGACGGTTACGGCAGCGGCAAGTTCAGCTTTGCCGCCAGCGCCGATTACGTCCAGGGAATGAAATCACTCGGCTACTCCGGTTTGGACCAAGAGCAGCTCTTCGCGTTCGCGATGCACGACGTCTCCCGCCAGTTCGTCAAGGACATGAGCGATGCCGGCTATAAAAATCTCAGCATCGACGACCTCATGGCCTTCCGCATCCACGGAGTGACGCCGGAATTCGCGCGCGCCATGATCGACCTTCTCCCTGAAAAGCCGTCTCCCGATAACCTCGTCGCCATGCGCATTCATGGAGTCAGCCCCGAGTTCACCAAGGAAATTAATTCACTGCTCGGCAAGCGATTTGATGTAGAACAACTCGTCGCCTTCCGCATCCACGGCGTCTCTCCCGATTTCGTGCGCGAAGTGCGCGAGTCCGTCTCGAAAGACGTCTCGGCGGATGATCTCGTAGCCATGCGCATCCACGGCGCCAGCCCCGAATTCGTCAAGTCCATGACTACGCTGATGGGCCGCAAACTTCCCGTCGAGCAGCTCGTCGCCTTCCGCATTCATGGAGTAAGCCCGGAATTCACCGAGGACATTCAAAAGCTCGTCGAGAAGAATATCTCGTCAGACGACCTGGTTGCGTTCCGTATTCACGGTGTAAGCCCGGAATTTGTGAGGAGCATGAAAGAAGCCGGCTACCCGAAAATTTCACCCGATCAGCTGGTGGCTATGCGTATTCACGGCGTCGACGCCAATTTCGTAAAAGAAGTCCGCGCCCACGGATACCGGGATCCGTCCATCGACGACTTGATCGAACTGCGCATCCACGGCCTGCGCAACCGTGAATCGCTGTAATCGTGTTCGCGGCCACGCGATTGTTTTGTGATTTTTCGTTTTTGTAGTTCGCTGATTTTTGGAGCTCTTACATTTGAAGCGCAGCGCTCCACGCTGCGCTTCACCTTCTGTGCCGCGATTTTAGATTGGGAACGGTCAGAAGGTGAAGCGCACACCGACCTGGGCGGCAAAGGGAATCCCGACGGTGGTGCCGGGGCCAAAGAAGTCGCCAAGCCCGCCGGCTGGCACGAGCAACTGCTTGCCGCTCGTCACCCGCGCAGTCACTGTGCACCCCGGATTCAGGCAAACGCCCGTGACGTTATTCGGATCGTTGACCGGAAGCGCGGCCACGTTGGTCACGTAGTTCGCGCCGGGATTGTTGCGGTTGAAAAGATTGAAAAACTCGATGAACGGCGTCGCCGTATACCGTTCGTGGAAATGAATCGGCCGGCTGACGCGCAAATCCGTTTGGATGTAAGGCGTGCCGCGGAATTCATCGAGCGTGGTTTTGATGCCATCCACAACGGCGCGATCACTTCCATCGGCATTCGTGAGCGTGATAGGCCGCGCGCTTTCCGCCTGCGAAAGAAAACTTATCTCGAAACCGCCAGGCGCGCGAAAAGTGCCAATCAAAACGGCGCGGTGCGTAACGTCCTCACCGGAAGGACCATAATCTCCTGACGCAAACGCGTTGAACGGATCGCATACACCGTTCACGTAATCGAAGAGCTCGCCAAGCACACAGCCCCAGGTATTTGCGCTCGATAGCGTGTAATTGGCAACGAGGCTCAGACGCTTCGCAACGTTTCCCTGTAGATGAACTTTGAGCGCTTTGTAGCTAGAGCGGTTGTCGCTGCGAAACACGGCAATGCTCCCAAACGTGGGGTTGGGAAAATCGTAGTGCCGGTAGCCATGCATGCCGGTTTCCAGCGTGAAGTCTGTGCTCAGCGTCCAGTTGGCGTTAAACGCGTGTTGCACACCAGCCGTCACGTGGATCGCATACGGCGTGTGGTAGTTCGGATCGATGATGGAAGGCGGGATAATGCCGCCGCCGGTGGCGACGTTGGTACCGTTGACGGCTTGAAACGCGTTGACCCAGCCGTTCTGCGCGAGGTCGTCGTAGTACATCCCGAAGCCGGCGCGAATTACGGTTGTGCCAGAATGTCCCGGGGAATATGCAATGCCGACGCGCGGAGCAAACGCTTTGCGGTAATCCTGTGGCGCCGTGCTAATGAACGGCGCCAAGCTCGGATCGAGCGCCAGCAAGAACGGATTTTGCGACTGCCCGCGACCGGAGGCTTCGAAGAGTCCGAAAGTCGTATCGTAACGCAGGCCGTAATTGACGGTGAGATTTCTCGTGAGGCGCCAGGAATCTTCGGCGTACAAGCCGAGGCGCTGGACATTTTGCGAGAAGCTGCCGTTGCCAGCTGGAGTGACGGAACAAGAAGTGCCGGGCGTGACGAACGGAGAAGGCGTGGCCGAGCAGGAAGTGAGATCGGTGGTGAATTGTGCCGGGTCCGCGGTGTAGTCCGTGGGATCGAGGACGAAAGAAATCAGCGTCTCAGCGTTTGCGGTCAGAGCCCCGCTCATCACCGGCTCGTGAATAAAATTAATTCCGAAGCGTGGCGTATGTTTCCCCGTCGTGTGCGTTACGTCATAACGCACCTGATATTTTTCCTGATTCCGCAAAACCGGGAATGCCGTGATGGCGGTGACGAATTGATTGTCCCCAAAAGTTTCCAGACCCGATGTAGTTGCCGTCGTGGAACTGAACGGAAACGCCAGCGCGAAGCCGAGATCGGAATTGCGCGTCTGAGTCAGGTGCAAACCGCTGCCACCAAAAACGAACGAGGCGAGCCAATCGGCGCTCAATGCGAACTGATTGCCGAGCGCGAAGCTCCAATAGTTGTTGTGCGTGGTGGCGCCGGTAGAAGGCAGCGTCCCTTGTTGAACAAGCGCGTTGCGCGTGAGATAGCTGTCCGCGGAAAAACGCAGCAACCAATGCGAGCGACCGGACTGCTGCCAATCGAAACGGGCAGTGCCGAGATAATCGCGGAAGGGGACGGAAACGAAACTCGGAACGGGGATGGAAGTGACGGTCGTACCGTTTACGTCGACGAGCCCGTCAGCGGCCAGTTGAGACAGCGCCCGGAATTGCGTTTGGCTGGGATCGCTGTAGGCGATGCTGGCATTTTCGTGGACGTATTCGAACGACGAATAGAACCAAACTTTGTCTTTCACGATGGGTCCGCCGCCCGAGAAGACATAGTTTTGCCGCGAGAAAGGCTGCTTCGGATTCGGCGCAGGATTGTCGATCGGAAAGCGTGCGTTGAGATCGGCGGCGCGGTCGAAGAAGGCGTCGTCGGTGTGCCAATCGTTGGTGCCCGCCTTGGTCGTGATAACGACCGATCCGGCCGTGGTGCGTCCGGTGTCCGCGTCTTCCTGCGCTGTTCGAATCGCAAACTCCTGAATGGCCTCGGGAGAAAAATTTTGGAGGAAGCCCCCAATCCAGTCGTCGGAATTGTCTACGCCGTCGACGGAAACTTCATTGTTCAGGCCGGAGCTGCCGCCGGTAGAAACGGCCGTGATGCGCGCTTTCGTGGGATCGGAGGGCTCGACAGGTTCGGTTCCCGGCGCCATGTAAGCGATATTGGCGAAGCTCCGCGCTGCGAGGGGAATCGATTGAAGGTCCTGTTCGGAAACAATGGCCTGCTGGACGGCACTCTCCGTGTTAATCGACTGCGTCGTGATCGAGGGGATCTGGCCGTCGAGGACTATCGTTTGCTGGACCGTGGCGGGCTTCAGCGTGACCGTCAAATCTTGCACGGAGCTCAGCGTGACTTTGACCTGGGACTTAGCGTCGGCAAAACCATCAGCGCTGACCGAGACCTGATAATTGCCGGGCAGGAGATCATCGATGCGAAATTCTCCGCGGTCATTGCAGCTGGCTTCCCGGCGGAATCCGGAATCGTTTGCTTGGACGGCGATCTTTGCGGTGGGAACTCGGCCTCCGCTCAAATCCTGAACCGTGCCACGGAGCGCTCCACGCGGGTTCTGCGCAGGCAATGCGAATGGCAGCAAAAGTACGGATAAAAAGGCGATGGTGCGCAAATGTCGCAATCTCTTCACTGGGAAAGGGATTTTCACGTCGGGCGATAGGTTACTGGAGAGGACGGACTACTACCACAGCTCGTAGACCGAAGTACGCAAGATAGTAAATTGGCCGAGCCGGGCGTGGTGCAAAGATCGATTAATGAAGGAGGAGTTCGAGGAGTTCGTGAACGGAGGAGAGCGCGCAAGGCGCAAGGAGAAGGGCGGCCAGGTAGAGCGCAAATAATAGACCGGCACCTAGGAGGCGCGGACGCGTTTTCGAAGGGCGAGGCGGAGTCATGGGATCTGCGAGGAGCAAACGATCCACGCGTGCGGAAAGATCGCGGTCGCACGCGAGAAGAGAAGTGGAGAGAAAAGGCAAGCGCGGAGCCGAACCCATGCGGGCGACATGAACCAGGGCGGCAGCAAGAGAAAGCGCTCGGCGAGAATTTCCCGCCGAGGCTTGATCGTCCGCAGACCACTCCGCGAATCTTGACCAACTGCACTCAAGCATTCGAAACAGGCGGACAAAAGGAAAAACGTCGGGAGCGAGAAGCAGCAGCAGCCGCTTGGCATTGTCGCGAGAAGTGCGGTGGGCATGCTCGTGGGCTAGAGCGGCCTCGAGCTCTTCGGCGGGGAGCGCACGGAACACCGCACGCGAGATGAGCACCCGCGGCCGGAGCAAGCCGGACAAGACGAGAAGAGGAGCTTCGTCTTCGACGAGCACGATCGGAGCAGAATTTCCCGGCACGCGCTTTTCCTGGCCGGCCAATCTGCAAAGCCGATTGTGACGCTGCGAGGCCACGAGAGAAGGAACGGTTCGGGCGATAGAAGCGAGCCAAATCGCGGCGCCGAGAAGACCGAGCACGACACAAAGCATGCCGACCCGTTCGGCAGTGGCTGCGGGTTCTAGCCAGAGATAACTTGGAACACAGAGGCCGACGACAAAGAGAATGGCCAGCATAAACGGGAGCATGCGCAGGGCAATCAAAAACCGGGCGGCTGTGCCGGGCGTCCTGGATTCCGCGAAGCGAATCGCGGACTTGGACGAGATGCGCACAATTAGGCCTGCCGCAGCGTTCAAAACGAAGAAAGATGCGAAGCAGAGGCACAGCAGTCTCAACACATAGGGGAGAATCATGGCTGCCCCTGCCGGGAGAGTTCTTTGCGGCGGTTGCGAATTTTCTTTTCGAGATCATCGAGGAGCGAAGCGTCGTGTTCGCCGACGGCATCGAGCAAGCAAGAAAGCAGGAGTTCTCGGGAAGGATGGGGGCCAGAGAGGAAACCGGCCACCAAATTCCCCGCTCGTCTGCGTTCCCATTCCTGACGAGAAAAACTCGGCGAATAGACAAAGGCACGATCGGATTTATGGCGGTCCAAAAAGCCCTTTTTGAAGAGGCGGTCAAGCGTGGTCATTACGGTGGTGTAGGCGAGGGGCCGGCTGAGCTTCGGAACGACATCGCGGACGCTGTTTTCTCCGTGCAGCCAGAGAATTTCCATTAATTCGAGTTCGAGGCTGCCCAAGGTCAAGGTTTGGCTCTGGTTGCCACTGCGATGGATGCGACTTTTCAGGAAGCCAATCATTATCTGCTGTTCATTGGGCCGTTGCCGGAGACAGCGAGGATTGTAAGCCCCCTGTCGAGAAGAGGAAAGAAAAATCCGGCAAACGGCCCAACGAAACAGCGTTCCGTAGTGATTATAGGTCGGCCAACACCCGCTTTTGCTGTGTGAGACGCGCGGAAAGGCTGGGCGGTTACAGCAATGCGGAGAGGGAGTAACTGGTGCTGCGAACGGCCGACTTTGGAAAGCCAGCCCCCAAAATTGTTGTTCAGAGGAGGTGAGCGTCGAACCAGGCTAGGGTGCGTTCGACGACGTCGCGGCGGTGCTTGGGATTCGCGAACATGTGGCCTTCGTGTTCGTAGACTACGAACTGGGTTTCGACGCCGAGCGTTTTGAGGGCATGCCAGAATTCGTAGGATTGCGGGGCGGGGACTTCGCCGTCGCTGTCGCCGACCAGAATTAACGTGGGTGTTTTTACCTTCTTGATGAAATTGATGGGCGAGCTCTTGGCGTAGACGTCGGGGTCGTCGTAGACGGATTTGCCGAAGAACGGGATCATCCACTGGTCGATGAGATTTTCCCCGTAGTAGCTTTGCAGGTTGGAGAGACCCGCGCCGGCCATAGCGGCTTTGAAGCGGTTGGTTTGCGTGACGGCCCACATGGTCATGTAGCCGCCGTAGCTCCAGCCGCAGATGCCGAGGCGATTGGGATCGATCGGAGCGACTTTGATGGCTTCGTCGAGGCCGGCCATGATGTCCTTGAAATCGCCATAGCCGAAATCCTTGACGTTGGCGCGGGTGAAGGCTTCGCCCTGGCCGAAGCTGCCGCGCGGGTTGGGTTGAAGGACGAAATAGCCGGCGCCTGCTAGAGGCGAATAGTAATCGGAAGAGCTGGGCCATTGGGAGAGGACGGCAGCTCCGGGTCCGCCGTGAACGCGGACGATGAGCGGGTATTTCTTATTGGGATCGAAATCGCGCGG
Source organism: Candidatus Acidiferrum sp. (assembly GCA_036521695.1). GTDB lineage: Bacteria > Acidobacteriota > Terriglobia > Acidiferrales > UBA7541 > Acidiferrum. The sequence goes on along the minus strand of DATDHE010000607.1, from coordinate 567 downwards.
GTAAAGGAGCCAGCCCTGGATTTCGAGACCGCCATTTTTCCAGTGGAGGCTTTTGGCTTCGCCCCAGGCGGGCTTGATGGATTTGTTGCGTTGCGTGATTTGCGCCCAATTGGCGGTGGGGCCTGCCCAAACTTCGGGAGGGGAGCTGAACGAGCTGCGGATGACTGTGGAACTTTTTGCGTCACGTGAAAGAGAGAGATTGATGCCCCACGCACCGGCGGTTATCTCTCCTGCGTCGCGAAAGAGCTCGGTCTTGGCGCCGTCGGCGGGATTGATTGTCGCCAGGCCGGAATCACCTTCGAGATATTCGCCGAAAATAATTTTTGCGTCAGGTGTCCACGCGAGCCAGCTGGCGGAGGCTTTCATTTCCGGCGTGATGTTTGTGGCTTCGCCGCCAGTGGCTGCGATGGTGAAGATGTCGCCGCCTACGCTGGGTTCGTCGCTCATGAGGCCGCCGATGAAGGCGATGCGCTGGCCGTCAGGAGACCATGCGGGATTGGCGATTTGCAGCGCCGGCTTGTAGATGGATTTCATGAGGCCAGTGGCGGCGTCGAGTGTGTAGAGCTC
>DATDHE010000606.1:0-2342 GCA_036521695.1 Candidatus Acidiferrum sp. | reverse complement strand
GATGTTTCCGGAAAGGGGACGGCAGCCGCGCTCTATGGGTCTCTGGCCATCGGTACGCTGCGCGAGCTTGTGGTGAACAGCACCTGCAATCCGGCAAGCATGTTGCAGATGCTCAACCGCCGGATGCATGGCGCGCGCCTTGACGCGCGGTTCATCGCCATGCTCTTTGCCGTCTATGACGCGGCGGCGCACCGCTTGACTCTCTCCAACGCCGGCGGGCCTTATCCCTTGCTGGTGCGTGACGGAAGCGTGCGAGAGATACGAGTAGAAGGCGTACCGCTGGGTCTGTTTCCCGATACCGAGTATGAAGAGATGACCGTCGATCTTCGGGCCGGCGATGTGGTCCTGTTTGCCTCCGACGGCATTCTGGAATCCGAAAACGCCCGCGAAGAGGAATTCGGGCCAGCGCGCTTACATGCCCTGCTGGCGAAGGCCCCGCCAGATATTTCCGCGAATGAACTCTCGGAAAGAATAATCGCGGCGACCGATAGTCACAGCGGGCCCGGCACCTGTCCGCGCGACGACCGCACCCTCTTGTTGCTCCGCGTCACCAGCGAAGGGGCCGCCGATTACTCCAAACTTCCCGTCATCTACTGAGAACCGGGCTTAAAAACCGTGGCGTGAGATTTTTCAACGCCCGATGCCCCCGCAATACCTGCCTGCAGCAGCTCGGGCTTTTTCAGAATCGGTAGCCACCTCTGCCGAAGTTCGGAAAATTCGGGCAGGTTCTTCTTGGAGACGGGATCGGAAGGCGGCAAGCCAAGTTTTTCGAAGTTCTTGTACTGCCCTTTTTGCAAAATCCGAAAGTCAAGGTGGGGCCCGGTGGAGAGTCCCGTACTGCCTACCAGGCCGATCGTTTCCCCGATTTCGATGTGCTCGCCTGCACGAACATACATACGCGACAAATGGAGATACATCGTCTCGTAGCCGTTGGAATGGGCGATGTCGACCATATTCCCCTCGCCGCCCTTTAGGCCCGCGAACAAGACGCGGCCGCTTCCAATGGCCTGCACCGGCGTCCCCGACGGCGCGCCATAGTCGGTACCCATGTGCGGGCGAACGGTTTTGAGAATGGGGTGGAAGCGCGCCTTGCTGAAATGGGAAGTGATTGGAGCGGAAAACTTGAGCGGCGAGCGCAGAAAGGCTTTCTGCAGCGATTTGCCGTCCGCGTTGTAATAGGCGGAACGGCCGAATTCGTCACGGAAAAGGAGCGCTTGGTATTTTTTGCCGCCATTGTCGTACTCGGCAGCGAAAATCTTTCCGTAGCCAGCCGTTTTGCCGTTGGCATACTTCTTTTTCTCCAGCAAGATCCGGAACGTATCGCCTTTCCGGGGGTCGGTGTAGAAATCCAGGTCGTAGCCAAAGATTTGCGCAAGACGGATGGCAATTTCGGGTGATTCACCAATCTGCTCGATGGCCTTGAAGAGCGAGTCGTCGAGCTGCCCGGATACTGCTGTGACCTCCAGTTTGGAGGGAATCTCCTTTACTTCGGCGGTAAAGCCGCTCTCCGCCGGAGTGATCCTTAACATGCGGTCAGGATCAATCTTGTAGTCAATCTCGCGCAAGTCACCGTCGACGGACCGGCCCACGGTGATCGTATTTCCGGCGCGGACCTGTCGGAGGTTAAACGCATGTTGCGCTGCCGATGACGCGTTGGTGGCTTCCTGGTGGTTCAACCCGAACTTTTCGAGCGCGGAGGTGAAATTGTCGCGCGCGAGAACTCGCCCTTCAGTGGGCACGATGACTTGTTCGCGGATCCGCGCTGCTTCCTCCTGGCTGAGCTTCACTTGACGCTCAAATTCCGCGGATGCCCAAAGGCGCGCGCGAAAAACGTATGCGAGCACGCCGGCGCCAAAGCAAACTAGGATGACTAGAACAATCGCAAAACGACGATTCACTCTTTCCCCCTGCCACTCGCTGCCGATTTTGACGCTCCGAGCCTTGGCACGTTGTGCACTAGAAAGTTCATGTGTGAACAAACCATTGCAGATTACCACGAACACTTTTGTCTTAAACTGCGATTGCAGTCAAACGCGAATCTAATCCTGTGCGTCTAATCGCCTAACCTCTTGGGTCGCAACCTGTTGATGAAATCTAGCGTGTTCTCGCGTAGGATGCAGCAATGATCTCTAAGTCTTATTCGCGCCGTTCTTTTCTGGCATTTACTGCGATGCTGCCCTTCGCCCTTCGGGCCCGGGGAGCGGTTCAGATTCCCGTAGGCCTCGAACTGTATTCGGTCCGCAACACTTTGCTCGATGATCCGACGGGTACCGTGCGCGCCGTCGCCGGAATGGGATACCAATGCGTTGAGTTTTACGCGCCTTATTTTGATTGGACCGAGA
>DATDHE010000605.1:0-2990 GCA_036521695.1 Candidatus Acidiferrum sp. | reverse complement strand
GATCGCCACGCTTGCGCATGCGTTACTGCGCGAGGATGCAGGCTTCCATGCCTATCAGATGCTGGAGGCGGGAGTTCGGCAGTTCACGGTGTGGGGCAATACTGACGAGGGCCGGCACATTCTCATCGCGGTTGCCCGCTATCTTGCGGCCCACTCACCAACTGAGCGTGCGGCGCTACAGACTGCCGACATCGCCCGCCGCCTGATGCGGGGCGGCGAGCTGCATCAGGAGGAGGGTGCATCCTCGTGACGAGACCTAATCGCCATCTTTAGGACCTCTTCAACGATCTCATTGCCGTTTGTGTCCTCAATCCAGGCGTTGTAGCCAATAGTTCGCAGATATTGGACCAGACCCAGTGCGCGTTCCGGGCCGTCAGAATGTATCTTCGCGCGGCCGCTCGGACCTTCCGCTTTCACAATTATACTCACGGGTCGCACCTTAGGTTGCGTTTTACTAACAACCTAGGTTCTCTCTGTCGAACTCAAGACAAGGAGACGGCACATGACTTTCACGGTCGCCAGCAACAGTTTCAAGGATGGCGATTACCTGCCGAATGATTTCATTCTCTCGTCCGATTTTGGGTTTGGCTGCGCGGGACGCAACAGGTCGCCTCATCTGAAGTGGTCGGGTGCGCCAGACGGCACAAAAAGCTTTGCCGTGACCTGCTATGACCCTGATGCGCCGACTGGCTCAGGCTTCTGGCACTGGCTGCTAGTGAATATTCCCGCCAATGCGAACGAACTTACAGAGGGCGCCGGCAGTACGGGCGGCAAGTTGCCTACAGGCGCATTGCAGACACGCACCGATTTCGGCGTGCCTGGCTACGGCGGGCCGTGTCCACCCGAGGGCGACCATCCGCACCGCTATCTGTTCACCGTGTTCGCGGTGAAAACCGACAAGTTCGACGTGAAGGCCGACACATCGGCGGCGGTCGTCGGCTTCAACTTGCATTTCAATACGCTGGCGAAGGCGGAGATTATGGGGTTGTTCAAGAGGTGAATAGACCATGGGGTCATGATTAGAGTCTGACCGCCGGAAAATGATCCGACTCTGTTATGATCGATGCTTGGCGGCTATCTGGAGGGGGCTCATAAATCAATGAAAGCATGGGTGCCCGCCGATCCGGCCGAATCGAACACGCCAAAGCCAGGCATCAGCATAGGAGTGCTGGAAAAGTTCTTGCGGTGGTTTGCGGAGATTGGTCGGACCGTCAATACGGTAACCAAGCATTTTTTGCGACCGAGGCATCCTGCATCGCAATTCACGGTTGAGCAGCGCGCTGAGGACGGCGCGGAAGAAGCTGGAGCTGTCGCCACTGCGATCGAAAATGCTATTGGGAATCCGACGACAGCGAAACCTCTCACTGTCCCGATTACTGCAGACGTGAAGGTGGGCCCAGACGCCCCGATTGCGCTCGATCAAGAGGAAATTCAGCGACGACGTAACTTGGTGAGGATGTTGTTTAATGATTTTTGGAGCGGGGCTGACGACAAGCCGGCAGCGTTCGTGGAGCGGCTTAATCAGGCTGAAGATTATGTGAACGAGCGATTAGCAGCGAGCGGCGAATTCTGGCAGCTCGACGCCAAGACACGGGTAACGCTCGGCTTGCCCCGGTCGCATTCACCAAACAACGGAAAGCGCAGCGCGGGGTAGCGATCAATCGCAAAAAGAAGCGACGGTTCGCAAGCAAACCGTCGCCTATTGCATTGTGCACTACTGTTTTGCGCCGGGAAACTGGCAGCTGGGCAATTTACTTGCACCTGCGACTACCGTGGTTCGCCAACGAATCCCGTACTGGAAGCAGATGAATCCTCTCCACGACGAAACAATGGTTTATGCGGCGGAGACAGCGGAACTGCGCTCGCAAGAGCGCAAGCGCCGGCCTCGACAATCCACGACCGACTGATTTAAACTTGTTATCCCCTCGCACTATAAGGTCGAAGGGATTTCAGGCTCAATTTTCATCATCTGGATTGCGCGAACAGTGCGCACGCTCGCGCGACTATAGCGCGTGGCCCGTTTTGGTGGGTGCTGGCCAGTCTCGATGCTGTCCTAATTCCACCAAAGGGCTGTCCTAAAGTCTAAAATCTGGAGGATTTGGAAATGCGCATCCTCATAGGGGTACTGGCAATTGCGTTAATGATGGTCTCCGCTCACGCCCAAGAAATGGGAATGGGAATGGGAAAAGGAAAAAAGCACCAACAGGACACGCAAAAGACGGAAGATAAGACAAGAACGAAGGCCGAAGAGCAGGCATACAAAGATGCGCTCAAGCGCATACCCGTGTCCAACGAAAAGCCCGATCCTTGGAAAAGCGTGCGATAGCGGGTCACCATCAGGAAAGCAAAGTGGGCAGGATAAGCCGATAGGTGCAGCTACATAATTCCAGAAAAGTGAGCACGGTGCCTACTCTCTTGTTGGCGGCGAAACCACAACCCTGCGGCCCTCCAACTACCCCCCTGCGCATAGCCTTCCTCTCGGGATACAATTCCCGAGACGAGGGCTCAAATGTCTCGGCAAACAGAGCGGCGGAAACAGGCAGAAAAGGCAGAGCGACAACGCCGTAAAGCAAAGCGTGAAGCTCGCAAGGCGGCACGAGTGCCGCTGTCGGCGGCAGAAAGCCATAGAGGTTGGTTATCGGGGCGCTTTCTCACGTCGTGGTTTTGGATAAAAAAGATCGCGACGAATACGTCAAAAAACGCAATATGGTCGCTACGAAAATGACCCTCGCGCATGGGGTTTGAATAGCACAATCAGCGTTTGCCGGGAGGCCGCCTTGGTCGTCGAAGAATCGGACGGCCACTTCATCGTGAAGGAGCTAAGCGCGTCTGCGAACTGCTCTGTGCCCTAGGTCACAGCTCTTTTCCTATTTCCCCGCTATTTGTCCGGATGGTGATCGAAGTGGAGGTGTTCAATGACCATCTTCCCACTCGAAATTACGCGGTTTCCAGAATGGACCACTGTCTACTTGCTCCGCGGAAAACGCTAT
>DATDHE010000604.1:0-5432 GCA_036521695.1 Candidatus Acidiferrum sp. | reverse complement strand
TGGTCACCTTCGTACTTCGCTGCTAGTTGCGGGGGTGCGCCTATCAGTATTCTCAAGGCGTACATTGAGCAGCAAAAGACACCGCTTTAAAACTTCAAATAGGAGAAGGGGCCTTATAAATGCGTGGATATGCAAGGGATGCAGGCACAGACCGGTTTCTAATACTTTTCTATTATTGCCAGGCGCACCGTTCCGGGACGAAGATGCCGCGACGGATATGCCGCCTCCTGCTAAGCCCTGTGGGCACCACAAAGTGAATTGCGGCCAGACGTTACTCAAACACACTCAGCCGCTGCACTGATGATGGTTAACTACGTCCCGGGGCTAAAAGATGCAAATTGAATATGCAAAGCGGTGGTTATCACGAAGCCTGATAGCGCTGATGCTAAGCGCGGTATATCTGTACGGATATCCCTCGGCTACGATCTCTTACGCTGTTGCGGAATTGTTTCATGTCGCGACCGGACTTGCCTTAACTGTTCTCCTCGTTCGTTACCTTGTGCGTTTGCTCGCCCTCAACACACTCCTGGCCCGTATGGGCTGGATCTTGCTGGCTGCTGGAGCGGTACTGGGCATCGCGTTGATCAAAATCGGCACGCCGCTTCGGCTGAAGCCGTGGCTGTACGCGCATATTGCGCTTTGCGTTCTTGGAACGCTCTTCCTCGCCAGTTCCTGGCTCGCTTCAAAAGGATGGCTGGGCGAGGGCATCGTTCGACATGGATTGGGGTTCGCCGTGCTGGCCCTTTTGGCGACGGTCATTGCCACAGGTGCCTGGTGGACTCGCGAGGTTGCCTGGAAGACCGCGAATCGAATCTCCAATCCGTTGATGCCACCGGAAACGATGGACGGGGAAGGTGACGGCCCCAAAGGGAAGTTCTTCCCGAGTTCCGCGCAAACCAAGGATGGCGGCAACATCCCCTCCGAATACTTCATGAAGTCGGAAGCCTGCGAACGCTGCCACGCCGATATTTACAAGCAGTGGAACAGCTCGATGCACCATTTCTCCTCCTTCAATAATCAGTGGTATCGGAAGAGCATCGAATACATGCAGGACGTCGCCGGGGTGCGCTCCTCCAAGTGGTGTGCCGGTTGCCACGACCCTGCGCTGCTCTACAGCGGCTTGTTCGATACCCCGATCAAGCAGATCGTGGACCGGCCGGAAGCCCGCGCGGGCCTTGGCTGCCTGATGTGCCACAGTATCGTGCAAGTGAAAAGCACCGTGGGCCAGGCCGACTTCTTCCTTGAATATCCGAAACTCCATGAACTGGCAGCCAGCGAGAATCCGCTCGTCCGCGGGTTGCACGACTTCGTGGTTCGCCTGAATCCCGAGCCGCACCGCCGCACCTTCCTAAAGCCGTTCATGCGAGCGGACACCGCAAAGTTTTGCTCTTCCTGCCACAAGGTCCACCTGGATGTCCCGGTGAATCGTTACCGGTGGATCCGCGGATTCAATGAATATGACAACTGGCAGGCTAGTGGCGTTTCCGGCCAGGGTGCGCGCTCTTTCTACTATCCACAGGCTCCCATGAATTGCGCGGATTGCCACATGCCTCAGGTGCCTTCGACCGATGCGGGTAACGTTGGCGGCCTGGTGCACTCGCACCGCTTCCCCGGAGCCAACACCGCGGTGCCGATGGCGAATCAGGACACCGCGCAATCCGAATTCGCCAAAAAATTCCTCCAGGACAAGCAACTGAGGGTGGATATCTTTGCCGTTTCACCCGAGGAGAAGGAAACGCTTGCGCCGGTGCGGAGTGCAGGCGGCCTTCCCGAGATTTCGACGTCGTTCGCCGTTGGCGAAGAATCCGAGGTTGCGCTGCCCAAGGGTCCGGCAGGCGAGGTCCGGCCGATTACCGCTCCGATCGATCGCACCGAGGCGGCCGTACGGCGAGGTGATGACGTGCGCGTCGACGTCGTGGTGCGCACACTCAAGGTCGGGCACTTCTTTCCCGGCGGAACGATCGACGCATTCGACGTCTGGCTGGAATTGCAGGCAACCGACGAAAAGGGACAAACGATTTTCTGGAGCGGGAAAGTTGCAGACGACGGCAAGGGGCCCGTCGAACCTGGGGCTCACTTCTATCGGTCCCTGCAGATCGATGGACACGGCAATCCCATCAACAAGCGAAATGCGTGGGCAACTCGGTCGGTAGTCTATGTTCATCTCATTCCGCCGGGCGCGGCGGACACAGCGCACTTTCGGCTCCACATTCCCACGAACGCCGGTGACAAAATCACGCTTCATGCGCGGCTCAACTATCGCAAGTTCACCTGGTTCAATACGCATTTTTCTTTTGCGGGCGTGGAAGCAGACAAGACTGGGCCCGGCGGCGGCCCGGCCACCACGCCTGATTACGACGATCGCAAATGGGCGTTCAACGGAGACACTTTGCGGGTATCGGGCAACCTGAAAGCAATTCCTGACTTGCCTATTACAATCATTGCGGAAGATACCAAGACCTTGCTCGTTCTACCGCGGAATGCTCCCGAGCCGCAAGCAAAGACGGTTATCGCCAAAGAGGATTGGACTCGGTGGAACGACTACGGGATCGGCCTATTCCTGCAGGGCGATCTAAAGGCTGCCGCCGCGGCCTTCGAGAAAATCACGCAGGCGGACCCGCAGAATCCTGACGGTTGGACCAACATTGGCCGCGTTTTGGTACAGGAGGGAGATACCGCCGGCGCTCGAAAAGTGCTCGAGAAGTCCCTGGCGATCGCCCCGCAACTCGCGCGCACGAATTTCTTTTACGCGCGCGCCCTCAGAGAAGATGGCGACTACGACGGCGCGATTGCCCGCTTACAAATGGTGCTTTCACAGTTCCCGCGCGACCGCGTGGTTCGCAACGAATTGGGCCGGATATTCTTCCTCAAAAAGCGCTACGCCGACGCGGTGAAGGAATTCGAGCAAACGCTTTCCATCGATCCCGAAGATTTACAGGCGCATTACAACTTGATGCTTTGTTACAACGGCCTTGGAGACGACGCAAAGGCCAACGAACACAAAGCGCGATATCTGCGCTTCAAGGCCGATGAATCGGCGCAGGCGATCACCGGGCCGTATCGCCAGACCCACGCTGAGGACAACAACGAGCGGCAGGCGATTCACGAGCACGTCAGCGTCGCGCTCACGGCAGCGCCAGCCAAAAAGTCGAATTCATCGCGCGCTTCAAGGCAGAACGTAACCTCGGAGAGCGCTCCTCCGGGCAGTTTACAATAATGATCCCGCGGTGCGCCCGTAGTGGGCGGTGACTAGAGTCTTGGGGGGACTGGTGAAGCGTTCACTCGCAACGATGCTCGCAACTGTGCCGATTCTTGTGCTGGCCGTATTCGCGGTGGAACAAGCAGGAATCGGAGCGACACCAGAAGCCTCCACGGTTCAATTTCGTGATGTCACACAACAGGCGGGCATTAAGTTCGTGCACAATAACGGAGCTTTCGGTAAGAAGTTCCTGCCCGAGACTATGGGCCCGGGCGTCGCCTTTATTGACTATGACGGTGACGGCTGGCCGGACATTTTCCTGGTAAACGGAATGGACTGGCCAGGCCACTTCCAGAAGCACTCGACGCCGAAGCTGTATCACAACAATCATGACGGCACTTTCACGGACGTGACCCACAAAGCGGGATTGGACATAGAGATGTTCGGAATGGGCGTAGCCGTAGGCGACTACGATAACGACGGCTTCGACGATCTCTTTGTCACCGCCTATGGCCAGAACCATCTCTTTCACAACAACGGCAACGGCACGTTCACCGATGTCACACAGAAGGCCGGCTTGCAGGGCGTAAACGAATTCAGTACAAGCGCCGCGTGGGTCGATTACGACAAGGATGGCCATCTCGACTTGGTGGTTGGAAATTACGTCCAGTGGACGCCGGAAACGGATCTCTATTGCACGCTTGATGGTAAAAGCAAATCGTACTGCACTCCCGAATCCTACAAAGGCACCTCTGTCCGTCTATGGCACAATCGCGGAAATGGAACTTTTGAGGACGTCACGCAAAAAGCTGGCCTGGGGGAGCCGACATCTAAAACGCTGGGCGTCGCCGTGCTTGACTACGACAACGATGGTTGGCCCGATCTATTGTTTTCAAATGATACGCAGCCGAACAAGCTCTATCACAATAGTGGCAACGGCACATTCACTGAAAAGGCGGTCATCGCAGGCGTGGCTTTCAGCGAAGACGGCGTGGCGCGAGCGGGTATGGGAGTGGATGCGGGAGATTACGACCATTCCGGTTACCCCAGCCTGCTGATCACGAATTTCGCGAATCAGATGCTCTCGCTCTATCACAACGAAGGGAAGGGTCTCTTCGTCGATGAGGCCCCACGGTCGGAGATCGGCCGCGCGTCACTACTCACCTTGGGCTTCGGCTGTTTCTTCTTCGATTATGACCTCGATGGTTGGACTGATGTCTTGGTTGCGAACGGGCACATCGATGCGGACATCCAGCGCGTACAGGCAAACGTGAAATACGCTATGCCGCCGCATCTTTTCCGCAATATGGGCAATGGAAAGTTCGCGGAAGTGACGAAGGCGGTCGGGTCAAGTTTCGCGGCTCCGCGGGTTGCGCGCGGCGCCGCCTATGCCGACATAAATAATGACGGCCGCCTAGATCTGCTGCTTTCGACCAACGGTGGCCCGGTTTATCTGTTTCGAAATGAAGCGCAGGGCCCTTCAGCTGCAAACCACGGTCTGCGCATCAAGCTGACCGGAACAAAATCAAACCGCGATGGCATTGGCGCGACTGTAAAGCTGACCTCGGGTGGAGAAACGCAGACACAGATGCTCCGAAGCGGCTCCAGCTATCTGTCAGCCAGCGAGCTCCTTCTGACTTTTGGCCTTGCACAACGGGAGAAAGCCGACTACATCGAGATTCGCTGGCCCAGTGGGCAGCTCGATCGTCTCTCGAACGTCGCCGCGGGACAAACCATCAATGTCACAGAAGGAAAAGGAATTAGCGCATTCCGCGACTACGGCAAGAAAAACTAAGCGCTCCCAGGAACCATCCTAGGCGACAGGCAAAACGCTCCCGAATTGGCTAGTGCGCCTCGTCTTGATCTAGAGAAGCATCTTCCATTTGTTGTCTCAGACCAGCGAGCGGTCTTGCACAGGAGATTGAGTTGTGTTTTCCTGCCAGTCCAGAAACTAATCGGGTAAGTGGAAACGCTCCGGTAAGCAACACTGTTTTCGAGTGCGAGCAGTTGGTTGCGACATTGGTGGCAGTTCCGCCAAGGCCGATGGGTAGGTGAGTAAGAGCGGCCCGTCATCGCCTAAGGCATAGTGACCGCCACGTTGTCGAAGGTGGCGGTTGCCAGGGAGGAGGTGCTCCGGCTGCTGACTGCGAGCCCAACGTAAACGCTTTGCGCCATGCTTATCGTCTGGCTCGCCCCCAGCTGCACCCAGTTCACGCCATCTGCCGAACCGTAC
>DATDHE010000603.1:0-14124 GCA_036521695.1 Candidatus Acidiferrum sp. | reverse complement strand
TAACGGATCACACCGGACTGATCAGAGTAGAAACCACGCTGACCAGAACTGCCTACGACAACCGGCAGACCAGTAACCGAATAGTTGACTGACGGGCTGAGTCCGTCGCCAGTCCAAGCGAACGTATATCCGCTCTTGGTGGCCGCCGAAAGAACGGGGTCAAGCAAGCAAGCGGTCGCCGGAGCGGCCGTGCAAGGATTTGCGCCGCCCATGACTGCCAGAGAGGCTGGGAAGCCGTTCGACGGATACGTGGACGAATACGTCACAGCGGAGGTGTTGATCGTACGGATCGAACCGACCGCGGAAGCTTCGTTGGCCGCCATACGCGACCGGAGGAGGTTCGGAATTGCGATAGCCGCGATGATCAGAATGATCGCCACGACGATCAGCAACTCGATGAGTGAGAAACCCTTCTGCTTCTTCATTCTACTATCTCCTTGAGAGTGTGAGAGTTTTGATACCAGAGCACGCCGTACTATAAGGCAAGGGAGATGCCACTCTCCCGGTATTGTCACTTAGCGAAAGAAATAAGGTAAAGTGTGTGTTTTCTGCATTATACAGAAAGCTGGGAGCTGGGTCGGGCAATCCCCCTGACTCTGGACCTCTGTCAACTGCCCCGAATTGACCCTTTTGGTCAGTTCCTACAGACGAAAAATGGCAGTCTCCATCGATGCTTGTCGCTTCCCATTTAGAGGCAAGCTGTATGACATCACCTTCAGTTTCTATAGGTTATGCTTCTGGGCGTAGTGGCGGAACGAGCGGTAGCTGATCTTTAAGAGATCGGATGCCTTGGTGCGGACACCGTTGGATCTCTGAAGGGCCGCCTGGAGGTATCTCCGTTCGGTATCCGCTACCACTTTTTCGAAGTCGAGCCCTTCCGGCGGAAGGGACAACTCGCCGGTGGCTCCGCCTCCGAAAGCGCCTGCGGAAGAGTACCCAGCGATACGATCGGGAAGAACGCGCAATGAGATTTCTCCGCCAGTCTCGAGCGCAACGGCTCGTTCCATGGTGTTCTCGAGTTCGCGCACGTTTCCCGGCCAGTCATAGGCTTCCAAGCGGCGAACTGCTTCCGGCGAGAGCCCCTCGATAGGCTTCTCCATCGTCTTTCGGAAGCTTTCCAGGAAGTGCCGTGCCAGAAGGGGGATGTCCTCGCGTCGCTCGCGCAGAGCCGGGAGCTGGATGGGAATAACGCTCAAGCGGTAGTACAAGTCCTCGCGAAACCGGCCTTCGGCAATCTCCTTTTCGAACTCTTTGTTTGTAGCGGCGATGATTCGCACATCCACATCAATCTCTTCGGTGCTGCCGATGGGCCTGACTTTGCCTTCCTGAAGGACGCGGTAGAGCTTCACCTGCATGGTCAAGCTCATATTGCCAATCTCGTCCATGAAGAGCGTGCCGCCATGGGCGGCCTGGAAAAGGCCCTGGCGATTCTCATTGGCGCCGGTGAAGGCGCCTTTCATATAGCCAAAGAGTTCGGATTCGAGCAATGTCTCTGGAAAAGCTCCGCAATTGATGGTGATAAAGGGAGCCTGGGCGCGAAGACTGTTTTCGTGAATGGCGCGGGCCACCAATTCTTTTCCCGTGCCACTCTCGCCGGTGATCAGAACGCGGCTGGTTTGCGGGGCAATCGTTTGGATCAACTCAAAGATGGCGCGCATTTTGGGGCTTTGACCGATGATATTGTCGAGGCCCGTCAAGCGACGCAGTTCCCGGCGAAGGTATCCGGCCTCTTTCTTCCACTTTAGGCTCTCGGAGACTTCCTTCACGGCGCGGCGGAGCTGGTCGACCAGTTCGTGGTCTTTAATAACGTAGCGGTCCGCGCCGGAGTTTATGGCCGCGATGGCGGTTTCCACAGTGGGCACGCCGGTTATGAGGAGAAAAAAGGAGTTGGGAGAAATCTCTTTGGTGAATTTCAGGAGGTCGACGCCCGTGGCCCCGGGCATGCGGACGTCCGAGATGATAATGTCAAAAATCTGCGATTCCAGCTTTCGCTTGGCGGCCTCGACGGTTTGGGCCACTTCCACGCGATGACCCTCCTTGCGAAAGGTTATTTCCAGAAGCTCGCAAATGGAGCGCTCGTCGTCCACGACAAGAATGTGGACCATCTCGTTGTGAGCTTCCTTGACCGCTGCTTTCGTTCCCTGCATAAGACCTCACGCCGTTCGGGGCAACTCCACAATGAACTCTGCGCCGCGATCCTTCTCCGATATCACACTGATTCTGCCGCTATGGGCCTGCACGATTTGATAAACGATGGAAAGTCCCAGGCCCGTTCCGCCTTCAAACCCTGACTGGAGGGGTTCGAAGATTTTTGCGCGTTGTTTGGCATCGAGACCGATCCCGGTATCCCGGAAAGTGATACGCAGCCAGAAAGGAAGCAGCTCAATGCCCACGCTGAGCGTTCCACCGCCGGGCATGGCGCGAAGAGCGTTATCGGAAAGATTCCAGAAAACCTGTTTTATTTTGTTAGCGTCCACGCGCGCGCGCAATGAAGCGCCGTTGTACGTGCGGACGATCTGATACTTATTCTCGATCTCAGGCTTCTTCTCGAGCAGCGTCAGCGTTTCATCCAGCAAGCCGCGGACGTCAGCTTCCTGAAATTCGTAGGTCTTCTCGCGTGAGTAATTCAGAAAATCGGTAATGATGTGGTTCAAGCGCTCCGATTCGCGGCTGACGATGTTGACCAGGTGTTTCTCGTCCTCCTCGAGCGGAACGAGGCGGGCCAGTTCCTTCACTGCGCCAGCCATGGCCGTCAGCGGCTGACGAATTTCGTGAGCGATGGCGGCCGACAGCCGGCCCAGGGCCGCCATGCGATCCTTCGTCGCCACTTCTTGTTCGAGCCTCCGCAGCTCGGTCAGGTCTTGAAAATTGAACACGTAACCGCTACGCGAGGAATTCCGGGTACGCAAGGGAGAGACGGAAATGCCTAGATATCTCTGCTCGCCGCCCGCTGTTCGGAACTCGATTTCTCTGCGGAACACTGGCCGGTCATTCGGGCCTTTGAAGCCAGGAAGCCAAAAATTCTCGTCGACCTCGGGCAACTTCCGTCCGCGAAGGTCGGCAAAGCGGTATCCTAGAATTTCTTCCCCGGTTCGATTCAGGAGAACGATCCTGCCTTCCAAGTCCGTGGTCAACAGTCCGCCACGCATCGAATGAATGATATCTTCCGTAAAATCCTGCAATTCGAGCAGCTCTTCGCGCTTTTCCTCGAGTTCGATTCCTTTGCGGCGGAGCGATTGCGCAAGAAGGCTAGCTAGGTAGGCAACCGCGAGGAAACCGAAGAGATTGCTGAGAAACCAGACGCGCAGACCCTCTGGGGTGGGCACAAGCACGAAGGTGCGCGGGATCTTTCCCGCGAATGCCAGCGCGGTCATACCGCCGAGGATGGACAAACATACTCCGGTGGTTATAAAAGCGGCGCGCCGCGAGAACAATATGCTGGCCACGATAATGACCAGCAGATAGAGGGAGATGAGATAGCTCTCCTGAAGGCCCGTGGTGTAAACGAGAGCTGAAATGACGATTACATCGGTGGCAACCTGCAATCCGCCTTGCAAACGGGAGCGAGGCAGCCAGCGGATCAACCCAATGTGCAAGACTCCCAGGGTGACCCAGATAAGCAAGAGAGGTAGGAAGGAGCGGTTCGTGCCAGAGGGAAGGACGTACTGCGGCCAGATAAGATCGCATACAAGGATCACGAGAATCGTAAGCAGGCGGACGCGGGTCAGCCAACCCAGCCATTCCCTTGTTGTTGTACTTTGATCCATGGATAGCCCGCGTTGCTACCTTCCGATATCCCCCCGGGCATTCTTTATTCTAGACAGAAATGGCGGAGGGCTGGGAGTTCCTTCCCTGCCCTCCGCCAATTGGATAACGCTGGCAGCGCGAGCCTGCGATCAGTGCGCTGAGCTCAACTTGCCAATCAGGGTGAACAGCGGCAAATACATGGAAATGACCACGCCGCCAACCACCACGCCGAGGAAAACGATCATGATAGGTTCCAAAGCGGTGAGGAGGTCTTTCACGGCCGCGTCCACTTCTTCTTCGTAGAAGTCGGCGATTTTCTGCAACATCGCATCCATGGCGCCGGTCTGTTCGCCGACGCTGATCATCTGCGTGACCATGCCCGGGAAGACTTCCGAGTCCTTCAAGGGCTCGGTGAGCGACTTGCCTTCTTCGAGAGACTTGCGGACTTGCTGTAAGGCCTTTTCGACGACCGCGTTTCCGGCGGTTCTGGCGGTGATATCCAAGCCTTCTAGGATGGGTACGCCGCTGGCGATCAACGTTCCAAGGGTGCGGGTGAACCGAGCTACGGCGATTTTACGCATAAGTAAGCCAATGACGGGCAAGCGCAGAATGGTCGCGTCGATGGCATAACGCCCTTGGGGTGTGCCATACCAGACCTTCAGACCGAAGAGCATCCCTCCGAGGGCCACCAAAGCGAGAAGACCGAAGATGCTGCCGATCATGTTGCTCAGACCGATGACGATCTTGGTCGGCAGTGGCAAGTCAACGCCGAGGCCGGCGAACAAGGTGGCGAAAATCGGAACGACTTTCCACAATAGCAAGATGATGACGCCGCCGGCGACGGTTAAGACGCCGACCGGGTACACCATGGCGGACTTAACGGCCCGCTGCAGCTTGACGTTCTTTTCAATGTAGGAAGAGAGCCGCTGCAAAATGGTGTCAAGAATACCGCCCGTCTCGCCCGCCTCGACCATGTTGACGTAGAGGGAGTCGAAGACCTTTGGGTATTGGCGCATAGCGGCAGAGAGTGTGGCGCCGCCTTCGACCGAACCGCGCGTCCCAGTCAGCACCTTTTGAAACATCTTGTTTTCCTGCTGGCTGGCCAGAATCTCCAGGCACTGCACGAGCGGCAAGCCGGCGTCGATCATGACCGAGAACTGTCGTGTGAAGATGGCCAGTTCCTTGGCGCTGACGCCAGAGCCGAAGGTGGGCATGTTGAATTCCTTGCCCTTTTCGGACATCTTCGTGGGCGTGATCTGCTGGCGCCGAAGAAGGTTCTGGAGCTCCGCCTTGCTTGTCGCGGTGACTTCTCCGCTGACGTTTCCGCCGGAACGATTGGTTCCTTTGTAAGTAAAGACCGGCATATACTTTCCTCCTCAATCCTAAAATCCATTGACCAAATTCAGTAAACCAGGGCCTTACGGCCCTCAAAGATCCTTACCGCTTGTTCCCTACTGGCGTCTTTGAACTGCTGGGGCCGCTACCACCCGGCGAAGAAACGCCACGGTTAATCATGTCCTGAAGTTCATCCGCGTTGGACGAACGCGAAAGAGCCAAATCCAGCGTGATGAGCTTTGAAAAATAGGCGTTCGCGAGGCCTTGGTTAAATGTCTGCATACCCGTTTGTCCGGTACCCGTCTGCATCGCGGAATAAATCTGGTGAATCTTGTCTTCGCGAACGAGGTTGCGGATGGCAGGAGTGGGAATGAGAACTTCCATGATCATCACGCGGCCGCGATTGTCCGCCCGAGGGAGAAGAGCCTGACAAAGGATGCCTTCCATAACCATGGAAAGCTGGGCCCGAATCTGCGGCTGCTGGTGGGACGGGAAGACGTCGATAATACGGTTAATCGTGGAAGCCGCCGAATTGGTGTGCAGCGTGGCAAAGGTCAAGTGCCCGGTTTCCGCGATACGCAGCGCTGATTCAATGGTTTCGAGGTCGCGCATTTCTCCGATGAGGACGACGTCGGGGTCTTCGCGGAGAGCGGCGCGGAGAGAATTCGCAAACGAGTGGGTGTCCGCGTGAACTTCGCGCTGGTTCACCAGGCACTTCTTGTGGTTGTGGAGGAACTCGATGGGGTCCTCGATGGTGATCATGTGCTCTTCGCGCTCGGCGTTAATCTTGTCGAGCATGGCGGCCAGCGTCGTCGATTTTCCCGAACCTGTTGGCCCGGTCACCAGCACGAGTCCGCGCGGTTTGTCGCAGAGGCCCCTGACGACCGATGGCAAACCCAGGGCGTCGAAGTTCTTTATCTCCCATGGAATGGTACGAAAAACGGCGGCGACGGCGCCGCGCTGATTGAAAACGTTACCGCGGAATCGCGCCAGGTTTTTGAGACCGAACGAAAAGTCCAGCTCCAGGTTTTCCTCGAAACGGTGCTTCTGCGCGTCAGTCAGAACGCTGTAAGCCAGGGATTTCGTATCGGCTGCCGTCAGGGGTGGCATATCCAGAGCTCGCAAATGTCCGTGAACGCGAACACGAGGTGCGCTGTTCGTGGTGATATGGAGGTCGCTGCCTCCCATTTCGATCATCTTTTTGAGCAACTCGCTCAGGGTAATCCCGGCCATCTCTTCACCTTCTTCTTATAGAACCGTCTCGCGCAAAACTTCTTCGAGCGTCGTCTGCCCTAAAGCAACTTTAACGAGTCCGCTGCGACGAAGAGTGATCATGCCTTGCTCAATCGCCTTCTTCTTCAGTTCCAGGGCGGAAGCTCCGACAAGGATCAATTCCCGCAGCTCGTCGTTAACTTCCATCACTTCATACAAACCGGTGCGGCCCTTGTAGCCACCCTTGTTGCAGGTGTTGCATCCCTTGCCGTGATAGATTTTAGTCGTCTTGACCTCATCGGGGGAATACCCTGCGTCGATGAGCGCCTGCTCCGGCAATTCCAACTCTTCTTTGCAATTCGAACAGATGCGCCGAACGAGACGTTGCGCGCAAATAAGGTTCACAGACGTGGCCACAAGGAAAGGCTCAATACCCATGTTCATCAAGCGGCTGATGGTGGACGGCGCGTCGTTAGTGTGAAGGGTTGAGAGCACCAAGTGGCCTGTGAGCGCGGCTTTGACCGCGATTTCGGCGGTTTCAAAGTCGCGAATCTCGCCGACCAGAATAATGTTGGGGTCTTGGCGAAGGAAAGCGCGAAGGGCGGCCGCGAAGTTCAAGCCGATCTGTTCCTTCATCTGCACCTGGTTGATGCCTGCCAACTGGAATTCGACGGGGTCCTCGGCGGTCATAATGTTGGTGTCCACCGTGTTGAGGCGGGCGACCGACGAATAGAGCGTGTTGGTTTTGCCAGACCCGGTCGGGCCGGTGACCAAGACCATGCCGTAAGGCTTTAGAATGTTGCGCTCGAATTTCTTCAAGGACTCCATCTCGAAGCCCAGCTTGGTCATATCCAGGCGGAGGTTTTCTTTGTCGAGGAGCCGGAGGACGATTTTTTCGCCGTAAAGAGTCGGGACCGTTGAGACGCGGAAATCGAGTTCCTTTTTTTTGCCGTCGGCCCTGTACTTGATCATGATGCGGCCGTCCTGCGGAAGGCGCTTTTCGGCGATGTCCAGCTTGGCCATGATTTTCAGGCGGCTGGTAATGGCGTCTTTCAGGCGGAGCGGCGGTGTCATGACCGTCTGCAATTGGCCGTCTACGCGGAACCTTACGCGCATTTCTAGCTCGTAGGGCTCGATGTGAATATCGCTCGCACCTCGTTTGACTGAGTCGGTCAAGATTAGGTTCACAAGCTTAATGATGGGCGCCTCTTCGGCGGCCTTTTCGAGCGTAGCGGTATCGAGTTCGGCTTCTTCTGCTGCCAGCTCGAGTTCCTGGTCTTCGTCGACCAGGTCCTTCATCATTTTGCTCAGCTCTTCGGTATTCTGTTCCGTGCCGCCATAGAATCGCGAAATGGCTTCGCCGATGGCAGACTCGGAGGCCACGACGGGCTCGACATTAAACCCGGTCATAAACTTGATGTCGTCCATCGCGAAGACGTTCGTTGGATCGGTCATCGCAATGGTGAGAACGGAACCAACCCGCGAAAGTGGAATGACCTGGTAACGCAGAGCGGTGTCTTGCGGGATGAGCTTGATGACGTTGGGATCGATTTCGTAATACTTCAGGTTGATGGAGGGCACGCCGTACTGGCGGGAGAGCACACCGGTGATGTCATCGTCGGTGATGAAGCCCATCTTCGTCAGGCAGCTCCCCAGCTTGCCACCATTGGAGCGCTGAAATTCGAGCGCTTTCTGGAGCTGGTCCTGAGTGATCAGGCTTTCTTTAATAAGTATCTCGCCCAAACGGACGGACATCCGCAGCACTCCCTGCCGGTTTGCACCCAGAGTCAACATAGCAAACGGGGGCGGCGAAGGTGTGCGGAAATTAAAAAGAAGTTCTGAAATGGCTAATACCTGTCCACAGGGGCAGGTTTCTTGAACGAGGTACAGGTGCGGTTCTTGACTTGCCTCCGGGCGGTGGCTATCGTGCGAGATAGGGGCTTTTGTATCGACCTGTGCGTCAACTCCTTGTTGAAATTTGAAGCGGACAAAATATGCCGGATATTTCTGCGGACTCTAAGGCAAAGAGGCTGGGCTTACTTTGCGCGATGATTACGATGCCCTTTTTTGCACCGCGCGCACGGCAGCGCGCGACGCAATACGCCTGCGTGGGATGCTCGTGGACAAGTTTTTTTCTGAAATGATGGTGGCTAAAGGATGAGTCGTCTCGATTCTAAACAGCGCTGGAGATTGGTCCTAGGCGGCAGTCTGCTCACGCTACTGCTCGCGGCCGTTTTCACTTTTGGGTCGCTGCAAGTCCCATTTGAACCGAGCAGCTGGCGCACGTTGATGCCTTTGTACGCCGTTTCAAGCTTCATCACGGCTGCGCTTCTGGTCTTTGGTCTCATTCTTGGTCGCACCGTTCTGCGCCTGTGGGCAGAGACGAGCCGCGAGCATCTTGGTGCGCGTTTCAAAACGAAGATGGTCGTGGGCGCAATGGCCATTTCCCTGCTGCCAATCATCTTCATGTTTATAGTGAGCTACTCGTTGATCAACCGCACGCTTCTCCGCTGGTTCCCCCGGCCGCTGGAAATTGCATCGGAGAAGACGCAAGAGCTGATGAACGATTTTGGCCGCGGGCAGCTGCCGCGTCTTCGCCGGTTGGCAATGGAAGTTCAGGAGGACGCTTCGCCTTCGGTTGAGGACAAGCTGCAGCACGCTTTTTCGAAGGGCTTGGACGCAGCCTGGATTCTTGACAAGGATGGCAACTCGATACACGGCGGGGTCGTTTGTGAGAACCAGCCGGAAGATCGGCGCGGGTCGATTTGCGCTCAAGTTGGAGTCTTGGGCAAATTTGTCCGCTTGATGCCCAGCGGAATTGAAGTCTGGTCAGCCGGCGGCAACGATTATTTTGCCGTGAAAGTCCGTACTCTGCAGGGAGAGCAGACTATCGGCTATGCCGTCGCGGCGTACCGCACCAGTCCCAACTTCCTTTCGCGAATTACAGAGATTCAGTCTCAGACTCGCGAATACAATCAGGAGAAGCAGGATCTTAGAGCGCTGAAGCGCCAGATGTTGCTCATCCTTCTGCTGTTCACCGTACTGCTGCTCTCCTCCGTGATGTGGGTGGCGCTTTTTCTCGCGAAGCAGGTCACTATACCGATTCAAGCGCTAGCGGAGGGCACACGAGAAATTTCCGCGGGAAATTTCGATTATCAGGTTCCCGAGCAAGCCCAGGACGAGCTTGGCGTTCTGGTGCGTTCTTTCAACACCATGACGACGCAGTTGCGAGACAATCGTTCGCAAATTGATCAGTTCACGCGAAATCTGCAACAAGCGGTTCAGGAACTCGAACGGCGGCGGCAACTGATGGAAACGGTTCTGGAGAACATTCCGACAGCGGTCATCTCGCTCGACTCCAGCGGCGCCATCCTTCGCGCTAATACCGCAGTGACGCGGATGTTTGGCAGCGACGCTCGGAACGCGCAGTCCCTTGACGAGCTTCTCGGTCCGGAGGCTTCGCGCGTCCTGCAGCTTCTAATGCGACGCTCACTGCGTATGGGAGTGGTCTCGCGTGAAATTGAAACGGTCGTCGCTGGGCGCGTCCTGCACCTCGCCGTAACTGCTAGTTCTCTTGGGCCGCGTCGCGCCAACTCTGGCTACGTTCTGGTGCTTGATGACCTCACCGAAATGCTGCGTGCGCAAAAATCGGCGGCGTGGCAGGAAGTCGCGCGGCGCATCGCTCACGAAATTAAGAATCCTTTGACGCCGATTCAGCTTTCTTCGCAGAGACTGTCGCGTTTTCTCGAGCGGCGCGATGCCGCCGAATCCAGGGCACCGCGCGACATCGAGTTGACGAAACTCGTGCACGAGTGTTCGCGATTGATTGAACGGGAAGTCTCGACGCTTGCGGCGCTCGTCAACGAATTCTCCCAATTCGTCCGCTTCCCCACCGCCAAGCTCACGGCTACGAACGCCAACACGATCGTGCATGAGGCGGTGGAGGTTTTTTCCGGGCGCCTCGATGGCATCACGCTTAAGACCACCCTGGGCGATAATCTGCCGCCAGTTCGCGCAGATGGCGGCCTGCTCCGTAGCGTCGTGGTCAACCTGATTGACAACGCTGCGGAAGCGCTGGAGAACTCAACCTTCCGGGAGATCCTTATTTCCACTTGCGCGCATCCCGACGCCGAAACAGTCGAGATTTGTGTGTCGGACACCGGACATGGCATCTCGCCGCAAGACAAAGACAAACTTTTTCTCCCGCATTTTTCGACGAAGAATCGTGGCACTGGCCTTGGCCTGGCTATCGCAGCGCGCATTGTCGCCGAACACGGCGGCAGCATTCATGTCGAGGACAACCAGCCAGTAGGTTCTCGTTTCCTAGTGGAACTTCCCGCCGCGGAACTCACACCTGCGGGCGTCACCGAGCAGAACGGAACGGAATCGACGCGATGACTGCCAAGCCGCACCTGCTGGTCGTCGACGACGAAGCCGGGATTCGCGAATCGCTTTCGTCGATCCTCAAAGATGAGGGATATCACGTCGAAGCAGTCGCTTCCGCCGAAGAAGCGCTGCAGCGCGCTGCTTCGGGCGATCTAGAGGTTATTCTTCTCGATGTCTGGTTGCCGGGAATCGACGGGTTGGACGCGCTTAGCCGGCTTCAGGCTATTCCGCGGGCGCCGGCCGTCATTATGATTTCAGGTCACGGCACGATCGAGACCGCCGTGCGCGCCACAAAATTGGGCGCCTTCGATTTCATCGAGAAGCCGCTCTCCCTCGAGAAAATAATTGTGCTCGTGCGCAACGCTGTCCAACAGCGGAGGCTGCAGGAAGAAAACCAACTGCTTCGCAGCGAACTTGGCCATCGTTATCAAGTCATCGGGGACAGTGTGCCGATGAAGGCCTTGCGCCAACAAATTGCCGTCACTGCGCCGACCAACGGCCGCGTGCTTATCTACGGCGAAAGTGGCACGGGGAAAGAACTGGTCTCGCACGCTCTTCACGCCGCCAGCCTTCGAAGCAAAGGGCCCTTCGTGGAAGTAAATTGCGCGGCCATCCCCGAGGAACTGATCGAGTCCGAGCTTTTCGGGCACATCAAGGGGAGCTTCACCGGCGCCACGGAAGACAAGATCGGAAAATTTCAAAAGGCAGATGGCGGGACGCTCTTCCTGGATGAAATCGGGGACATGAGCCTGCGGACCCAGTCCAAGGTGCTGCGTGTCCTTGAAGAACAGCGTCTTGAGCCGGTGGGTTCCAGCCAAACCATTACCGTCGATGCACGCGTGATCGCGGCTACAAATAAAAATCTCGAGCAGGAGATTACTCGCGGCGCATTTCGGCAGGATCTTTTCTATCGCCTAAATGTAATTCCCTTCTTTGTGCCGCCGCTTCGAGAGCGCCAGGAAGATATCCCCACGCTTGCGCGCTATTTTCTGGACGAGTTCAGCGCAGGCTACGGCAAGAAGACACGTGAACTGAGCGCTCCGGCCATGGAAATCCTGGTGCGGTATCCCTGGCCTGGCAATGTGCGCGAGCTTCGCAATCTCGTCGAGCGGCTTGTGATTGTATGCCCGCAGGCTCGCATTGAGCCTCATCACCTGCCTCCCGAGCTCTTCCGAGGGGCGGCACAGAGCCCCGAGCATCCTTACTCGACGCTGCATGAGGCGCGTAGCGCCTACGAGCGCGAATTCATTTTGCGAAAATTGCAGGAGCACCGCTGGAACATGACGCAGACTGCTTCCGCACTGGGCCTGGAACGCAGCCACCTCTACCGCAAGATGAAGTCTTTAGGCATCGCCGCGCCGGACTAAGGTGCCTGCAAGGGCTCGTCACTGCTCCTAGACATCCTCTGGACCAAAATCGTCTTTCGCACCGGCGCTCTTCTCCAACGCTTCGAGCTGAGCGTGCCAATCTAGCTCCCGCACGCGTTCAGGATTCTCTCGCCAGTCCGGAACCACTTTCACGAACAGTCCCAGATAAATTTTTTTGTCGAATAACTCTTCGAGCTCTTTGCGCGCTTGTGTGCCGATTTTCTTGAGCATCTCCCCTTTGCGTCCAATGAGAATCTTTTTCTGTGAGTCTCGCTCGACGTTCATGGTCGCTTCAATGCGCAGCAACTTGGGAAGGTCTTCATACTTCTCAACTTTCACGGAGAGTGCGTACGGAACTTCGTGATACATGGACTGGATCGCTTTTTCTCGCACGATTTCCGCTGCGAGGAAGCGCTCCGGCTGGTCCGTCACCTGGTCTTCCGGAAAGTACGGCTCGCCTTCGGGAAGCAATCGCAAAATCTCGTTGAGCAGCTCGTCGCAGCCGTTGCCCTTGAGGGCCGAGATCGGCACGATCGCGGCGAACTCGAATGCTTTGTGGTAGGCCTCGATAAGGGGCAGCAGTTTCTCCTTCGGAAGACCGTCCACTTTGTTTAATGCCAGAATGGTTTTTTCGCGGAATCGCTTGGCGCGATCGAGGAGAAAGTCGTCTACCTGTGGCTGAGTACGGCTCGCGTCGACCATAAGCAGCAGAACATCGATGCCTTCGAGGGCGGCAGCCACTTCATGCATCATTTGACGCCCTAGCGCCGAGTCCGGAGGGTGCAGCCCCGGCGTATCGATAAAAACGATTTGCCCTTCGGGGCGCGTCACGATCCCCTGGATGCGATTGCGGGTGGTCTGCGGCTTCGAAGTGACAATCGCGACCTTTTGCCCGACCAGGCGGTTCAGGAGGGTGGATTTCCCCGCGTTGGGCCGGCCCACGATTGCGACGAACCCCGACCGGTACTTTTCCTTGGGCCCGCTCTTTTCTTCCACTCCCCCGCTGTTCTCTGTAGTCTCCGCAGCCTCTGCGGTCTCTGCGAAATTTCTTCTCTTTGGCATCCTTCTACTTTACCACTGGCAACTCCAGCGTGCTCTGATGTTCCGCGTCATGGACCAGAGTGACGTGCGCTATCTTTGCATCCTTCGCGGTTTCCTGCGCGACGATTCCTCCGCTGTTGTAATTCTTTTCTGCGCCCGGGCTGTTCGGGCAATGCACGAAGAGCCGCAAACGGCTCCCCTTTGCGATCCGCCTGGAGAAGAATGTAAAATTGTCGAAGACGTATTTCTCTGTTTTCCCGGGAGTGACTAGCTTTTCCTGGCGCAGCGAATCGCGATAACGCGCGCGCATGGTCGCCCCAGTCAGATAAACGGAATCGCCGCCAGGCAAGATCTCATAGACAGCTGCTTCCAGATCGGTATCAGGAACATCCATCGACAGCCACACAGTCAATTTCAAAAAGCCAGTTATCTCGGTGGCCTCGCCAAAGAGTTCGCTGTGATATATCGCACCGTTTCCGTAAGTGTTCAACACCGCCCGCTGCGAGGTTAGGCCAGCCGGATCGTCGTCGAGTTCCGCACCCCCCGGCCGCGTATCTAGCGGATCGTACGTCCATTTGTCTGTGCTTAGACCTGAAGCGGGGTTCTGCGCGAGAGCCCCGGACTGAAACACGCTATCGGCTTTTTCGTTCGAATCAAGATAGAGCGTGCGCTTCTCGTTCGAGATGCCTTCCAAACTGTCCGCGTACTTCCAATTCTCTGCGCCGGCTCCCACGACGTAATACGCCACGCGCTTCTTCAAAAACTCCGGCTTCTTGCCGCTCTTCATCGTCCAGTCGTACCACTCGGTGTGCAACTTGTTCAAATCCAAAACGCTGGCTTCGCCGAACTTCAGACCGGCGACATCGCGCCGGGGAGTCCTGGTCCCTGCGTGATCCCACGGCCCAATAATCAAATAATGATTTTGTTTTGCCTCTGCGGTCCCGTACTCCATGTCGCGCTTGTAGTACGTAAAGGCTCCGGGCTGGTCGCCGTCGTAATGGCCGGTGATCGTCAGGATGGGAAACTGGATGCGCTT
>DATDHE010000602.1:0-1843 GCA_036521695.1 Candidatus Acidiferrum sp. | reverse complement strand
GTCCTGCAGTAACTCGGCTTCAAACCGCTTCATCTGCCGACGCGGTGTGCCCACCAGATACTGTCCACCCCGTTTGCGAATCGCCGCCAGATTCTCCTCACTCACGATTCCACGATCCATCACCCAGATGCGCCGCGCCTTCCCGTACTTCCGTTCCACCATGCGCAGAATGCTCTCCATGGTCGACACGTCGGCTCGGTTGCCATCCAAGGTCTCCTAGCTGAACGGAAAGCCCTCGCGGTTCACGATCAGCGCGATCACCCTCTGTTCGCAATCGGGCCGATGATCGCGCGAGTAGCCCCGGCCCATCATCGCGTTCTTCTCCGCCGCCCCTTCCACGTAGGTGCTGGTCAGGTCGTACAGCAGCACATCGAACTCAGCTCCGAATAACTCCCCATAACGCTGCTTGAGATGCTGTTCTAGCTTCCTCTTGTGCGGCAGAATCCGGTCCAGACAGCGATACAGACGCGTGTCGTTGATCTTGCCGTCTTCGATTTCCAACAGATCATCCAGTGCTGTCGCTGGGTACCAGCGCTGCTCCACCGCCAACTCACTGCCCGGGGCGCACCACCGGTTGATGGCCAGTACCGCCGCCACCCGCGACCAGGGCACCTCGGCTGCTTCCTCATCCAGCGCCTGCTCGTAGAAGCCATCCAGTCCCAGTTGTTTCCACAACTCCCAACCCAGAAAACAGGCGCCGAACTGGCGGGTTCTCTCCAGCCGGACGCGATTCACCAAGACGCGAGCTACCTGCGGATCATCGTCCGGAACCTCGATATGGGAAGGAAACAGTTTCAGTTGCTGGGCTTCGCCCTGCTCGTTAAAGACCTCGACGCTTTTCAGCCACCGGGCCTGCGCCGATCCGTTCAGCTCCCCCAAGTAGCAGAGCGTTCTCTGGCGAGGTCCGTCAACGGTTCGCACCGTCTCCACCAAGGACCAGTAGGTGTGCTCCTTACCGTCCTTGTTGCGCTGATGCGGCCGCAAAAACATCTTGCAGCGAGTTTGTCATCAGATGTTGTTGGCTTCAAGAGGGTAGGTCTGCACTACATCGCTTTTTCTGAACCCGCGATTGCAAAGACAAGGCTTGCCTCGCTGTTGTCATCAAAAATCGCAGAATCCGGCAGTGCCGTGACGAACTTCGGCTAGGTCGGCCGGGCCCTGAAGGGGCATGTGATTTTGAGAAAATTGCGGTATCGCTAAAGCGATACCCTGGTACGAATCCCTTCGTGCTGAATCTACTTTCTTCCTTCCCGTTTCTGCGCCATGAGCAGGCCGCGTGGAGTTGGCAATAACACGACCGAGATCAGGCCGTCTTGTTCGAGTTTGAGCGCGGCCTCACGGACGATCTTCAAATGCGAACTGGCGTCGTGCATTAGGATCAGGCCATAGGGACTGATCTGCGGCAGAAAGCGGCGAATTTCCTGCTCGCGGATAGCAATGTCGCTGTCGCTGAAAAAGAGGTCGATGGCGCCCTCGACTTTCATGTCCAGGCTTGACTGATTGCGCAACTCGATCCATTCGGCGAGTCCAGAAGCCTGGATTCGCGTCTTGGCGTTCTCGTAGATCTCATAGTCGAACTCGCAGGTGATGACGCGCCCGCGTCCGTTGGCTTTCAATCCCTCGGCGATCCAAAGAGTGCTGATGCCGCTGAAGCTTCCGGTTTCGACTACCAATTCGGGCTTGATGGTGGTGACGAGGGTGCGCAGGAACTCGAGCACCTCGGCCTCGGCAGTCATGGAATCGAACATGCGCCAGCGCTCTGGGTGCGGACACTCGGGCGTCGGGCGATGATACTCAGGCTGCAGTTGATCGCCGGTGCGTTCGATCTGTCGCAGGATGCGAC
>DATDHE010000601.1:0-2690 GCA_036521695.1 Candidatus Acidiferrum sp. | reverse complement strand
GTTGCTTCGCTGAGGCGAGTGGGGCTTGTAACCTGACGGCGTGATGTGAGCCAAATTGCGGAAGTCGTGTATAAGATGCGATTGATCGGTATAGCCATGTTCCGCTGCTATCGTGCACCAATCAGGCTGAGAAGTGCAACGCATCGCGCGCAGAACCCGCTGTAGGCGTTGCACACGGGCAAATCGCTTCGGAGTAATTCCGACTTCGGCTGAAAAGCGGCGTGCGAGTGTCCTAGGCAGAAGACCGAGGCGCCGAGCTACCTCCGATACCGGAACACCGCCTCGCAGCGCTTCAATGGCGTACTCGATACCACGATCGAGACCCGGCTTGAAATGATCGAGGAGCAGGTCCTCAAAGACATGGAATTTCGCCGCCGGCGCCGGCGCGGCCAGTAGTCTTTCACGCAGCGACCTTCCGGACTCGCCCCAAGCGTCTTCGAGGGATACGATCTGGTCGCGGAATTCCGACATAGGCGTAGAGAGAAATCGGGCGGCTCCGCCGCTGCGGAACTCGACCGCCACTAGCCAGCGTTGCGCTCGCGTATCGATAATGGTGGAGCGTCCATGAGGTCCGGCCAGCACAGCCCCAGAATGCCGGTTTGTTCGTTCTGGTCGCGCCGGATCGTAAGTCCTGAACTCGTCTTCGGCAAGGCTGACCATCAGGTGAGCCTGACCGTTTGGCATGATTCGTTCCAATGTGAATGGAAAGTTCGTCTCGTGGTAATGAAAAGACTTGACGAATGCTGCCAGGGCGGGTGAGCGTGGTTTTGCGGCAAGGCTCTTCACGGCGGAAGTTTAGCACGGGTCTGGCGAAAGCTGGTGAGCAGGTCCGAATTCCAAATTGTTAGCGAGTGACGAGCTTCTGGCGCAACCAAGTCTCCGTCTGCGGTGCCGCAATCTGCGTGGTTGGCGAGTTCCTCAAAGAGCCGCCTTATGATAAAGGATACAAAAAGAGACCGGCAGAAAAAGGTCATTTGGCGGACTATTGATGGTCGTTTAGATAGACCTTCATTGATGTCGTAAACCTATGATAACAGGCATGTTGGCATGGCAATAGAAGCGGACATGAAAGCGGACATTGCACTGGCCACGAATTGCGGCGAGTCGGTCTCCCTCCTGGAACCTTGTTGATCTGCGAAACCTCACGCCATCGTGGAAAACTGACCGACATGGACGTGGAGCTCGCCCGGAAGTG
This sequence comes from Candidatus Acidiferrum sp., assembly GCA_036521695.1. Lineage (GTDB taxonomy): Bacteria > Acidobacteriota > Terriglobia > Acidiferrales > UBA7541 > Acidiferrum. The sequence goes on along the minus strand of DATDHE010000601.1, from coordinate 1,495 downwards.
TTCGGTCAGCCGCGCCGCAACGATCTAGACGGCCGCGAGCCATTGAGCACAGAAGCGCTCGCCGATTTGCTGAATTCCTCCTGGGTATTTGCATCGAACAAGTGGATTTCATGGAAAGTCTGGTCCAGCCGGATCGGCTGCGCACACGCATCCGTCTCTGGGCCGAGGAAGAAATCCGTCGCAGCAACTTGCCACCGAAAGCCGAAAGCGTTCTTGACGCCGTCCTGTACTGCGGCGAGATGGGCCGCGGGGATGCCGCGAGCGTCGTGAATACAGCACATCGCCATGCCAGCCGGATTGTCTTAGCACTGCTGCACCGCGCTGTTCTGATTTCACAGAATCCGCGCGCGCTTCCTTCTATTCCTGCGTGGCGCGTTCGAGTCGTCCGGTTGAAGAATGAATATTTTCTTCCTTTCTATCTGAATCAAGCCCGCCCGTCGTAATTCACCTAGTGTGGCGGTTATCGATTCCCTGTGAAGACCGAGGTGGCCGGCGAGGTCTTTATGAGTCATACCAGCCACTACGCCGTGGTTGAACTTCGTGGAGCAGTTCACGCAGCCGCGTGCGGGCTCTGTGTAACTGCGACTTCGAAACAATGAACGAGCCAGATGAGACACGAGTCGGACCAACTACTTTTTGTGGGATCTCCATCGCGCCGAGTGTCATGGAGATGAAACTCTGCGATTGTTGCCCGCCCCTTGATCGTTTTGCGGAGAAGTGTGATACAGCTTGTAGTCTCCAAATTCTTCAGTCTTCACCTGGTCCCTTCGCCGGAACCTTACGCGGTTCCTATTCGATGTTGTTCACGCTGAGGATACTTGTACAGCATCTTGAAGTAGGAATGAGTTGGAGCGGCGTCCCGATAGTAGAAGCACTCCTTTACGTCTTCGCCGTGATCTCCTTCGCTATTGGTGAAACCGAACAGCTGCTCCTTTAGAATAGGGTCGCGGCCATTCCAAAGGGCCAAGCTTAAACACAGAAGCTGTCGATCGTCGCTGACTCCCGCGAGTCCGTCTTGTCCCCAGCGGTAGGCCCGGCTTCGGGAATGGTCGTGTGGAAAGTAGTCCCAAGCCGTCCGGGCTATAGTCTTCGCGCATCGTTCCCCACCGACGCTCACTAAGGTAGGGGCCCCATCGCCGCCAGCCAGTTCTTTGCCTTTGCACGTCGTTTGTTTTGTGCCCTTCCATGGCCATTGACGCATTCCCTTTGCGGTACGGCTAGCCTACGGCCAGAGCCCACTGCTGTGCGTTGTGATTCTCCAGCCCAGAGTGTCCGGTTCTTGCTGATGACATGCGGTCGAATGACTCAGTTACTCTCCTTACCACGGAGGATAGTGAGTCCGCGAAGAATCCATTTGCCTACGTTTTGCTCCGGAAACAAGCGAGCTACGGAACATTCGTCGAAATCATGGTTCGACGATGAGCTGGCCCTTCATTCCTCCGTGGCCGAGACCGCAGCGGTTACAGCAGTGGAACGAGTAAGTTCCCGGTGTGCG
>DATDHE010000600.1:0-15126 GCA_036521695.1 Candidatus Acidiferrum sp. | reverse complement strand
ACTTGCTCTTTTCTTCCAGCTGGACCGTAGATTTAATGGTTCCTTTTTCCCGCGCGATTTTCAGCAATTCGGGGTAGAACTGAACGAAGGAATGTTCGACGGCAGCGTTTTGGTCATGGCAGCTCCAGCAATTATTTTTGCTGGGAGTTCGCGCGCTCGCCGTCTTCGCGGAGTTGTTGAAATCGAAATACGCCCACTTATCCGCAAACCGAGACTCATCTTTTACTTCGACGTCCAATCCCACCAGCGATTCCTGGTAGCTCCCTTTCCGATTGATCGATCCGTGGGAGGATGAGCCGTAAATTTCGAGCACAAACATGGTTTTGTCTGGCCACGATCCCTGGGCTTGGAAAAAGTCATAAGCCTCGGGAGTGACAAATACGTTGGTGAAGGCCGGCGCGCCATTTCCTCCCGCATCCGGGTTATAGCTCATCCCAAAACCGGAGGAGACGTACACCCAGCGGCGATAGCCCTCTGGACGGACGAGCTTGCCATCCGAATGGAACTGCGCGTCGGTCGGCGCCACCGGAATTGCAGCAAGAGCGGACGACGCGTGATTTGCGCGTATCGCAACTGCTCCTGCGAACAAACCCGCGAGTATGAGAAGCAAAATCTTTCGCATCTTATAAGCCTCCGCAAAAGCTCCGAACTGAACGAGTCGGCTCCAGGAAACAGCCAATCGTGCTCTCTATCGATGATCGGCATACTATACCGACAGTCGATATAGTAGCTAGACGCGCCTGCGCTCCCTCTGTTTCTGGCTTTCCCATTTTGGTTCCATTCGGGACGAGGGCAAAGGCGTTTCCGGACAGGGACAAGCGGTCAGGTGGCGAGTTTGCGCCCCGAGTACTTTGGTTCTCTTGGCGCAACCATAAGCGGACTATAGGGTTAGGGATAGAACGGGGAAACTACCTCCCGTCGGGGGCGTGCTAGGTCCGCTACTCAATGGATGGACCGCTGAATGCACGAAACGTAGAGACGAGAACGAACATCCAACATTTGGGGCAGAAGAGTAAGGAGCAAGTCATGCCAAGTATCGCCAACCCTCCCGGGGGGAACCCGGTGTCTGATGCCCACTCCTCAAAAACCAGCACGCTCGTCCTGATCTTCCGAATCGTTCGCTGGACGGTCTATGCCTGCGCCCTTATCGTGTTGATTCTATTGCTACATAAGCCTGCGCCGCCGGCAGTCTCGACCACCCCGGAAGCCGCCGCGCGGGCGGAGCAGAAGTTCCAGGATGTCCAGCAGGCTGTGGCACAAGGCCAGCCTGCCACCCTGCACATGAGCGAGACTGAGCTGAACTCGTATTTGGCGTCGCATTTGGTTCTTCCGGCAGCCAACGCCAACGAGCCGAACGGAACGTCGAATGCTGCTCCAAGCGGGACGAGTCTAGGCGCCACAAACGGCGACCAGCCCACCATGGATGATGTCGAGCAAATGCGCTCAAACGTAAAGGATGTAAAGGTTCAATTGGTCGACGACCACGTGCGAGCCTACGTAGTTTTCGACGTCCACGGCAAGGACGTAACGCTGCAACTCGTGGGCAAGCTGGGCGCGGACAACGGTTTTCTGAAGTTTGAGCCAGTTAGCGGTCAGATCGGCTCGTTGCCCATACCCCAGGCCACGCTAGAGGCGGCCGTGCGGAAAATGATGGAGTCCCCTGAAAACCGCGAAAAGCTCAAGCTGCCGTCGGACATCTCGAATCTGAAGATTGAGAACGGAGAAGTAGTCGCGCAATACCAGTAAGCGCCGGTTTCCTAGGCACAGCCAACGAATGTTTTTTCATCACATCAAAATGCAGCCTTAGATCGACTCGCTACCCCTCAATCCCGGGACCCAACTCACCGCCGGACTCAACTTCCGCGGTCAGACCTATCGGTTGGCCCTTCAGGCGCGACGCAGGCGATTCAATATAACCTGCGAGAGTTTCTGAAAGACCAAGAATGCCATTGTGGCGGTGGCGAAGGCATACCCGATTGGGTCGCTCAAGGTGAACGCGAAGGCAAGCAAAGTGGCGACGAAGCCCCATTGAAACGCCTGCTCCCGGAGAGCCTGGCGCCATCGCGGTGACTGGCCGTCGTTTTCGAAACGCGCACGAAGCGAAGGCAGAAAGCGGGGGACCAGTTGCGCGTAATCCCTGTAGAGCTCGTCATATTCCTGTCCGAGCTGGAGTTCTTCGCGTGCGACGAGACGAAGCAGCAGGATCATTTCGCCAACGAGCATGAGCGGAAATCCGAGAACGCTCTGAAACGTGCCCAAGGCAAGCAGGAGAAGAAAATACGCCCAGTACTGCGGGTTCCGGACATATCGGAACGGCCCGCCGGTGGAGAAAGCCGCGCGATTCGTGTTGGTGCCTGGTGACCGGTAAGCCGTCGCCCAAGTCAGGAGGGCAGCGCCGAGCGCTGCCAAAAGCGCCGCGGCGGCGTACAAAAGGCGCACGAGCAAGTCTTTCTGGGCATCTCCGCGGCTCCAGGGAACGATGGAGTAAAGGATATTGAGATGATTGAGGTTGTAGAGCGAATAGGCTGCCATGTAAACGAGCGCCATCATCCAGAATCGATGACGGTACTCAAACTCGGATGCGACCATGCGACGCCTCCGGCCTGCTGTTAAGAAGACGCGGGACCGCGACGTAATATTTCAGGCGATTGGTTTCAGGGAAGTGCCTGCGGGGCAGCGGGGATGTTGAAGGTGCCGGCGACCAGTTCGACAAAGTTTCGTTCTTCGCGCAGGATGAAACGTTTTGCTTGCGATGTTGCGAGGTTTCGCGGCCTTCCGGATCCGCTTTCAAGCGTCCGCGGTATGCCTCGTAGGAAGCCAAGCTGTCGAACGCAATCAGGCCCCACGCGATGTCATTCGTCCCTTCATGTGGCAGAAAATAGCCGACGAGGTGCCCGCCACATCGCGGAATAATGCGGCCCCAATTCTCGGCATACTTTTTGAATACGTCTCGCTGGAAGGGATCGATCTGGTAGCGGATCACGCATAGGATTTTCACCGGGAGTCCTTTCATGGGCGGGCTGGCAAGTGTTTCGCAGCCAACAGTGAGCGCGGCCATCATGGCGACCATGCCGCCGATAGCTTCGCGGCGGTTAATGTGGTCGGTGGGAGGCATTGGTAGCCGCATATCGGGCAGTATGGAGCTTGCCAAGCAGGAACACTTCGCTTAGCATCAAACTATGGATGTCAAGGAATGTGCGGACCGCTCGGTCTCCCGAATTGCTTCCACCATCGGTGAGCCAGCCCGATCGCGGATGCTCTACTGCCTGCTCGACGGCCGCGCGCGGACGAGCACGGAGCTTGCAATGGTCGCCCAGGTAACGCCGTCGACGGCCAGTGTGCACCTGCAGCGGCTGAATACGCAGCGATTGGTCGCGGTGCTCGCTCAAGGAAAACATCGCTATTACAGTCTCGCAGGAGCCAATGTGGCTGCGGCGCTGGAAGCCTTGAGCGTCCTGGCCGGCGGCAGGCACGACACTTTCCAGCCGAACACGCCGAACGGCTTGCGCGCAGCTCGAACTTGCTACGATCACATCGCGGGCACGCTGGGCGTCGCGCTGCATGACCGCTTCAAAACGATGGGCTGGTTGTCAGGTGGGTCAAGCGCCGATAACGCTTACGAATTGACAAGACGCGGAACCAAGGCATTCGAGGCTCTTGGCATGGATCTCGAGGCAATGCGGACGCTACGGCGTCGTTTCGCTTATGCATGTGTAGACTGGAGCGAGCGGCGGCCACATATTGGCGGGGCCGTCGGCGCGGCCTTGCTGCAAGTCGCGATGAAACGAAAATGGGTGATCCAGGAGCTCGACAGCCGCGCTTTGGCCGTTACCAAAGCTGGCTGGCGCGAAATGCGGACTCGCTTCGGCCTTCCCGATTGAGGTTGTAATCTCGCGGGGTGTTCCCCACTTCATGTTTCTCCTGCAGTCGTTTTTCAATGAACGTAAAAGCCCGTTTTGGAAAGGATCACGTAGTCGTGGCCTTTTTTTCCGAAAGAAGAAGCGAGGCGAACATCGAGTTTGTGGGGTTTGCCTAGGGCTGCGCTGGCATTCGTGTAGTAGCCCAGCGTGTAGCGCGTCTTGATGCGCTGAATCAAGGCGCGAAAGACGGGATCCAGATGTGGGATGTCTTGCACGTCGAAGAGTTCGCCGCCCGTTTGGTCCATCACTTTGCGAATATTGACCAGGCCGGGAATCATGCTGGCGGCAAAGAGCGTTTGCGGCGGGTTGTAGCCGGGGATTTTGAGGTTGTAGAGGGCCGCATCCGCGGCGATAGCTTCGGTGACGATGTCATGCGTTCCTTGTCCGCCGGCGTCCGTACCAACATCGTCGCTGATCAGAATGATCACGCGGCGGCCCTTGGGCGGTAATTTAAGCAGATTCTCGGAGGCGATGAAGATTCCGTCATTGATATTGGTGGCGCCTCCGGCATGAAAAGTATTGATCTCCTCCGCGATTTTGCTCTTGTCCTTCGTGAAGGGGACGCGCAACTGTGCTTCGGTGGAAAAGGTAAATAGCGCGACCTCGTCGTCAGGTTTGAGCGCGGCAAGAGCGATGGTCGCGGCGTCGCGCAAGGGGCCGAGAAATGGCCCAATCGAATCGCTGAGGTCCAGGACTAGAGCGACCTCGAGAGGCAATTCGTCCCGGTTGAAGACATCCAGTTTTTGGACGACACCATCTTCGCGAACTTCGAAGTCCTCTTTTTTCAGGTCAGCCCTGATTTGGCCGGACTTGTTCTTCACCGTCGCGTCGAGCAAAACCAGATTCACACCGACCCGAATGACGCCTTGCGGCTGCTCCTGGGCTCGAGTAGGGATTTGGAAGACAGACGCAAGGGAAATGAGCAGCGCACAGGTGCGACCTAAGTTCCGCCAGAGTTTGAACATTGCCATTGCTCTATTGTACGCGAGACCAGCCGCCGCTTAACTCCAGGCTATGGAGAGTTCGGAATATCCTTTGCCTTCTTCGATCGGTACGGAGAAATAGATGGCTACGTCCTTCGCGCCGGAAATCTCCAGGGCTTTTTTGAAGAATCCGACGATGGCGAATCCCATGATGCGGTGCTGCTTTTCAAAACCGGTGTATTTTACGACAGCTCTGCCGTGCGCCTGTACCTGCACTTCGATAGGAACGCCTTGAAAATACGTAGCGTGAACCGCCGCGATGCGCTTGATCACGAATTCAGGCGAACCCAGTTTTACAAAGGCTTTGTAGATTCCACGAAGCTGCCTTTCGATCACCGCTTCCGAACCGCGCGTGACCATCTCTTCGTTTCCATCCGCGAGGACCTTGATTTCTATTTCGAGGAAGCGCGTAAAGAGATCCAGCGAGTACCAGGTGGAGGAGAAGATTTCGCCCTCCAAGACTTTTCGAGTTTCGTCGTCAAGAAGTCCCAGGATTTTCTCGAAGGCAGCCTCGCCCGCGCGCGATTTGATCTGCTCGATGGTTTCTTTAATTGCGGATCCCTTGATCTGCACCATTCAAGCGCTCCTCGGAGGACGGGTCAGCAGCTGGGGCCCTCTTCAGACCTTACTATGTTTCTTCGAGGAGCAACGAGCGGCTTGTCCTAACCGGAACTGACGGCCAGTAATTGCGGATAGCTTCCACATGGCGATGTCGCAGGGATCGCTCGCGCATCGGCAAACTGGGCGAGGTTGATATATGTCTCAGCCAACGCGGGCCAGCCTGCGGATGGACAGCGCGGTGAGAAGTACAGTGACGCCGGCGAGAACCGCTAAATGGATTGTGGTTTTCCCGTAGGAACTCATCCCGAGCGCAGCAAGCACCAATTGCTGCAAATGATAGGTCGGCCAGACCGGTGATATGGCGCGAAGAAATTTCGGGAGCGGGTAGAACAGGCCAGAAACGTGCATCATCGGCACGTAGATGAGATTCACGAACGCGATGGCTGCCTTGCCGGAGGCGCGCGTTCCAATAAATAATCCGATAGCGCAGAAGGGGAGCGAACCGAAAATATTGATTGCCGTGACGCTTGCGCACTGCGCGAAGGTCAGCGGCAAATGGCCTAGCAGCAGAGCTGCCGGGATCATCGTCGCCATTACGATGAATGCGAAGAGCATGGTCATAAGCAATTTCGCCAGCAGGTAAGACCCGGCTGGCGCAGGCAGTGCGCGTTTGAGCGTGAGCAGACCTTGTTCGCGTTCCGTAGCGACGGTGGCGCCGAAGCCGAACATTCCCGGTCCCATCCCGCCGAAGACCGCGAACGCCGCGAAGAGGAATTTTCCCGTTGTTGGGTCGTTTCGAACGGCATCTCCGAAAAGCACAACACCGAACAGCAAATACAAGGCACCAGGAAGGACCAAGAAGGGTATCGAGAAGCCAAGCACGCGAAACATGCGCAAGGATTCGAATCGGGCTTCCGAGAGATAGGCGCCCAACAGCCGGCCAGTAGACATCACCGCGGCAAGAGACGAGCCGCCAAAGTTGTCGAAAGGCTTGGGGTTTTCGATCGACGTGGCATTCATCATGCGGCCTCCTGCGTGAGTTCCGTAAAAGCTTCGGCGAGCCCGGCGCGACGGACTTCCAGTTCCTGCAGATTCGAATCGGCGGCAAGCAGTCGCCGCACGACTGCTTCCGAATTGCTCGTGCTGATTTGCAGTCGCTGCTGATCGCGCGTAACGCTTTCTACCTCCGGCCACGCCGCGATTTGATCGGCAGCGAGCGCGGTCGAACAGGTGATGTGCTTGCGAACGACTAGGGCACGAATTTCGTTGACGGTGCCCGAGGCAATGAGGCGGCCTTTGTTCAGGACCGCCACGCGGTTCGAAAGCGATTCCGCTTCTTCTAGATAGTGAGTGGTGAGAACGATGGAGGATCCATTGCGAACCAGCTGTCGCAGCGTGGCCCACATCGTTTCGCGAGCGCGAACGTCAAGCCCCACGCTTGGCTCATCAAGAAAGAGAAGTTTCGGCCGTCCGCAAACCGCCATCGTGAACTGCACTTGCCGCTTTTGGCCCGCTGAGAGTTTTCCGTACGGGCGAGCTGCCAAAGAAGAGATATTCGTTAGCTCCATGGTCTCGGCGGGTGTGAACGGACGCGGATAGTAGCTGGCCACAAGTGCGATATGTTCGCGAACGCGAAGTTCTGGTGCGAGCGTGACCTCCTGCATCATCACGCCGACCTGGCGCCGCGGCTCGACATGGAATGGCGACAGGCCAAAGAGGCGCGCAGCACCCGCGTCAGGCTTAAGAAGCCCGAGCAACAACGAAATAGCGGTGGATTTGCCGGCGCCATTCGGACCGAGTACGGAGAAGAGTTCGCCTGGCCGCACTTGCAGATCGAGGCCGTCGAGAGCCATCGTCTTTCCAAAACACTTTTTCACGCTCGACAGCTCGGCCCAGAATTCGTTGCTCATGATTTTCCCTCCCAATTCTCCTAGGATTCTTCAAACGCGTGATGGCGACGCACCGTAGCGACGCACGCAAGAACGGCGAAGCACCTGATAAACGCCCAACAAAAAGAGAACAACGACACTGACCACGCCTGCCGTGAAGCAAGAATTCAGGACGTTTCGAACAGCTTCGCCGTCCGTCAGCAACGCCAGAAGCAAGAAAAGCGCTTTCATAACACTCGATCCTTTCGAAAGTACGACCCCGCTAAAAAGCTGCCGATGACGACTCCCCGCGCGTTCGGCGAATCAGCCGCCGCAGGTGCGGAACGCTGTACCACGCGTAAACTATGGCGCTGATGCCCGCGTACATCCACAGCCACGGCCCAAGAATCCCCCAGCGAATCAGGCCATTGAAGTTGTCCACGAGTTGCTCGTAGTGCGGAGTACTTTGAATTCCGTCCGCAAGCACCACCAAGGTTGGGCTCTTGAATATTAGCCAGTACAGGATCGGCACAGCCGCGCCATTGATAAGCATCCTCATCACGGGCACCACCCAAGTCCACGTTGGGTGAAAGAGGCTCAGTACTCTCTGAGAGACGGAAGCCAGCACAAGAAGAAGCATTGGCACGTAAAATCTGTGCCACGTCGAAGCGAGCTTCAAATGAGCAGCCCCTGAGCCCAGAATCAACTGCGGAAAGTGCGGCACTGCGAGCCACCAAACGGCTACCGTAGCCCACATGATCAGGCCCACGAGGGAATACCAGCGGCTGACGGGCAACAGGGGAGCAAGTTCAGCAGGTGGGTAATACCAGGGTTGCGGGTACTTGCGCCGTATAAGATTCAGAATGGTGAACACCACCGTGAGGCAAATAATCTGCGCCAAAACTGGAACGACGAACGCGTCCACCGTGATTGGTACATGAATGATCAGAGAGACCACGATCACGGCCGCTATAGTCAGCGTCAAATTGAAAGACAAGAGGATCAAATACATCGGAAAGAGCTCGGGTCCGATCAACTCCCATCCAAGAGACAAACTGTGGTGATCTTGCCGGTATCGGCGCGCTACGGTCATCGGATCGCCGTGCTGCTTGAAAAAGACCATCATTTCTTCATCGCAGAACGGGCGGCCCAGGGCCGATTGCTGCTCTTCTATCTGCGAACGAAGGTCGTCCGAGAGTTCTTTGATGATGTCGTCGCTTTGCGCTCGCGGCAGGCAGCGCTTCACGGCCCGCAGATAACTTTCCAGAACGTCCATTACGCGCTCCTAAAGAATCCCGTTCAGAGAGGAATTCATGTTCTGCCACTCGGCGAGCAACTGCTTGAAGATTTCTTTCCCATCTTTGGAAAGCCGGTAAAAGCGCTTGTTGCGCTTGTCCTCTTCACGCCACTCGCTAACGAGCAGTCCCTGGGTCTCCAGGCGGCGCAGCAGAGGGTACAAGGTCCCTTCATCGATGGGCATGCCGTGGTCAGTCAGGGCCTTGCGGAGTGTGTAGCCGTATTGCTCGGTCTGGAGGGACGCCATGACGGCCAGAATCAGAGAGCCGCGGCGCAGCTCGAGACGAAGGTTTTCGAAGAGGTCCTGTTGGTTGTTACCGGGCGCCATATAGTGTATGGCACACACTGTATGAGGCACAGTATCAAGTGTCAAGCGTTTTTTTGCATTTTATCGCGAACCCAGTTTCGTAAGGCTTTGGGAGGCCTTATGCGGGTCGGGAGGTGCGGCGGTACGAGGCGCCGCACTTATAGAGCTTATCTTTGGTGATCTCCACGACCCAGGCGATTTGGGCGGGGACGTAGATGGCGTTGCCACCGGGCGAATAGGGAACTGCGACTTCGATGTCCGTCCCTTTGAAATACTGTTTCCGGCTCTTGAAGCATAGCCCCCCCTTGGACATGTCTTCGCAGGTCACTAGATCGTCGGTAAAGCCCGAGCGGCGAATGGAGGCCTTGTAACTGACCTTAGTGCGAGGGTGTTTGCGGCGGTTGTCTAGCGGCGCGGCCGGTTTCCGATCCCCAGGCGACGCATACGCCGAGGAGCTCTGCGCGCTAGGGGACGGTTGCAGGATTGAGGAAGCCTGCGCGCTCGGGGCCGCCTGTGGGCCTCGGAGAGCTTGCGTGCTTGCGGTGCTCGTGGCTTCCACGAACGAGGAAGCGCTAGCGGCTGGCCCAGCACCTACAAGAACGGGTTGCTGTTCGGGGGTTTCCGAAGCACGCTTCCAAAGAGTCGAATCTCCGCACTGTTTGCAATAGCGGACGATGCCCTCATTGATGAGGAAAACATCGGATTCGACGTCACTCTGTTCCACGGCCTCGCGTTCCTTGCAGTTTCCGCATTCAAGAAGCATGCGGCGGGCTTCTTTTTCCCTTTCGGAAACGGGCGCAAAGTCGATGCCCCAAAAGTCGATATTGGAAGCATCCACAAAAGCCACACCGTAGGTGTAAATCTCGTCCTCGGATCCGATACGACCGGCAACGCGAACGAGAGCTTCTTTGTTGGTATCAAGATAGCGAATGATGATCTCTTGCTCGGCGGAGAGCTTATAAGTGGAAACGATCCCGGCGCCATGGCGGCTGAGCAGGACGGTCTTGGTCATTTCCGAGAAACCTTTGCCATCCATATCGCTTCCGGTCAGAAGTATAGCGACCTCTTTCGGAATGCGACTGCTGCGGCGCAGGTGTTCGAAGGACACGTTATGCACTCATTGACGGAAGCAGTGCTTCTTAAAGCAAGGTTAACCGGAAGTGTGCCAGACAGGCACAGAAATTGGGACTATGGTTCCACCGGTGCAACGGGAGACCGCGGAATTTTGCGCCAATCGGGCTCGGTATCCATGGAAATGACCGGGACGAACGTCGGCGTGGAATGAAACGTTTCAAGAGAGAGATTCACTACTCTCGGGGCTCCAACTCTCCTTGAAAAGAGTTGTGCGTCGCTCAAGGTTCCCGGGGTGCTCGGAGAGATGACACTACCATCCATCCAGGAAGTGCTCGATCAGGAATTCCAACAGTTGGAAACATCCCGTAACTTGCGGCTGGGGCAAAACCCGCAACGACCCTTGGCTCAGAAGAGCCTGATCGGCGTGGCGTTTTCAGGCGGCGGGATCCGCAGCGCGACATTCAACCTGGGGGTGTTGCAAGCGCTGGCCCGAAAGAGGTTGCTGCGATCGATAGACTTCGTTTCCACAGTCTCGGGCGGCGGCTACATCGGCGGCTGGCTAATGGGATGGATGCACCACCAAGGTATTGGCATCCAGGAGATCGAGAAGCGGCTGTCAACGCCGCCGAGGATGCCTCAAGAAGCCAGCGACCCGCCCGAAGTTCATTTCTTGCGCGATTACAGCAACTATCTCACCCCGCGGAAGGGATTGCTGAGAGCGGATTTCTTGGCTTTTGCCGCGAGCTATCTGCGAAATACGCTTTTGAATCAAATCATCCTGGTGCTGGCGCTTCTCGCCCTGCTGCTCGTGCCGAGGTCCATTGTATTTCTACTGCACATTCTCGAAGACCTCGAGCAATGGACACAGTCAGCACCCTACTACCCGCTTCAACCGTACATGAGATCGGAGTATTTCGCGCTTGCGGTGGGACTCTCTATGGGGCTCGTGGCTGTGATTTTCATGGGTCTGAATCTCGAAACGGTGGACCCTCACGAGGGAAAGAGAGACCCATGGTACGCAAATTCCTGGGCCGTCCATGCATTCATCATCGCCCCATTGCTGGTGTCTTCCGCGCTCTTCACCTATGGCTGCGGCCTGTTCCTGACGGATTGGGGAATCCTCGACCACCCGAGATATCGTGCCCCACTGATGGGAGTCGGCCTATATTTCAGCATGTGGACGGGCGCCTGCCTCGTAAGGCGAATAGTTCATTTCAAAAAGAGTCGCAGGAGCAGCACCGGGCCGGTCAGCGGGCTGGTAATGGTTACCGCGGCGGTTACCGGTATCTTGATTGGGTATCTTTTTGTTCCTTTCGGCCATCTCTTGATTCCCCCGGACAGGTCGCAGCACCTCACCTACAGCAACTGGCATAACCTGACGTTTGGAACGCCCGTCTCTCTCACCATCATGTTGATCGCCGGCATAATTCATATCGGGCTGATGGGACGAGGCATGAGCGACGCCCACCGCGAGTGGTGGGGAAGGTTGGGTGGCTGGCTGCTCCTCTTTGCATTTTTGTGGCTCGGTCTTTTCTTGATTTCGATCTATTTTCCGCGAGAGTTAGGGAGGCTGCTTGCTTGGGAGCGCAGCGGCGGCCATCACACGGCTTTTAGCGCCGCGCTGATGTGGGCCCTCTCTACGGCGTACGGCGTGTTTTTTGGCAAAAGCGAGAAAACAGGCAAATGGAATCCCGACGCCCCGCTGACGAAAAAGATCCTGGCTGTGGCTGCGAAACTGACGCCGTACATTTTTATCCTGGGGCTGCTCCTGGGGCTCTCGATCTTCGCTTCGTTCGCGGCGAACTGGGCCAAAGGCCTGGTTTGGCCAACGCTCGCAATGCCCAGCGATCTGGATTTCGATATCCGCGTTCCTCTGTTAGGCCTGCTATTTTTTGTCGCGGCTTTGTTCGTCTCCTGGCGAGTGGACATCAACGAATTCTCCATCCATTACCTCTACCGCAACCGATTGGTGCGGTGTTACCTGGGCGCGACGGTGCCAAAACGGAATGCGCAGCCGTTCACCGGATTTTCGGAAGCGGACAATTTTCCTCTTGGTGAACTAAAAATTCCAATCGCTTCGACCGATCCGAAGGACGGGCGGCCGCTGCCGATTTTGAATACCAGTTTGAACGTGGTGCGTGGCAAGGAACTTGCTCTCCAGACGCGCAAAGCGCGTGCGTTTGCTCTGACGCCGATTCATGGAGGATTTACGCGGCCACTTCAAGACACGCGAGATTGGGACGCCGCTTACGCGCCCACCGAGAAACTTGCCTGCAAGCTGCCGGGATTCAAAAATGGCGTGACCATGGGAACGGCCGTGGCGATTTCGGGCGCAGCAGCAAGCCCGAATATGGGTTCCTATTCCGATCCAGGGTTGGGATTCCTGATGACGTTGTTCGATGTACGGCTTGGCTGGTGGATCGGAAATCCGCGCGGCGAAGGCTGGAAGAACGGGAGCCCGCGCATTGGATTCGCTTGCCTGTTGCAGGAACTCCTGGGGTCCACGAACGACGATAGCAAGTACGTCTATCTATCGGACGGCGGACATTTTGAAAATTTAGGGGTCTACGAACTGGTGAGACGGAGGTGCAAATTAATCATCGCCAGCGATGCTTCCTGCGATTCAGAGTACGCCTTTGGCGATCTGCACAACGCGATCGAACGATCCCGAACCGACTTCGGCGTGGAGATCGTTTTGGAGGGACTCGCAGAGATTAAGCCCAAACCGTGCTCCGATGATCCCGCGGCATGCAGGTCCGAAGCACATTTTGCGGTTGGAAAGATCCGCTACAACCCGGATGCCCCCGAAGAAGATGGAACGATCATCTATTTGAAGCCGGCGCTGGTCGAAGGCGACCCGGACGACGTTCTGGCTTACGCCAAGAAAGACAAGTCTTTTCCGCACGACACGACCGCGAATCAGTGGTTCGATGAAGACCACTTCGAAAGCTATCGCGCCCTGGGCGAGGCGAGCGCATCCGCGGCGAGCGAGGAAATTGCCGTGGCGATACGCCGCGCGCTGAACTAACTCTCCTCAAATTCCAAGTAGAGAAACGGCAGACTTAGAGTGAGGCAGCACTGATGCGCCGGTAGATGAGGACGCCGCTGGCCGCGAAAGCAGTTATTCGTGGCGCAGAGCGACGAGAGGATCGATGCGCGTGGCACGGCGCGCGGGAATCCAACAAGCGAAGAGAGCAATGGCAGTAAGCAGAAGGATGACGACCGTAAAGGTGAGCGGGTCAGTAGGTTTGATTCCCATGAACAGACCTCTTATCAGGCGCGTGCCGGCCGCAGCAATCACCAAGCCCAGTGCGAGGCCGGTGCCGACCACGCCAAGCGCTTGCCGCAAGACCATTTTCAGAATGTCGCGAGAGGTGGCACCCATGGCTATGCGAATGCCGATTTCCTGCGTGCGCTGAGCGGCAGCATAAGAGACCACGCTATAAATTCCAACGACGGCGAGAATCAGGCCAAGGAAACCCATGACCGCCGTTATTTGTGCGCCGAAACGGAAGAAGAAAAAGCCGTTCGCGCCTTGCAGGGATTGCGTCATCGTTTGCACTTGTGTGATCGGAACGTCCGGGGCGAGTTCGTGAATTTGCGACTCAAGTTGCAAGGCCAGCGTTTCCGGAGGCACGGAAGTGCGGACGTGGATAGTGCGGATGGACATGTAGCTTTGCTCGAAAGGCACATAGAAGTAGGGTTGCGGATCTTCGGTAACGTCCTGGTACTTGCCGTCTTGGACGATGCCGACGACTTCAATGAAAGGGCCTTTCGGGCCCTTGATGCTGAAGCGCCGGCCGAGGGCGTCCTCGCTGGGCCAGAATTTTTTTGCCATATTCTGATTAATGACGGCCACCAGAGGGGCCTTTTCGCCGTCGGCGTCCGCGAACTTCCGGCCGCGCAACAAGGGAATCTGGAGAGTGTCGAAATATCCGGCAGTCACCATATTGTAGTTAATGTCGGGCGGTTGTTGGCCCGGTTCGAGAGGTTGATTTTCAATGGTTAGCCGGTCGCCCGTGCTGATTAGGCTCATAGGAGTGGTAAACGCCTGAGCCACGGATTCAACGCCGGGCAGAGCACGAATCCGGCTGTCCAAGTCCCGGTACACGATCCGGCCGCGAGGTTCCTTGTAACCGATCTGCGCGACATCCACGGAGAGATTGAGAACATGATCGGGATTGAAGCCGAGATTAATCTTTTGAGCCTTATTTAAGCTGCGGACGAACAGACCGGCGACTACGAGTAGCACCAGCGAACCCGCCACTTGCGCCACAACCAAAGTATTTCTTACCAGTTGACGGCGCGGACCAGACGAGGAGCCGCGGCCTCCTTCATGGAGAACCGTGATCACATTGGTACGACCGGCGCGCAAGGCCGGCATAATGCCGACGATTAAACCGGTCAGCAGCACGGCTGCAAGTGCAAACAGATAGACAGTGGTGTCGGGATGAAAATCAAACTCGATGGGGAGTTCGGAGCCAAGACGGAGCGAGCCGAGGATTCCCGCCGCCCAAGACCCTAGAAACAGACCTGCGCCGCCACCAAGAAAGGCGAGCAGAAGACTCTCGGTCAGATATTGGCAGACCAGGCGACCCTGTCCAGCGCCAAGAGCCGCGCGAATCGCCATTTCACGCTGGCGAACGGTAGCTCGCACCAACAGAACATTAGCGATATTGAAGCATGCGACGAGCATGACAAGCCCTGCTAAACCCATGAAAGCCATGGCGGCAACAGGAATAGGGTTTTCTGGGTCGGGTTCCGGCCTGGCGAGTTTTTCCGGGTAAAGCTGTACGGTGATGCCTTTCTCCGTGTCCGGATACTGATCGGAAATGCGTTGGGCCAAAACGTTGAGCGACGCCTGGGCTTGCTTGATCGTTACGCCGGGCTTCAATCTTCCCATCAGCGTGAGGCTGCGAGAGACCCTGCTTGTCCAACTCTTTTCAACAGGATTGTCCGGATCTTCGGCCATTTCCGCGCTGAAAGGAATAAAAGCGTCCATGTCGAGGGCTGAGTAGGTTCCCTTAAATTCTTTGGGTGCCACGCCGATGATCGTGAATGGGTGTTGATTGAGCTCGACTTTTTTGCCGATCACGTCCGGATCGCCAGTGAATCTC
>DATDHE010000599.1:0-9341 GCA_036521695.1 Candidatus Acidiferrum sp. | reverse complement strand
GTGGCAATGTTTTCAGAGTGTAGAAAAAGTCTCGCACGATGCTCCGCCGCCAGCGCAGTTGCTGTTTGAAAAGAACGGACAGCGTATTGGGCACTGTAGTCCAGCACAGCGCATCATTGTTGATGTATGTCCCATATCCCCGCAACAGCGTCTGGTGCGTCAAAAACCTGTCTTCGCCCTGATTCACCGGTATGCCGAACCAATGCCGCGCTCGAATCGCCGGCTCAATCTCTAGCAGCAGTTCACGCCGGATCGCAAACAGACATCCGCTGATGCAGCATACACTGCGCGTCCAATTCTCGGGAATCTTGTAAAGCTGGAAGGCCGAGTAGTAAATCACCGCTTGAATCGCGGTAATGACGCTGTCGTTCGGGTTCCGTACTCCGACTCTCCCGCCCACAGACCCCATGTGCGCCTCGCTGAAGCACGCCGTCAGCTCGGCAATTGCGTCCGGATGGAATATGCAGTCCGAATCGATTGAGATAATAATCTCTGCTGAGGATTGCTCCATCGCATTGCAAACCGTTCGCGCCTTTCCGCTGTTCGCCGCATTGCGCCCCGTACGTATGCGTATGTTGGTGAAGTCACGCTGCGCCTTGAGCATCCATTCGTAGCTGTCGTCCACCGAACAGTCATCCTGCGCAAGCACTTCGAATTTTTCGGGGGGATAGTTGCTCTTGCTGATGCTCTCGATGGTCTCGTAGACCGTCTTACCTTCGTTGAAGCACGGCATCAGCACGCTTACCGTGGGTTGGTAGCTATAGTCCTTTTGCACCTTGGCGCTGGGGAACGACACCTTCAGAATGATTCCCATGACGTACTTCACCACGGAAACCAGCAGGCAAAGAACCATGATCAGCCACAATAGTACCGGAGCCATTCCCGCCTCGCCCCCGCAAGTACTCCCACACGTACATAGGACTACACTCGCCCCTCTATATGTGTCTACCTGTGTTTGCTAACCCCGTACCACTCAATTAACGCCACAGCCTGAATCCTTCGCGAATCATCCTCGCGTTTTCAACTCAACCGAAGAGCCATTCGAGAAATGACTTCGGACGGCGGGGGGCCCCACTCCCGTTTCTTGAAGGTGGGCCCTTCGGCGCAAGCGATCGCACGCGTCTCCCGTCAGGCGGTTGCCAATATCCGTAAACGCATCTCGTTCCGCGCCGCGAGCAGTCGTGCGTATCGTGGATCACGCCATCGATCACTGCCGTCAGATGTTTTGACACGCTTACGACCAATGGCCCCGTGGGCAACTCATCGGCGCGCAAATGCACAGTACATCCCGAACCGACCTGCATCGTCGGCGTCCATACCCAACCCAGCGCTTTCATCACTCGCTTGATCGAAGTCTTATAAACGCCCGTTCGCGCGTCGCTCTTTCCACGTTTCCGTCTTCCCGTTCGTTCGTGCGCCGCTGCGCTGTTCACCAGATCGTAGATTTGCTGGTACGTCTTCCCCGTCGCAATCGAGATCGCGCGAACGACACAATCGCCCGCCTTGCCCTTGTACCCGGCAGCCAGGCGTCCTCCATCGTCAACCTGAAAATGTCGCCCCACGTGGACTCGTCCCTCCCACATTCGATCGTTCGCAATGATCTCTGGATTCTAGCCTGAAGCACCGCATCGCGAATCTCAATGTGTATTGCTAGTATCCTGAGAGCCGCCATTTACGCGTCGGGTAGGAAGAAAATCCCTGGGTCATTCCTGAAACCTAACTGGGATCGGCGGTGCTCCCGTCGCATGTATCCACGTCTCTGCCGCAATCAAATGCATCACAAATCCAATCCAGAAAGCGATCCCGAAAAATTCTCGGGGCGTCAATCCTGTGAAGGGACTTGTCGCAAAAAACATTCCAATGATCGGCCGGATCGTAGCCACAGCGAGCCCAATCGCAAAAGCCCGAATCATCCACTCGCGATGCAGCGCCACTTCACCCCGCCGGATATGCCAAAACGCTCTGCATAACGCGAACAAGAAAAGCGTCCCAAAAAGTGTCGTTGCCGCCGCTTGATTCACTCCACCGATCGCCGGCATCCCAAAACTCATGGCGAGCGCTGAAATTCCGACCACCAACCCAGAAACAACAAACACACGTCCGCTGAAGCGATGCCACCGAAGATGCCGAGCGCGAATGGTTGGATTGAACTGCAGTGGCCCTAAAATCATGAAAAGCAAGCCAGGCACAATATGAACAAGCGTAAGGATCGGGTATCGGGCAAACAAATCATCCAGGGCGGCGAACTGCGCCAGTCGCGGATTAGATGGTGCAGGGGGCGGATGGTAGCCATGCAAAACGATCGGCACTACATACACCATTCTCCGCACCGCGACCGCGACTCCGATCACCGCCAGAAAAATGACGCCGTACCAAACCGCCCTTTGCCTCCCAATACCAGGCTTCATACCTACTACTACGCTTAGTTCGGACGCCGCCTTTCAATATCCCGGCAATAATTCGAAATGATGATTACGGAAAGATGCAACCCGCTACGGCCACTCCGGCGTGTGAACCCCCGCTCCGCGGACCCTCCATGCTTGACACCAACGACTAGCTGCCCTATGTTCTTCGCGTAAGCAAGTGGAAGTCGCAAGCTCCCCTCTGCTCCAAAAATTTCCGCAATGGAGGTATCCATGCCATTAAGCCTCGCAACACTTTCTCTGGTGGAATCACCTGTCTCCATGCAAGAAGGTCTGAAGATTCTGGAACGCGATGATTACTGCTGCAAATACTGTGGCCTGGACGGCCGCGCCAGTTTCGAAAACGCGCTGGTGATGCGCGTCGATTTCGTCCACCCCCGCGCCCGGAAGGGAAAGAAGGATCCTAGCAACCTGGTCGCCTGCTGCACTCCCTGCAACACCATCAAAGGCACCAAGGTCTTCTCCAGCTTCGACGAAGCCAAAGCCTTCGTGCTCAAGCATCGCGAAGAGTTTCGCGGAGCCTGGCAATCCAAGACCGCGCGCCAGACTTCCAAACCAGCAATCGCGTAAAACGCCGTCATTCCGCAGGGCGCGCCAGTCTCGGTTTTTGAGGCTAGCCGGGTCTTTTGCCTTTTTGTTGTTTCGCCTGTTTCTCGCCACACGCTACTTCTTCTTCCCACCATCCGATGTGCTAGCATGCTCGAGCCTTGTCTCAGAAAACTCAGAACAACACTCTCTGGTTCTCCGTCGTCGTCCTTTTTGCCATCAACATCCTCAATTTCTACGATCGCCACGTCCCCGGCGCCCTCGTCGAACCCATGCGCAAGGAGTTTCATCTCACAGACACACAAATCGGCCTCCTCGGAAGTGCCTTCATCTGGATTTACGCGATTGTCGGCGTACCCCTGGGCCGCATTGCCGATTCCGCCAGCCGCAAAAAACTCCTCGCCTGGGGCGTCGTCATCTGGACCGCCCTCACAGCTTCCGCCGGCCTCGCCACCACCTACACCTTCCTGCTCTTCTCGCGCGTAGGCGTAGGAGTCGGCGAAGCTGCGTGCGCCCCCACAGCCACCAGTTGGCTTGGCGATCTTTTCCCACCACACCAACGCTCTCGCGTCCTCGCCCTCTTCATGCTCGGCGTCCCGGTTGGCGGCGCCCTCGGATTTTTCTTCAGCGGCCCGATTGCCCAAGCCTACGGCTGGCGCGCTGCCATGGTTTTTGCTGCCTTGCCTGCATTGCTCCTCGTTCCCGCGCTCTTAAAGCTCCACGAACCGCAACGCGGTGCCAGCGAAATACATCCCGCACCCCTCGTGCCAGTGTCCATGTGGAATGTGCTGCGCATTCCCACGCTCTGGTGGATCATCGCGTCCGGCGCGCTGCTAAATTTCAATTTGTACGCCATCGGAACTTTCTTGCCGGCATTCCTTAGCCGCGTCCACGGCCTCTCGCTGGCGAACTCAGGCATCGCCACAGGCATCGTCTATCTCGCCGGAGGCCTAAGCGGCGGAGCAACCGCCGGCTATCTCGGTGATTCCATCGTGCATCGCCGCCCAGACGGCCGCCTGCTGTGCGCCGCTTTATTGGCTCTGGCAGCAATTCCGTTCGCGTGCGTGGGAATCCTTCAACCCGCTGGCTCTTTGTACCTGGCAATGGCCTTCCTCGCTGTAACGTACGCTTCTCTCACGACGTACTACGGCCTGGTCTACTCCGCCATCCAGGACATTGTCGCGCCAAACCAGCGCGGCTCGGCCATGGCCGTCTATTTCCTGGCCATGTACATGTGCGGAGCCTCTTTCGGTCCGCTCCTCACCGGCAAATTGAGCGATGTGCTCGCGCACCGCGCCGCCGCCATCGCAAGATCGTCCTCCGTCACAGAAACGTTCCGCGCCATCGGCCTTCAGCAAGCCATGCTCATCATTCCCGTTCTTTGTACCGTGCTCGCGTTTGTGCTGTACATGGGCTCGCGCACCATCATCGCGGACATGGCCAAGCGCGAATCTGCCGCTCACGTCGTAGCAGCCGACGCGTCTTAGCTCATGACAGCTGGAGTGTTCCAATGAAATGTACAAGTAGAATGTACAAGGTACAATGAACGTGTAGGTGAAGAATGAGAACAGTGAAACCACAAGTCGAAAAGCCCGTCGAAACACTTTCGCACCGGAAACGCATCCAGCGCGAAATCATCGCCTGGATGTGGGTCATCCTCATATTCCTGTTGATCAACGGAACGCTGGGGCAGGCCCGCGTGATTCCCTCCGGCTCCATGGAAAACACCCTGCTCGTCGGCGACCATCTCATCATGAGCCGCCTCGGCTACGACGCTGGCGTGCCTTTCACAAGTTGGCATGTGCCCCTGTGGAGGAATCCCAAGCGCCAGCAAATGGTGATTTTCACTCCGATCGTGCCGCAAGAAACGTCGGACATCATCAAACGCGTCATCGGCCTTCCTGGAGAAACGCTGGACATCCACGACGGCTCCGTCTGGATCAACGGTCAAAAACTCGCCGAAAATTATACGACCGGTCCCAGCGAGACCTACGGCATGCACACGCCCTATAAAATCCCCGAGAACTGCTACTTCGTCATGGGCGATAACCGCGGAAATTCCTACGACAGCCGATTCACCGGCTGCGTTCCCCGCAACCATATTATTGGCACACCAGTGATGATTTATATGTCCCTAGACGCTTCGCCCGATGCCTGGGGATCCGGCCAACTCCGCGAGCGTTTCTTTGCCTATGCCAATGCCGTGGTCCATCCAGGCACGGTGCGCTGGAAGAGACTATTCACAATCTTCTGACCGGAGGCGTTCTGCCGCACACGTCTCGAATTCAGTTGAGTTTTGGCGAAGGGAATGAACGAAATGAACGAAACGGTGCAGCAGTATTCACAGAGGATTTTGAGTCACGTGGAAGGAAAAGACCCGCTCAAGGCGCAGTCGGCGGCCGCGAAAAAATTAGACCGTCTCGTGAAACGCGCACCTGCCTCCAAGCTACGCAAACGTCCGGCGCCGGATAAATGGTCCGTCAGCGAAATCATCGCCCATATGGCCGATACGGAGATTGTCATCGGATGGCGCATCCGCTCGATCCTCGGCGCGCCGGGAACGCACATTCAGGCCTATGATCAAGATGCGTGGGCAGCCGCTGGCCTCTATGCGAGGCGAGATCCGCGCAAAAGCATCGAGCAATTTCGCGCGGTGCGCGACGCAAATCTCGCGTTCTATAAATCTCTCACACCGGAACAGTGGAAATACTTTGGCATGCATGCGGAGCGCGGTGAAGAAAGCCTGGAAGGGATCGCGCGCATGATTGCCGGTCACGACATCAATCACATTTTGCAGATCGAGCGCATACTCGCGCCGAAGAAATAATTATTCCCTCTTCCTCAAGTGCATCGGCGGCGACTCTCATTCGTCGCCGCGGACTTGCCACCACTCCAGCCTCTCAAATTCGGCCAGTTTTTCTGCACCATGGTCGCGGTACCAATCCTTCCAGGCCTGAGGGTCGGCGGGTACATTCGCGTCCGTAATCTCGTGCAGCGCCATGTAGGACCACGAGCGCATTTGCGCGTTAGTATTTGGATCGGCGACCAAATCAATAAATTTCGGCACCATGCGCATGCGTTGCGCGCGCGTGAAATTTCCGCAATCGGAAAGATTGCAGCCCGCGCGATTTCGAACGTTGTCGGAAGGATCCCGCGTGAAGGATTCGAAGAGCTCATCGAGCGCTTCGTCCTTACCAAGATATCGCATGCCCTCGACGGCCCACTGCCGTACATATGGGTCCGGATCGTGCTTCGCATAGTCGAGCAGAACCGGATGAATTCGATTGTAAGCAACGCCGCGTCCAGCAAGCATGCCAAGAAAATAAACGGCCGCGGGCCGGTAGTGCAGATCCGTGTGCGCGCGAGCGATCAACATCTCCGCAGCTTGCTCATTCTTCTGCCAGCCATCCAAAGTCAGATTAATGTCCGCATTCGCATAGCGCACGCGCAAATCGCTTGAAAATTCTGAGCGGCGCTCCAGTTGCTTCATGTGATCGGTCAAACGGATATGGCCGACCCAGTCTTCGACTTGCTGTTCGAACAAATCCAGAGCGCGCTGATCGTGCCCGATCGCGCGTTCGAGCAACGCTTCCGCCTGATCTTGAGCAGGCAAAGCGAGCACGCGCTCAGCATCGGCGTCGGTCACGTTTGCTGCAGACGTGCGGCGTGGCGGAACTGCCTTTGGCGTCACGGGCAAGCGTGATCCATTCGCGCGTGCTTTGTTTGCACGGGCGGCGCTTGCCGCGGCCTTGAACGTCGAGAATCGCCAACCTTGCCAGGCAAACATGCCCGCGACGCACAAGACAAAGAAGGCGAAGGAAATCAGCGTAGCCGTGCGTGATTGCGGCCGTGGCTGTTGCCGGACGGTTCGCATTGCGCCGGGCCCCAGAAAACCGGGCGTCGAAGAGTTGAAGAGTGGCTGCCCGGGCTGCGGCGGCGGGCCGTAAGCCGAATCCACTTCGACATGCGTATCGATTTTCAGTCCAGCGAGAGTTTCGATTTGCGAAACGATCCAGCGCGCTTCCTGGCGGCTGCTGATTTCGTCGACGAGAGTCACGCGGCGGCCATTCTTTGTACGCAAGCGAATGGCATACATCGAATTCCCCTGAGGCCCACCCTGCTGTCCACTCGTGACGGCCACAATGGCGTCGACCTCAGAGAACAGGAACTTCTTTGTGGACCCGACACCGAGGACGCGCGTAGTGAAAACGATTTCTCCGTTACCCACGCGGATTCGCGCACTTCCCAAGGCAACGTGAAAGAGACCCAGGACCACGAACAAATCCATCAAGCCGAAAACAACCGGAAAAAACCAGGGAGCTTTCGAATGGAACAGAAAATAAACGACGCCCGTCCAAATCACGGTGAAAATAAGAAGAAATAGCGCACGAGAGGGAGTGCGAAAAGCCGGAAAGTAGAATTCCATCCCGCCATCTTGTGAAGAGATGATGACTCTCGGATGCGCTGGCGCAGCAATGGGGACCGCATTCGAATCCTCGGAGGTTCCGGCAGCAAAGGAACAAGCCTCTGACGACGAGTCTGTGAGCGCCTGTTCCGCAGAGAAAGAAGTCTTAAAAATAGGCAGTTCGAAATCGTCGGTGTAATCGACTCCGGGAATATCTGCCTGCGCGTGCAGAAGCCAGAGAACCTGATTGGAAGAATTATCATGATCGGTAACGTAAGCGTTGGACGGAATTGCAAAATCCACCGGGATCGTTCGACTAAATGGGTCCATGCCCATTGCCCCGGACGAAACGTTTTGTTCGGCCTGCCAAAGAACGCTTTGCACCGTGGAGCGGCTGTTGCCCGAACCCGTGATCATCTTACGGAGGCACGAAAGACGAAGGTCGATGCCGTGCGCGGCGTCGGCATTAAGCTTCAAATGAATCTTTCCCGACAGTCGGCCGCCGGGCGAAAACGGCAACGAGTCAAACTCGAAATAGGTATTGCCGAATCGGCGATGGCGAAGAGTAGCGCGCAATGCGACGACGAAAAGAATCACGCCCATGAAGCAAAAGCCCACAATCAAGAAAGCGCGAGGATCACTGCGGCGCGCAAGTTGCGGGATGAGGGTGACCGCCACCGGAATCAGCACTAGATTGCAGAAAATACAAACCACCCAGGCGATAATCTCAGTTTTCTTGTTTTGGCTTTCCGCTCGACGGCTGGCCCAATCCGTACGCCACAACCAGGGTGAGAACGGATTGGCTTCTTCGAACGCAGCCTGCTGCTTCAATTTGCGATAGGCGCCAAACGCAACGAGCACAAATCCCGCGCCAATCGCGGAAATCAAAAGAGCAATCGCGGCACTGGCAACGGTGCCGCTGGTGGCGGGATTGTGGCTATTCGCGACAAACGTAAACAGCGAGATCAGGCCGGGGACAAGGAACATCAGTCCGAAGCAAATGAAAAACGCAGCGGTGCCCTTGGAAGGCTTCGTCATACAACAATTTTAGTAATTATGCCGGCCGACTAAATGGGGCTGAAGTACTAGATTGCTCTTGTAGTCATAACTGGCCCGGCGAATTACGGCCAGCGAATCGCTCGCACCTCAAGAGAGGCAAGCATAACTATAACTAAGCTAGGAATAGCAGGACCAGGGAATCCGGTCATTTGCGCGGCGCGTGGAGGTTGATCGACAGAATCCTTGCGTAGCGAGCGAAATCGGGATCCGTGGAAAAAATGGACCAGCCGAGCGACTGGGCGATGGAACAGATCAGTATGTCAGACCCGGAAACGGACACGCCTTGGCTGCGGCATTGTTGCGAAACAACGCAGCGCGTTCATAGTGCTCGGAACCGGCGGGTTCATCGGGAAAAGCAGCAAGAATCTCGCGGAGTTTCTCGAATTGTTCGCTGCTCTTGATTCCAGAGAGCTATTCTTGTCGAACAAGGCCGATTAATTTTGCGCCGCCTTCGTCAATGAGGCCGGCCACTTCGGCAACGATAGCCTTTTCCGCACTGCTCAGGTTTCGCGGAGCTCGGCGGAGCGCCAGGGACCACACCGAAGTATCGACCAAAACGTTCACGAACGCTTTTTAGCGCGCTCGCGCTTGTAGTCATAGCGGGCATCGTACTCGATCGTGCCAAAGAGAGGTACCAGGACAGCTTGCTTGCGCCTGCGGATGTATTCCTCTAGAGCAGCGTTGACCGTGTCTTTCTTGGTCCGGTGCCGGCCAAGTTTCTTGGCCTGCTCGATAAGACGGTCGTCAATGGCGAGGTTAGTTGGTATGGTCAGATATCTACACACCATCTACACAGTTCTCTGTGTAAACAAAAGAGTCGAAACCAACTAGTTGAGCCGTAAGAACGCCGGCCGATTCTGTCGCACTTGTGGATGCTCTTCGGACGAGAGCCGGGGACTGTGCCGAAA
>DATDHE010000598.1:0-13097 GCA_036521695.1 Candidatus Acidiferrum sp. | reverse complement strand
GGCATCACTTCAGCGTTAAGCATGAAATCAGGCTGGAGCACGCCCGCTACGATGAACGGGTTGCCATTGAGCACGATGGTTTTCCCTATGATCCCCGGGTCTGAACTGAACAGCATTTTCCACACTCGCTCGCTGAGAATCGCCACATCCGCTTTGCCGGGCTTGTCGTCCTCAGGCAGCAAGAGACGGCCAAGCAGGGGCTTTGCGCCTAGCATCTCCAACAGGTTGGATTGCGTGCGCACTCCAAAGACCCGCTCCGGCCGTTCGCGGCCCGTCAAGACGAAAATGCGGCTGTGCGCCAACGCCATCTGTTCGAAGGAATGATTCTCGTTCTGGACATCGATGTATTCCCCAGGCGATGGCCAATCGCGCAAGATTCCAATCGCTGGAGAATGCAGCCACACCGCTGCCAGCCGCTCCGGCCGCGGATAAGGCAGTGGGCGCAACAGCAGCGCATCAACAACACTGAAAATGGCTGAATTGGCCCCAATTCCAATCGCCAAGGAAGCAACGATCACCGCCGTCAACACGAAGTTCTTTCGAAGCATCCGCAAAGCGTACTGAACATCTTTCAGAAATGTCTGCATCACTCCCCCGCTGTAACCACTCGCCGCAGAAACGCTTCTCCATGCCGCTCAATCGCCGCCCGTATCGGCCCCACCTCCGCCAAATCCACTCCCATCCCAATACTCAAAGTCTCCTCTTGTAGGGGCGCAGCATGCTGCGCCCCATTTGATCGACGCGTAAGCCGGTGCCGGGCTTTTGGTGGCGGGTCTTAGACCCGTGTCTTTCATGTCCGCAGTCTGCTACGACATCCAAATCATCTTCAGCGGTCAGCACGGACCTCTCGTCCAAATCATGTCTTGGCACATAGAGCCACCAAGAAACCCTATTGCGACCGCAACGCAGGCTACCGTTAGCAATCCACAAACGAGGATGACTTATTCTCACCATATTCCGCATCTGTCATTCCGAGCGCTAGCGAGGGATCTTCTTTTTCCTTCTCTCTTTTCTCTGCGATCTCTGTGTCTCTGCGCCCCTCTGCGATTATCTTTGTCCCCGCTTTTTCCTCTCACGTGCTCGTTGCGATTATACTTATACAATCGTGCCCGCGACCAAAGCATCGCCCCAGTGCGCCGTCCGCAAATCTCGCGTCCCATCCACACCCATAACCAACTGGACTGCTCGCACCTCCCGCGGCCTAAAAATGCTCCAAGTTCCCGCCTTCTCCAAACTCCCCTGGCTAATCCACGCCTTCAGCACCCGCCCCGGCGGCGTCAGCCCCCTTGAAGGCGAAAAAGTCTTGAACCTAGGCTTTACCGACTGGGACACCCGCGAAAACATCCTAGAAAATCGCCGCCGCTTCCAAACCGCCACAGGCGCAAAGGCTCTGCCCCTAATCACCCTAAAACAATTCCACTCCGACGTAATCTACCTTTTCGAAGGGGCCCCTGTTGATCCCTGCAGCGGCGACGCCAGCATCACTAACCGCCCCGGTCTCATCCTAGCCATCCAAACCGCTGACTGCGTCCCCATGCTCCTCGTCGACCCCAAGAAACGCGCCATAGCCGCCATCCACGCCGGCTGGCGCGGCACTCTGACCCGCATAGCCGCCAAGACCATCGGCAAAATGCAAATGCACTTCGGCACCAACCCGCGCGACCTCCTGACCGCCATCGGCCCCAGCATCGGCCCCTGCTGCTACGAAGTCGGCACCGAAGTCGCCACTCAATTCCTATCCCAATTCCCAGACGCTCCCGACTACTTCGACGAATTCCGCACTGGCGAGGAACCCAACCCCATCCAGTGGCTCAACATGATGCCCCCCGGCCATCAACCCCCGCCCAAAGGCGTCCTCCTCGACCTCCGCAAAGCCAACAGCTCCCAACTCCTATCCGCCGGCCTCCGTCCCCAAAACATCCACATCATCAACCTCTGCACCGCCTGCCGCCCCGACCTCCTCTTCTCCTACCGCAAGCAAGGCCTCACCTCCGGCCGCCTGATGTCCGTCATCGCCCTCCGCCCCTGATAGTGGCACAGACTTCAGTCTGTGCATCCGAGAGGGAGCCACGACCTCTCCCACACTTGCGCCTCAATGAAACGAGCCTGAAGGCCAGCCTTGTCGCAAAAACTGAACTTCGCAACAGTCTCGCCCTCAGCAAAAAGCGCGACCATCTGCCGAAGCGTATAGACTTGTCGTTCCCGCTCCTCCGCAACACTCATACTGTCACCCAGAGTGAACGTCACAGCATCCGTCGGCACGCTCGAGAGGGGAAGCACCAACGCCGCTGGCCGCGAAGCGTCAGCCATGTAAGAGAAATCACCCAGAAAGAAGTACACCGGCGGCTGGCCGAAGCTCCGTCCCAAAACTTCTCGCGCAGCCGCAGCTAGCCATCGTTCCGTAAAACGCCGCCGCTCCAGATAGTTGGCTTTCAGTGTCGGTCGAGACCCTAGTCGCAGCCGATCAATCACCTGCGAAGCCTCTAAATCAGGAAGTGAGCACACATTAAGACACCTGCCCCGCGACGGGTCATACCGGTGCGTAACAACCTCAGGTATCTCAATCACCCGGCAAACCTCTCGGCTCGATCGCAAGCCATCAGCAATCAAACTGAAAGACTACCGCAACCTTCTCGCCTTTTCCCTTAACAAAAATGTCTATCAGCGTATGATATTTGTTAGATAATACTGATTTTCGCGGTAAGACAACGCCAGCGAGACTGCTGGCGTCTTTTCCTTTCTGGAACCCATTTCGGCTTTCTTGTCGCACACAAGTCCCTCAGAATCAACAACTACAGAACTGTCCGCAAACTGTTGTATCTAAAAGACTTGCGCCAAATCTAAGTCCTCTTTAGATGCAACGCTTACAAAAACAAGCGGGAGGGGTGCGGTTATTGTTAACTAGGCGCCGCTTCAATTTGTGTCAGCGCGAGCTGCCCACAAGCCGCCATCACATCGCGCCCACGCGAATACCGCGTGAACACTGGCACGCCCCGGTCCAGCAAAACCTTATGAAAGGCAAGCACACTCTCCTCCGTCGGCTCCGAATACGGCAGCGCCCCCGGATTCCACGGAATCAAATTCACTTTCACGCGTCCGAGATCCGTCATCATTTTCGCCACGCGCCGCGCATCCTCCGGGGAATCGTTCACTCCGCCCAGCAGCACATACTCAAACGTTACGTACTCGCGCGCCCCTCGCGGAAACCTCTTGCACGCTTCCAACAAGACGCGCAGCGGATATTTCTTATTGATCGGCATCAGCGCATCGCGCTGCTCATCATTCGACGCGTTCAACGAAATCGCTAGCTTGGGCCGCAGCGTTTCCCCCGCCAGCCGCTCGATTCCCGGCACGATGCCGCTCGTCGAGAGCGTCGCATGCCGCGGCGCAATCGCCATGCCGGTATTGTCCAGAAAAATACGCAACGCCGCCATCACCGCGTCATAGTTCAGCAGCGGCTCTCCTTGTCCCATCAGCACAATATTCGTTCTCGGCGCCAGCCGCTCCTTATGCTCCTCGAGCGGCAGCAACGCCTGCGCCAAAATCTCCCCGGCCGTCAAATTCCGAATCAACCCCAGCTGCGCCGTCATGCAAAACTGGCAATCCACCGCGCACCCAGCCTGCGTCGAAACACAAATCGTCTGCCGCCCCTCGCTAGGCATAAACACCGCCTCAACCGACGCCGGTCTCAAGAGTTTTCTCTTCTCTGCGCTCTCTGTGTCCTCCGTACCCTCAGTGTAAATTCCTTCTTTCTCTTTCCCGCTCAACCCGAATAAATACCGCACCGATCCATCCGTCGAAGTAAACCGCTGTTTGACGACTGGCAAAGTGATCGTCGCCTCTCTATCCAATCGCTCCCGCAGACGCGCCGGCAAATTCGTAAACTGCGCCAAGTCGAATTTTCGCTCCGCATACAACGCGTGGTAAATCTGCCCGCCTCGATACGCTGGCTCGCCCATCGCCACGCACATTTCGCGAAGCTCGTCTTTCGATTTTCCAAGCAATTCCATCAAATATTCCCGCGACTCGGTTGTCGCTCTGTTGCACCGCGAATCACCCTACAGAATATCGTGTTTCGCTGTTGAATTTCTTCTTTGCCCGTTTCTTGCGTCTTTTCGGCGTTATAATTTTCCTGCCATGCAAAAACAACTCGCCATCGAGCAACTCGCCATCGCCGACTGGGTCCAGGGCCTCGCCGCTATCCGCGAGCGCGATTTTTCTCTCGAAACTGTTCAGGACTACATCATTCGCCACGCCGTCCGCCCCGAGACCCTAGAAAAATATCTCTTCTTTTCCAAAGGCAATTACACTCGCAATCTTATTTTCAAAAACGATCTCTTTGAGTGCATGACCATCTGCTGGGAAATCGGCCAGCACAGCCGCATCCACAATCACCGCGATCAGAACTGCTGGATGTCCGCTCCCATCGGGCGTCTGAAAATCCAGAATTTCCGCGTCGATGAAAAAGACGCATCCTGCGGCACCTGCAAGATTATTCCTACAGAAATCTACGAAATGGACGGAACCCATCCCGTCCACGTAAATCCTTTAGAACCCGTCCACCAAGTCCTGAACCTGCCCGAATTCAATCAACGCGCGGTCAGCATCCACGTCTATTCCAAGCCCTTCGACAGTTGCGAAGTCTATCAGCGCGAACGCGGCACTTACGGCGACGTCCCCCTCCACTACACCAGCGAATACGGCAAGCTCCATCCCGACGAAAAGCTTTTGTAGCACAGACTTCATTCTGTGCTCTTTTCGGCGCGCGTCGCCAACAAGCTGTAGCCGCTGCGCTTTTCTAAGCCGCCTGTGTCACAATTGAAGCATGCCCACTGCCACGGAAGTCCGTGACATCCAAAAGCACGTCCTCGGCAACGGCCTCGTGGTCATCACCGAGACGATGACCCATGTCCGCTCCGTCTCCGTCGGCGTCTGGATCCGCAACGGCTCCCGCCGCGAAGCCCCTGAAGAAAACGGCCTCGCCCATTTCATCGAGCACATGGTTTTCAAAGGTACGGAGCGCCGCTCTGCCGAAGCCATCGCTCGCGAAATGGATTCCGTCGGCGGCATGCTCGACGCGTTCACCTCGAAAGAGCAAATTTGTTTCAATGCCAAGGTCCTCGACGATCATCTGCCCATCGCTTTTGATGTCATCGCCGATCTTGTTCTGCGCCCAAAATTCGATTCCGAAGACGTAAAAAAAGAACGCCAGGTTGTCCTCGAAGAAATCAAGATGGACCTGGACAATCCCGAATATCAGCTTCACGATATTTTCACGCGCGGCTTTTGGCCCGGGCATCCGCTCGGCCGCCCCATTCTCGGCACGCCGGAAACGGTTCGCGCCTTCAACCGCGATCATCTCATCGAGCGCTTCCGAGACTGGTTCGCCCCCGATCATCTCGTCATCACCGCCGCAGGCAACGTCACGCATGAAAAAGTCTTGGACCTCGTCCAACGCGAGTTTGGCAACCTCCGCCCCGCGCGCACGCTCGAAGATCACACTGCTCCCTCGACCAAAGCGCCTATCCATCTCGAAACCAAGCGCGACCTCGAGCAAGTCCATCTCTGCATCGGCGTCCCCGCTTTACCTCTCGGGCACGAAGCGCGCTTCGCGGCCGCGGTGCTCAATAATCTTCTCGGAGGCGGCATGTCCTCGCGCCTCTTCCAAAACATCCGCGAAAAAGAAGGCCTGGCCTATGCCGTCTTCAGCGAGCTCACGCCCTACTCGGACGCCGGTATGTTCACTGTGTACGCTGGCACCGCCAAGGAAACCGTCGGCCAGGTCATCGACCTCACCATCAAAGAATTTCGTGCCATGAAGGAATCACACGTCAGCGAAGAAGAGCTCACCCGCGCAAAAAATCATCTCAAGGGCTCGCTCATGCTTTCCCTCGAATCCACCACATCGCGCATGTCGAATCTCGCGCGCCAGGAACTATACTTCGGCCGCTTCTACTCCCTCGACGAAATCCTAGCCTCCATCGAAACCGTTACGCTCGCCGAAGTCCAATCCCTGGCCCACGATTTCTTCCGACCCGAACACATCGCCGTCACCGTCCTGGGCCCCCTAAACGGCTTCACCCTCGACCGCTCCCGCTTGTCTTGCTAAGAGCCACAGTTCTAAGCTGTGCATGGAACGGGGAAGGTAGAACGCGCCGGCAACCCTTCGATTGCATTCGGTTTCTTAGAGAAACAGAGCGCTTCTGCCCGGTGTCTAAACTTTAAAGGAGGTTCCCAATGCGCAAATCGCAACTTACCAGTCTTCTTGCCTTACTGCAGTTTCCCTGCGCGATACTGGCTCAGACGGGGACGGAGTCCTCTCCCCAGAAAACCATTGAGATCAGCGCAACCGAGAAAGTTCAGGTCCCAGCGGAAACGGCGACGCTGAAAATTGGTTACCAAAACCTGGCGGCCAACAAAGACGCGGCGTACGCCGAGAATGCGCGAACGGCGAACCGCATTGTGCAAGCATTACTGGATGCGGGCCTGCCGAAGGATGCGATTGAAACGGAATCGCTGAGCTTGGCGCGCGATGAAGACCGCTTTGGCAGCAAGCCACAGCAGCCCTCCACGTTCACCGCGACGCAGCAATGGCAGATCCAGTCCAAAGCCAGCGAGGCGCAGAAAATTGTGGACATAGCGGTTACGGCGGGAGCGAACCAGATCGAAAGCGTGGATTGGTCGGTTGCCGACCCTCGGAAGCTGGACGACCGAGCCTACGCGGCGGCTTTAGCAAGGGCCAAGACGGTCGCTGAACAAACTGCGGCGCAAACTGGCGTCAAACTTGGAGCAATTATTTCGGTGGCCAACTCCACGAATCCGGCCGGGCGGTTCAGGATGAGGGACCAGGAGCTAATGACGGTCGACGTGAATGCCGCCAAATTAGCGATGCCCATGCTCAAACTGCAACCCGGCACGGTCGAGCGCGAAGCTTCGGTTACGATCGCTTACGCTATCGCCGCCCAATAATCGAGTGGTTTCCCAGGGCGAGCACGCGTGAGGCGATTCACGCAATGGCCAATTCGAGGCCCTCGCCGAATGAAGAAGGGGTGGCGTACTCGATGTGCAAGACGCGGCGCGGAGCCGCTGATTGCGACTTCGAGGATGCGTGAACGACAAGCGGCCGCATGGCCAGAATTCCGCCCTGCGGAACTGTGCAGTCGACAACAGTAATCTTTGTCGAGAGTTCGTGAAGCGCGTCGTCGCTCAAAACGCCGAGCGCATGCGTTCCTGGGAGCACGCGCAGCGGTCCGTTTTCGGCGACAGAGTCGTCAAGGTGTAGCCGCAGCGCCAAGACCTGTTCAAGTGCGCTCGCGGGAGCGTGCACATAATTCACACCGTCTTTAATCGACCAAGGTCCCCATCCCGGAACTTCGCGGCGCTCTCGTAACGGCCATGCTGTGTCTTGGTGCCACACCACGAGCCAGTTTGATGTGGGCGATTTATCGAACAGCGTAGCGCGGAAGGGAATTGCGCTATTCCCGAGAACCTCTTGGGCCAAGGCCGCCAATCGCGAATCGCGCGCAATCGCGGCGACGCTCTCATTTCTCATGACATGGCGCATTCCGGCTCTGCTGCGTGGAAGTTCTGACTGTTCAAGCACCGCCAGCAGCTCAGCCACTTCGCGATCAGGAAGGGCGTTAGGAACGATAGCGAATCCGTCGGTTGAGATTCGTTCTTGCAATGGCGGCAGTTTCTCGGTGGCTTGCATGGCACGAACATTCTAATCTTTCTTTTCGCGTTGACGGGCGGGAATCGAAATGCCATCATTCTGAAAATTCGATTGTTAGATATTTCGTACTGCAATTGAGGGCAAAGCGATCGGCTTGCGGGTTTCCATACTGGCGTCAGGCAGCTCGGGCAACATCACCCTGCTCGAGACGCAGCGTACCCGACTCCTTGTGGACTGCGGCCTCGGCAAACGAGAAACGCTCGCGCGACTTGCTGCTATCGAACAAAGCGTCGAGCGCATCGATGGCATCCTCATCTCCCACGAACATAGCGACCACTGCAACGGTCTTCCACAAATGCTTGGCCTTTGGAAAGCGCCGCTGTATGTTACGGAACAGACTATGGACGCGCTCCACCGGGCGCTGCCCGACCGGCTCGGGAAGCGTTTGCGCGGTGTGGAAACTATTCAGGCCGGCCAGCACTTCACGATTGGCGATATCGACGTCCACGCGTTTCAAATTCCGCACGACGCTGCCGATCCGATTGGCTTCACGTTTCGCACAAACGGCACGAAAATGGCTCTGGTCACCGATCTTGGATATATGCCCGAGCTTGTGAAGGTGCATTTGCGCGACGCCGATTGTTTACTGCTCGAATCGAATCACGATCTGGATATGCTCAAGGTTGGCCCGTACCCGTGGATTGTCAAGCAGCGAGTGCTCTCCCGCACCGGGCATCTCTCGAATCACGCCGTAAGCGAGTACCTTTCCGACCCGGAAGGTTTTGATGCGCAGGCGCGCTACCTTGTCCTCGCGCATCTCTCGCAGGAAAATAACAATCCGGATCTCGCGCGCCTTTCCGCAGAGGAAGCCCTCAATCGCCGCCCCGCCGAATGCGCGTTTCACGGCGAACTGATGATTGCCACGCAAGACCGACCCCTCAGGCCGCTCGAACTTTAGCGCGGAGAATAAGTCGATTCATAGACGCGTCATTCCGAGCGCAGCGAGAAATCTGCTTTTGGTACTCCGAGTGGTCATGACCCAGTCATGACCGGCGCACAGCCAAGATTCATGGCGCTTAACCCCGCGGTGGGGCAGAAGTGGCTGTGCCACCGCAATCGGAGCCACTAGCCGAATTTTCGCTCGCATCTTTCTACCTTCTCCTTTACACTGTTTTTGTTCTTGGTAGAGGAGCGGAGGCCATGAGTAGCCCGGTGAGCAATTCCGATCAGCTTCGGACACTGCGGCAAAAGGGGCCAGGTTGTTGTACTCCGCCGAAATTGCAGCGGTAGCTGTTGCCGCTGAAGTTGGGGAACAGGTCTAAGGCCTGTCCACTGTCATCCGTTTAGATGGCGGCATTGCCGCCAGTGCTAAAGCCGGATGGAGCGCTATCGAGAGGCAGCAGCCTCGAGTACTTTTGTCGCGGTTCCTTCCTTTCGTTTCCCTCCATCCAGAAATAACGGGTCGCATGAATCTTTTTGAACTTACGCGCGCGCTCGTCGATATCGAATCGACGACCAATCGGGAGCAAAACGTGGCGGACTTCTTGTTCGCGCAACTGTCGTTACTTGCTGCACGCACTTCCGGCCGCCTCGAACGCATCGCGGTCGAGCCGAATCGCGACAACATATTTGCGTGGTGGGGCCAGCCGATCGTCACGCTTTCGACGCACATGGACACCGTGCCGCCGTTTTTTCCATCTCTTGAAGACCCCGAATTCATTTGGGGGCGCGGCTCGTGCGACGCGAAGGGAATTATCGCCGCGATGATCGCGGCCGCAGAAAAACTTCTCGACACTGGGACAAGAAATGTCGGACTTCTCTTCGTCGTCGGCGAAGAGCGCAACAGCGCAGGGGCGAAGGTCGCGGCCGCCAATCCGCGCGGCGCGCGCTTTCTGATTAACGGCGAGCCCACCGAAAACCAACTCGCTCTCGGAACAAAGGGAGTGCTGCGCTACGAAATCACCGCGCATGGAAAACTCGCGCACTCTGCTTATCCGGAGTTGGGTCACTCCGCGATTCATTCGCTGCTCGATACTTTGCGGGCCATCCGTTCTATCCCGCTGCCGGAAGATCCGCTGCTCGGCCAAAGCACTCTCAATATCGGCACGATTGCCGGCGGACGCGCGCCTAACGTCGTCGCCGACCACGCGCAAGCCGAAATCATGTTCCGCACCGTGGGCCATCCGGCGGAAATTCGCCTAGCGGTACTCGCTGCCGTTGCGGGGCGCGCCGAAGCCCGTGAAGTCTTGCACACCCCGGCGATGCGTCTTGCAGCGTTCGACAGCCTCCCCACGACTGTCGTGGCCTTCGCCACGGACATTCCAACATTCGACGGAGCGTGGGGCCAGCCTTTCCTGATCGGCCCCGGGAGCATTCATTTGGCGCACACCGCCGAAGAGCGCATCTCGAAAAAACAATTGTCGGAAGCCGTCGATATTTATGCACGCATGGTGAAGCAACTTCTCGCCACGGGAGGCGCGCAAGCATGAGCCAGGGCCTCGCTATCGTCGGCTATGGAAAAATGGGCAAGCTCATCGAGCGCCTCGCGCCCGAGTATGGCTTTGACGTGCGCGCGAAATTTTCTGGCGGTGACAATCCAGGTGGACAAGGCTTGTCGCACGAAACTCTGCGCGGCATTGATGTCGCCGTGGAATTCACCACACCCGTCGCAGCTCCTGTAAATATCCGCCGCCTCGCTGCCCTCGGCGTCAACTCCGTCGTTGGTACGACCGGCTGGTTCGAGCAGCTTCCTGTTGCGCGCGAAGCGGTCGTCCACGCAAAGACCGGGCTCGTGTGGGCTCCGAATTTTTCCGTGGGTGTGAATCTTTTTTTGCAAATCGTTTCGAACGCTGCCGCTCTTTTCGCCAAGCATCCGGAGTACGAAGCCTGGGGCTGGGAAATTCACCATTCCGCAAAAAAAGATGCGCCCTCGGGCACACTGAAAAAACTTGCCGAGGAAATGCGCGACGCGGGCTACCCGCGGCCCGTAAGCCTCAGCTCGAATCGCGCTGGCGCGATTCCCGGCACGCACGAAATTGGTTTTGATTCCGCGGCGGATACCATCACGCTGCGCCATGCGGCGCACAGCCGCGAAGGCTTCGCGCGCGGCACTCTGCAGGCAGCGCGCTGGGTCGCCGGAAAAAAGGGTTTCTATGAATTTAAGGAGATCCTCGGCGAATTGGGTTGAAGGATCTTCGTAGCGGCGGCCTTCAGGCCGCCATCCGAGGTTTTCGGCAGTACGACGTTTAGAAAAAAGAAGGAGAACCACAATGTTTACCGGTACAGGCACTGCGCTCGTCACTCCATTTCGCCGCGATGGTTCGCTCGATGAACCCACGCTCCGCGCGCTGATCAAGCGCCAGATCGATGCGGGAATTGACTTCCTTGTCCCGTGCGGCACGACGGGCGAAAGCCCTACACTGACTCACGAAGAGCATCTGCGCGTCGTCGAGATCGCCGTGGAGTTGGCGAAGGGACGCATACCGGTTCTCGCCGGCGCAGGCGGCTACAACACCGCCGAAGTCATTGCACTCGCACGCGAACTCGGCGCGGTCGGCGCGGACGGAATTCTTTCCGTCACGCCGTACTACAACAAGCCGACGCAGGAAGGCCTCTATCAGCACTACAAAGCGATCGCCGAAGCGATTACGCTTCCGATCGTTGTGTACAGCGTGCAAGGCCGCACAGGCGTGAACGTTGAGCCTGCGACGGTGCACCGGCTCGCTGCGATCGAGAGCATC
This sequence comes from Candidatus Acidiferrum sp., assembly GCA_036521695.1. Lineage (GTDB taxonomy): Bacteria > Acidobacteriota > Terriglobia > Acidiferrales > UBA7541 > Acidiferrum. Next base: position 1,685 of record DATDHE010000598.1, on the reverse strand, counting down.
ATTGGGATCAAGGAAGCCTCTGGAAATGTCTCGCAGATGGCTGCCATCCTCAACGCCGTCCCGGACGATTTCATCGTGCTCAGCGGCGACGACGCTATCACTGTGCCTCTCATAGCGCTTGGCGGACGCGGAGTTATTTCCGTCGTCTCGAACGAAATTCCCGCGGACATGGCGCGCCTCACGCGGCTCGCTCTCGACGGCGATTTTTCAGCCGCGCGCCAAATTCATCGCCGCGCGCATCCGCTGATGGAGGTAAACTTTGTCGAATCGAATCCCATTCCAGTGAAGGCGGCCATGGCGCAAATGGGTTTGCTGGAAGCGGTGTGGCGTCTCCCGCTCGTCGCGCCAAAAACGGAGAGCGAGACGCGCATTCGCGCGGTCCTGGCATCGCTTGACCTGCTTAATACAGCCACGCGAACGCGTGCCACAGCCCAAGCTGCCGCATGAGAGAGTGCATGCTGCCGCAGCAAGTAGAGCGATTGTTTGACGAGCCTCCGGCTCAATACAACGAAGAACACTTCCGACTCTTCCGCGAGTTCAAGGACGCCGTAAATCGCGGCGAAGTCCGCGCGGCGGAGCCGGATGCTGCCTCGCCTACAGGCTGGCGTGTTAACGCCTGGGTGAAAAAAGGGATCCTCCTCGGCTTTCGCATGGGCGTGGTCGTGGATATGTCCGTCGACCCTGCGCACCAACCGTTCATCGACAAGTCCACATATCCTGTGCGCGCCATCACGGCCACGGACGGCATCCGCATCGTACCCGGTGGCTCGAGCATTCGCGACGGCTCATATATCGGTCGCGGTGTGGTGTGCATGCCGCCTATGTTCGTAAATGTTGGCGCGTACGTCGGCGACGGCACGATGATTGACTCGCATGCGCTGGTTGGCAGTTGTGCGCAAATCGGCCGCAACTGCCATATTTCCGCGGGCTCGCAGATCGGCGGCGTGCTCGAACCGGTGGGAGCAATGCCGGTGATCATTGAAGACGACGTACTCGTGGGAGGGAATTCCGGCCTGTACGAAGGAACCGTCGTGAAGCATCGCGCGGTTCTCGGCACCGGCACGGTTCTGAATCGCTCCATCCCGGTTTATGATCTTGTGCGGGACGCTGTGTATACCGCCAGCGAAACTTCGCCGCTCGTCATTCCCGCGGAAGCTATTGTTGTTCCCGGGTCGCGCGCAGTGACCCATCTCGTCGGCGCGAAACACGGCCTCAGCCTGCAGTGCGCCGTCATCGTCAAATACCGCGACGCCAAGACCGATTCGCGCATCCAGCTGGAAGATCTTTTGCGCTAGCCTGCTAGCGCGACAGGACTTGCTCAAAGAAATCGAGGGCTCGCGGATCGTTGGATTGCCCCAGCCAGAACATGGCTTGCTTCCGCACTTCGGGGTTGCGGTTCGTCTTGGCCACTTCGATGAGTTTTGGCACGCCTTCGTCTTTCGGCATTTGGCTTAGGGCGAAGACGGCTTTCTTTTTCAGTTCCGTATCGGGATCATTCTCGATCGCCCCAGTGATGGCGCCCATGGCTTTTTGTCCGGCTTTTTGGGCGAGCAAGAAGAGCGCTTGCCCACGCACATGCGTGCTCTCGTCATCTTTGGCCATGCGGATCATTTCGTTCAGCGCTTCCGGTTCGCGGCTCACGGAAAGGGCGAACGCTACTTGCGATCGCACTTCGGGACTGGGAT
>DATDHE010000597.1:0-14518 GCA_036521695.1 Candidatus Acidiferrum sp. | reverse complement strand
GCGCCCCCTGAGGTAAAGCCGTCAGGGGTAGTTGAGCGAAAGTCCTCGTTCTTTTCCAGAGTGCGAACTGGACCGTGAAGCCTGGCACTGGTCGAAGCAGTTCGCACATGCCTCGGAACCCGATTCCCGCGAAGGCCTTCAGGATGCAAGGGAAAAAACTCAGCCTGGCGTTCGCGATCTGAAGAAGAACCTCACACCAGACTCGAATCAAATTCGTGGGGGTTTCGTCCGTTCGTCCGTGCATGTGAAGCTCACAATTAGCTGTTCTAGTTCTAAACAAGACAATCCGTGCGGACTCCGACCGAAACGCTTGAATGCTTCGCAGGACGGCGAAACGAATCCGCACCAAAGTGCCCCAAGTTAGCGGTCCACCTCTTAACGCGATACTGTCATTAGTGACAGGCCGTCGGATTCGGTAGAATGCGCTCCTGCAGAATCGATTGCGGGTGCCCGGCTCGGTGGTTGACTCTTTGTGATTTCTGTCCGGCGCAAATTCGGAGGGGGACCCGGCAACATGTGAGAGAAAGCCGAGGTAACGTACACCCCGGTATCGGAGGGAGGTTGGTCTCTCAAGCCGGATCCCCTCGCGGTTCAAGTAAAGCGACATTAGTGCATGTGCCGATTCCTTGTGAATTGTCAAAAGTACCAGTGAGAGCTTCCAACCGAAAACAACAGAACGGCCTGCATTTCCAGGTTCGAGGAAAAACACTCATCAAAGACAATCGGTGCGGAAGGCTCCTACCTTTTTTGTGTAATTACGTGGCTCGCCGCCAACCCTGGGAGACCCAGAGTTGGCGGCGGACCGGCGGAGCCTTTCGCCGTACCACGTTCCTGTACGGATTCTAGTGCGCACCCACAGACAGACTTTGCGTGGACGCTTCGACTTCACCAGGCGATGACGAGTCCACTCTTCAGCCGAAAGCTGTTCTGATTGTTGTTGTTGCTGCAGAGTTCCAACTGGCAGCTATTGCCGAAGCGGGTGTAGAGATACTCAGCCTGGATGAGTCGTAGGGCGAATTTTTTGTTCAGCTTAACGTCAAAGCCGCCGCCTGCAGTCAAGGCAAAGGCATTCTTGGAATAAGAGGTGCCGTTGCACGCAGTGTTGTTGTTGCAACTGAGTTTGAGGCGATTCCCTCCGAAATTCACCTCGAAAAATGGTTGGAGCTTGCTGCTGTTTCGATAGGTGAACCGCGGCCCGAACATATAAGTAAAATCACTCCCGCTAAGTTTTGCACTCAGGGCGGGGATGTTATTTCCAAAATATTTGCAGCCACCCATGTCAGCAGCTATGCCGACCACACTACTCACGTTGTATGCGATCGTGCCCCCAGCACCAGCGCAGTTAAAGCTTTCGTTAAAGCTCGTGCCCGCAATTCCCACCGGAGCCCCCGCCGGAATGGTGAAGGAAATAGGGGTGCGGATGTACATGAATGCCGGTGAAGTTTCAAGCTTAGGGTAATCCTGAGCAAACGCCGCACTTCCGAACAGCAGAGCCAATCCCAAAACAAGTGCACTCCTGATCTTCATTTCTTTTCTCCTCATTTCTAGATTTTTATTCGAGAAACCAATTTACAGCCACGCTCCCCCTCCGGCAGCGGCCTGAATAGCCAACCTGGGAGTCCCATCTTCTGATCAGGCGCATTGCGCTTACGGAGGTCGCGAATACTCGCCCGCCGGCGCTTCGAAACTGGCCGCACCAATCTTTCTCATAAGCCCTGCCTGGTCCGAGGACCCAGAAAAGAGACCCACAAGGGACGAACTTCGGTTCCCTTCTTAAGTGAGCCCCGTTCCTCCGAGGGTTCTCGGTTTCCCGTCACTCGCTAACAGTAGGGCCAGTGCGTATGCTCTGGAACTGTCAAAAGTGACAGACCCAGCTCGTTCTGCTTTAGTTCGGACGGATAAAGAGTCGAAAAGGCAGTTTTGTTGGGATTTTTTAGACTAAAAAAACGTGAGTTGGGTGGTTTGCGTGGACTTTGAAAAGCCGAAGGGCATTTCTCCAGCGGAAGAACGCCGTAGATGAGCCTCTGGGATGGAACACTTCTCAATTTGGAGCACTCTTTCCCGTGCACGCGAAGTGTGGATTTTGCGCAAGCTCGTTTTCTTCTTTTTTCTCAATAATATGACCGATTTTGGATGAGGTGCCGCGGAACCTGCAGGATGAGGTTTGCTGTCCTCTGGTAGTTTTGACAGTGTCAATAATCGGAGGCCGAAGCTATAAAAACCGTGTCTCAACATATGTAAAACTTCTCACATGGGGAGCTGGAATGCACGGATAGAGGCCGAAAGATCGAGAAGAGAAATTCTGATCTGTTGGCCCTTTCATCTGAACAGAACGTTTAAAAGGGTGCAAAAGCCATGGCCAATAAACTACTTCGAAAAAAATTGCGCATTACGATAGGTCAGAGCTTGGTGGCCATTCTGTGCGCGCTGGCGCTGGCACCGGGGGATGCGGCAGTCTACGCTCAGCCTACGGCACTGCAAAATGCGCCACCGGATCAAGCGGCGCCAACAATTCCTGATGGGCAATTGGATGCCCTGGTCGCGCCAGTCGCACTGTATCCGGACTCTCTCCTGACCCAAGTCTTGGTGGCATCCACTTACCCGCTCGAAATTATTCAGCTGCAGCAATGGCTCCAGAAGAATCCTGGCCTCACTGGGGATGCTTTAACGAATGCCGTCCAGAAAGAGGACTGGGACCCCAGTATTCAAGCAATGTCCGTCTTTCCGGACCTGGTCAAGCGCCTGTCCGATGACATCAAGTGGACCACGGACCTCGGAAATGCTTTCCTCGCGCAGCAGTCGGACGTGATGGACGCGGTGCAACGCATGCGCACGAAGGCAATGGATGCCGGGAAGCTAAAATCCAATGAGCAGATGAAAGTAGAGACACAAACGGTCGAAAGCAAAACCGTGGTGGTCATTCAGCCAGCGAACCCCCAGATTGTTTATGTGCCTACGTACAACCCAGTGGTCGTTTACGGGCCGCCGGTGGTTATGTATCCCTACCCTCCCATTTATTACCCTCCACCTTCTTATTACCCAGCGGGTATGTTTTTTGCGTTTGGAGCTGGCATTGCTGTTGGATCGTATTACCGCGGCGGATGGGGCTACAACTGCGGATGGGGACGGCACACTACCATCATCGTCAACCGCAACAACAATTACGTTAAACACTACAACTCGGTGAACATCAACCGAGTGAACGTAAATAACACGAACATCAACAACATAAACCGAAATGGGAACAGCAACTGGCAGCACAATGCCCAGCACAGAGGTGGCACGCCCTATTCGAATAAGGCGGTGGCCAAACAGTATGGCGGCACAGCTCGCGGAGATTCCGTGTCCACACGGCAAGCGAATGCGCGGCAACAGCAAGGATCGATCAACCGGCCGCAAACTGGCGCGGTCAACCAAGGCGCTGTTGCCGGGAATCGAGGCGGCGTGAACCCAGGCGCGAGTACAACAAACCGACCTGGTTCGAATGCCGGCGCGGGCGCGAGCAATATGGGTGCGAATCGTAGCAGCCCTGGAAACAATATTGGCAACCGGCAGATTCCAAAAACCGACGCATCAAGGAACACTAGCGCCTTTGGAGGAGCATCGAACAGGACCAGCGCTCAAGCCAGCAGTACGCGGGGTGCCTCCAGCATGGGAGCTTCCCGTCCGAGTGGCGGAGCAGCGCGTTCGGGGGGCGGCGGACGCCCGCGTTGATCGAGCTATGAACACTGAGGAAAATATATGAACTCCACAATAATGAATGCTTTCTCCGAGAAGATTTTCCTTGCGTTCAGTGGCACTGCGGCATGTTGTGCTTTGGCGGTAGTGCTAAGTGCTGCACCACGGACGACGGCGACAACTGAGAGCGCCCCCGTTCAACAGAAAACTTTTGACACCCCCCAGCAGGCCGCGGACGCCATGATTCTGGCAGTGAAAAACGACGACGTGACCGCTCTGCTGGAAATTTTCGGCCCCGCGGGCAAGGATTTTGTCTCCACCGGAGACGACGTCCGGGACAAGAACTCGCGAGCTGCCTTTGCCGCGCTGGCGCAAGAGAAAATGACAGTGGAAGTAGATCCCCATCATCCGAACCGCGCGGTCCTATCTGTCGGTAACGAGGATTGGCCAACACCAGTCCCGATCGTGAAGCAGGGCGGAAAATGGCATTTCGATTCGCAGGCAGGACGGACAGAGATCCTTGACCGGCGCATAGGGGCGAACGAGCTGGATGCGATAACCATTTGCCGCGGCTACGTGGAAGCGCAGAAGGAGTATGCCTCGGAAATACACGACGACAGCGGGGTGAATCAGTACGCACAACGTATTTTCAGCACGCCCGGCAAACACGATGGGCTAGCCTGGCAGAATGCTGATGGGACCGATGGCGGTCCGATCGCAGCGCCTTTAGCCAAGGCGATAGAGGAAGGCTATACCAACAAGTCTGGACCCTATCATGGATATTATTTCAAGACGCTGATGGGTCAGGGACCAGCGGCGCCGCTTGGCCAGCTCGACTATGTAGTTGGAGGGGCGATGATAGGCGGCTTCGGGCTGGTCGCGTGGCCGGCGGAGTATAAAGTCACTGGCGTCGAGACTTTTATCGTTAGCTACGACGGCGTCGTGTATCAAAAGGATTTGGGGCCAGATACGGAAAAAATCGCCTCGGCGATGGAGCGCTACAACCCGGACAAGACTTGGCATCGCACAAACGATGCGGAGTAGACTGTCGGCAAAACAACCCGCTAGAATTTGCCTCGCCATGACGAGGCGAGTTCGGGCATGCAGAACTTGGCATTTCCATCCGACCATTTGCGCTTAAATGTTCAGGAGAGGAAAACCGCAAGCGAATGAACAGAAAGATCAAACTTCTTCTTTTTGTTTTCTGCATCACGGCGTGCTTGCCTGCCATCGCGATGGCGCAGAGTGTAAGTTACAACTACGCCCAAGGTGTGGATTTCTCCCTCTATCGGACTTACGAGTGGGTGGATATCGAGGGAGTTGGCGCCGGCGACCAGGTTCTTGACAGCGAAATCAAGCAAGCGATTGATGCGCAACTCGCGGCAAAGGGGCTCACCAAATCGCAGCAGCGTGGACAACTTTACGTTGTCTATCAAGTGAGTTTTCCCCGCGAAAAGCAAATCGGGCAGTACATTCGAGGTGGATATGGCGGACGCGGGCCGGGCTGGGACTACGGTTGCATTTATGGAGATATTTACAGCGGCCTGCCCAGGTCCATCGAGAACAATTCAACGATTCCGTTCGGAAATCTTGTGCTGGATATCTACGATTCGGCTTTCAAAGAATTACTGTGGCGCGGCAATGTCTCCAAGTCCTTCACTCCCGATCCCAAGAAGCACATTCTCGAAAGAGCCGCTGCCAAGCTCCTGAAGAGCTTCCCCCCAAAGCCAAAATACTAGCTTTGCAGAGGGCGGGCCCACTTGCTGCTGATGGCATGGGATGAGCAGGGGGAGACAACTGGTCAGGGTGAAGCAGCTTTCACACTTCGTTACTGCAATCGAATCTAAGTGGCTTGTCAAAATTGAATACCTTGAAACAATTGTTTATGGTTCAAATCAATCTAGTGGTCTTGAAATTGTCGGTGTTTCGGGACAGGTTTGTTCTATGACTGCATTTGCCAGCTATTTTTTTCTCACTGCAATGTCTCCCGAAGCAGCGTCCCACGACGATCCCGTTGCCCCGATTCTGATTGCGCTTGTCTTGATGTCATTTGCAGCCGTCATCGGCGGGCGTGTCATGCAGCGATTCGGACAGGCCGCGGTACTTGGCGAACTCTTGATTGGAGTCCTGGTAGGCAATCTCGGTTATTTCTATCACCAGCCCTCAATTACGATCATTCGCGAGGGCGACTCAATTTCGACCGTTGAACAAACGGCGCTACTTCAAAAAGTGACCATTGGCGAAGCGGCCAGACAGACCCTCCCCGCCGGACCTCACACGGAGCAAATTGCCGAAATCCTGGAAGGGCCCCGTGGCCTGAAAGTTCTTGCCGTATACTCCTTCGTAGATCAGGTGTCCCGCATCGCCATCATCATTCTGCTTTTTTTGGTTGGACTCGAAACCAGCCTGAAGGAAATGCGTGCAGTGGGATGGACGGCGTCGCTGGTTGGAGTTCTTGGCGTCGTCTTGCCTCTCGGATTAGGGCTACTGGTCACAACCATCCTGCTACCCGCGTCAAGCTTTGCAGCACATCTATTCATTGGCGGAGTGTTGACAGCTACGAGCGTTGGCATCACGGCTCGCGTACTTCGCGACTTGGGCCAGATGGATCGCCCGGAATCTAAAATTATCCTGGGGGCGGCCGTAATCGATGATGTTCTCGGTCTACTCGTGCTGGCGGTGGTCACTGCGCTAATTGTCCAGGGCTCGGTCAGCCTAATAAATATTTTCGGCATCACCCTTAAAGCAGTTTTGTTCCTGGCAGGTTCCATTGGAATTGGAATGTGGATTACGCCGAGAATCGTGAAACGACTTGCACGGCTTCACATTGAAAATATAAAACTGCTGTTTGGTGTCGGTTTCGCCTTCTTGCTCTCCTGGCTGGCAAACCTCGCCGGCCTCGCAACCATCATCGGGGCGTTTGCGGCCGGATTGATCCTAGAACGTTTTTTTGACAAAGCCCTCGAGGGGTTTTCCTTGCGGGATATGCTCTCGCCAGTCGAATCTCTGATCGTCCCCATTTTCTTCGTTCTGATGGGGCTGCAAGTAAAACTCGAAGCATTCAACAATTTATCTGTGGTCATCCTCGCAGCGGCGCTGACGGCCGTCGCGATCGCCGGGAAAATATTCTCGGGATATGCTGCAGGGCGCGACCTCAAGCGGTTGGCCATCGGCATAGGAATGATGCCGCGCGGAGAAGTGGGGCTGATCTTTGCAGGGATTGGCAGGGGCCTGGGCGTCGTGAGCGATTCTATCTTCGCGTCGATCGTAATCATGGTAATCATCACCACGATGCTCACGCCACCGCTCCTGAAACTGACCCTCGCGCGGGGCGTGCCGAAAGCGATTGGCGATCCCGCCTAGGCTCCGAACCGGAAAGTGTCTGCCTGTTAGTTTTGACAGTATTGGCGTGCGCACTGCCCAATTAGTCTTTTTGGACTTGGAGTCTTGGGTTCTGCCGTCCGCAATGGACAGCCCCGACGATCATATGGGGCGCATGTCTAAGCCGCGCGCGCTGGAGGCGAGCGGCTAGTCCGTCGATACAGAGGCATAAGGGCGAGCGTCACGCGTGACGAAGCAGTCTTCGAGCAGAGCGAGGGGAGATCCAGATAACCTCAGGGCGGATAAAACAATGAAAACAGTTCATCCGGTTGTGGCGTTGATAGTCCTATGTGCCATAGGTGTCCTTGCTTACGCGCAGACACCCGCAGAAATACCTGCATCCAGCCTCATTAGCAAGTCCACCGTCGCGATCGGCTTCACCGTTGGAGGTGGGAGCACGAAAGTTAATCTGACAGGAACATCACTGATGCCTCAAGCAAATGGCGAAGCAAAGGTGCAGGCCCGTGCTAACGCGGGTCTAACGAATATCGAATTATCGGTTAAGGGCATGACGCCGCCGTCCAAGCTTGGTGCGGAGTATCTTACTTTTGTGCTTTGGGTTGTTACACCGGATGGGCGCACCGGCAATTCCGGCGAGCTTCTCATCAATAAGAACGGCGAAGGGAAACTGGTCGCCACCACTCCGGCCCAAACGTTTTCCATAATTATTACTGCGGAGCCGTATTTTGCCGTCCGCGTACCCAGCGAAATGGTGGTCCTCGAGATGGAGACGAGGAAAAACACGAAGGGGAAGCTATTCCCTATCACAGAATACAAGCTAATGAAACGCGACCAATACGCGAAACTGGGGAATCCGCTGGCGCTAACGCCGGATCTTTCGCGCGTACCCCTCGAGATGTTCGAAGCGCGTAATGCAGTGGATATCGCGAAGGCGCGGGGAGCCGCCCAGTACGCGCCAGACATTTTTTCCAAGGCTCAAGCGAGCCTGGCGATGGCGGAAAACTATCTCACAAGCAATGCTGACAAGAAGCAAATCGTGTCGACGGCCAAGCAGGCCGTACAATTCGCGGAGGATGCGCGCGCATTCGCCGCAGAACGCCAAGACCAGGAACGCATAACGGCGGAGCGGCAGGCGGCAGCTAACAAGGCCAGGTCAGAAGCGGAGGCTAAAGCCGACGCAGAGGCTAAGCGCCAGGCTGAAATCGCAGCTGCGAAACAGGCCCAGATCAAGGCTGAGGCCGATGCGGAGGCCAAACGCCAAGCCGAACTCGCTGCCGCAAAGCAAGCTCAGATGCAAGCCGAAGCCGATGCTGCTGCTCTTAAGGCAAAAATGGAAGCAGATGCTCTAAAAGCAAAAGAAGATGCCGCGAAAGCGGAAGCCGAACGTGCGCGTCAGGCCGCAGCTGATCTGCGCGCACAACTGCTCGAGCAGTTCAACAGGGTGCTGCCAACGACGGACACGCCGCGCGGCCTGCAGGTGAACATGGGCGACGTGCTTTTCGACACCGGAAAGTACAATCTGAGGATGCCAGCGCAGTTGGGATTGGCTAAGCTAAGTGGAATCGTGTTGTCACACCCGGGGCTCAAACTCGCCATCGAGGGTTACACGGATACCACGGGGACCGCGGCGTTTAATCAAACGTTGTCGGAGCAGCGGGCGAATGCGGTGCGGGATTATCTTATCCAACAGGGTCTCGACGCTGGTTCGATCTCGGCTCAGGGCTTTGGACCGGCGGACCCGGTGGCCAGCAATGACACGCCGCAGGGACGCCAGCAGAACCGACGCGTTGAGATCATTATCTCCGGAGAAGTTATCGGCACAAAGATTGGCGGCGCCGCTTCATCGCAGTAAGAGTGGTTTCCGAAAAACCGGGCTCTAAAGAAAGAAGCACAGTTCTACTGCGCATCAACCGTCAGCGCAACGCTACAGTTAGTCCAATTATCTGCCGAGAGGGAGCAGATAATTGACTGGCTGCGATTTGTTATCCCTGCGCAACTGGCCCACCTGTCGACATTTAAAGGCGAGGAGAGCTAATCTCGATCCCGATCGCGCCTTAATTGAATTTGTCTTTGATGTTTTGGTGGAGATCCGTGGCGATGGTCGCGGGGACCCCGGGGTCTGCTGGACCTATGTGTATTAGACGTACAGACCCCCAAGATTCCATCGACAAGTCTGCCGTATCGCTATCTTGCTCGCGTGCCGCAGTTGCTGCGTAAGTTGCGCTTTAGTTCTTCGGCCACTGCTTGAACATCTTCGTTACCGCGTTGCCGATGGCCTTCTGGTTCTTGTCGCCGTTGTTGCTCAAGGTATCTTGAGCAATCCCGCGCCAAATTAATGACTGGGTCTTAACGCTATGCAAGTCAACGATTAAGGTTCCTTCGACATTCTGCTCCGGAGTGATACCACCCATTCCCCCACCAATACCGCGCATCCCCCACGCGCTCCAAGAGGTCTGTTGCTTCAACCCGCCACTGACAACAAGGAGCAGATCGGGGTTCTGATTCTCTTGCACCAATTGAAAGCCCTTGGCCTGCATGGCAGCGTTGATGTCCTGTTGCGCCACTTGCGCCAGGATCGAGTTTTGAATCTGGTTGGCATTGCTGGACGCCAATGCGTAAGTATGATACTGAGAAAAACTGGCGTTGTGATCGTAGTTGACCGAAACTTGCTGGCCGACCGCAATCGTGGATATAATGCACAACAGCATCGCGCACAACGCAAATCTAGTCTTCATGATCGTTATCCCTTTCGTATCCTAATACGCGGCCAGCTTTGAGACTGGCAGCGGTCATGCTCGTTTCACTGCTGTCTAGTACTCCCCGTCCCGTCGGTCCTTACGGCCCCCTTTCTGAGCCTTCTGCTGTTCCTCTTCCGAGAATCTTTCGGTTGCAGGTCTAAGGGTCAATTTGTGGATGGTGCTGTCGAACACGAACCGCACCTGATGGTCTTGTTCACTCGCCGACGTCCGAATACCAATACCGATCTCCAAAGTCTCCCGACGTTTGCTATGCTCTATCCAGCGACGACGATTTGTAATTGTCAAAACTGACAAGCTACCGAAATCGGTCGCGGGCCAACATACCTCTGAACGCTCGAGGTTGACTGCGGGATTTTTTCAACGTATGCGCAAATCACGCAGGTGCCCAATGCTCGGATGCCCTGCAGCGTCGCGGCCCTTGAGAGTCCGTTACTTGGCGACCGGTTCGAGTGCTGGCCGCACTAGTACAAGCCGATCTCGGACTGCCTCGGCAGTCTGAGGGAGATGAAAGCCCACGCCGGGACGCGAGGTCCCACGGGTACGCTTGTTGGCAACCAGCTTTTGCACTTCCGCGCGGGGTAGCAGATGAGGTCCGCCAAGCAATTCCGCGGTAAGCATTACCTTGGCGAATTGCTCCACGGTTTCCATGCGCTGAAAGGCTGTTTCCAGATCTGGCCCGCACGTCACAGCCCCGTGGTTTTCAAGCAAGATCGCATCGTAGTTGTGAACCAGCGGTTCGAGCCCAGCGCAGACTTCCCAGGTGCCGGGCGTTCCATACGAAGCCAGGGGGATTTTGCCAAGTCCGATGATTACCTCCGGCAGTACTGACGCTTCCAGCGCTCGCCCGGCTGCGGCGAACCCGGTCGCCGTTGGAGGGTGGGCATGGCAAATGGCGCATACATCTGGCCTGGAACGGTAGATGAGGAGATGCATAAGCATCTCCGAAGAGGGGCACCCCATGCCAGAGACAACTTCGCCGTTCAGGTCCGTAACCACCAGCTCTTCCATTGCCAGCCGCCCTTTGCACTTGCCAGAAGGCGTCACAAGAATGCGGTGCTCATCGAGCCGCGCAGAAAGATTCCCTTCGTTTGCGACCACGAGTCCCCTGGAATACATCCAGCGCCCAACTCTGCAGATCTGCCGACGGTGGTGCTTCTCTGTACTGGGTGTGGTTGGTTGGCAAGCCACCGGAAACTCGCGGGTCATCAGAGCCCACCTTGCGCAGGAAACGATTGAATTCATTGTTGAAAGTAGCGGACCCGGTTGAGACTTGTAACTGTCAGTTCTTACAGGGCATAGAGCGGATGTGGAGACCTCAGCCTGACGCCAGTTGGGGCTTCCGTGAAATCTTCCGACTTGGCTCCAGGCAGGTTCGCAGCGCAAAACCGCCGAATCTCAGGCGGAAGATGCTTGGCACATGACAAAACTGACAGTTCCCTCCCCCCTCCGGAGAGGCCTAGTATGCAGTCGTTCGGACGATTGGCGCGGGCCGTACATTGCGTGCTTTCAGCACGGCTCCAGAATGCAGTGCGGCGAGACCAGCAGCTGATAGGCGCGATGAGATGACCGACAGAAGCTATCGAACCACGGTTGGACGCTTGATCTGGCAAGTGGGGGTGGCGGGCGTGCTCGGGTTGTCACTTCTCGCCATGTTGGCGCTCGCGAAGAGGGTATATATGATCCAAGAAGCTCTTGTTGGGATGCTCCTGATTGCTATCTCAGTGGCGGTCGTGCTGTTTCTTCTCGTTAGTTTCGTTCTGTTTCAAGCGGGTATTCGCCGATCCTTTTTGTGGATGAAGACCGGCATGGCACGGCTAGCCAAGTTGAGCCACCACCATGTCAGTACTCCGAACCCAATTATTCCACCGCCCTTTCAACGCTGAGCCTTGGGACCAAAGCAATTCAGTGCGACAGAATGTGCGAGAAGACTTGGTTAAGCATAGAAGCTTCCCATTCCCGCCCATTCTAAAAGAAACGTGCCTACGGATAATCTTGTAACTTCTCCGCATCGCACGCCTCAGGAAACCAATTTGGAACACAGCGAACCGAAAAACCAGGCGAGCTGCCCGGGGGACAACACGTTTTTTCAATTATTTATCATGCAAGAAATTTTATTCGCTTGGCTTGCGTTCTTGCTCAGGCGTCTGATTTATGTGGCGTAAGGCTGCAAGTTGGGCTACTGGCCCGAACTTCTTCTGCAATGGACTGTTACTTTTGCCAGTTAAAACTGCGCTGCACCTTGTGTGAGTGTAGACGCACAGAGTGAGAATCCGATGACTAGGAAACGGTTTTCGCTGGCTTTGAGCTTATCGGGAGCAATTGTATTTATCTTCTGCTCCCTCCTGCTGACGACTCTTAAGGTTGGTGCGCAGGACCAACCAAAACGAGAAACAATTCAAGCGACAGCCAGAGGTCAGCAGAGAGCCTCAGGAAAAATGTTCAGTGTGACCATAAACATCGAGTCGTACTCCACGCCCGAAGACCAGAAAACTCTGATCGATGCGTTCAGTGCCGGTGGCCACGATCTTTTGGTCAAGACACTGAGCAAAATGCCCGCCAAGGGAAGAGTCGCGATCACCGGGACGCTCGGTTACCAGATCGCTTATATACGTTCGTTTCCGACCGAGAACGGCCGGAGAATTCGCTTGGTCACGGATCGTCCCATCCAATTCACCGAGGCTTACATAAATGGCCGCACTACGGACTATGACCTGTCGGCCATCGAAATCAATCTAAATGCAGACCCGAAGAAAAGTGACGGAAGCCTGATCGTCGCCGGCAAGTTCAAGGTCGATAAGAACCAGCAAGTGACCTTCGAAAGCTACGGCTCGGGGCCCTGGAGGCTAGTGAACATCATGGAGCGGAATTGAACTGAATTAATGGAGCAACGGGAAAACCGTGAAAAGCAACGCAAATTACGCGCAGTTGGAAGAACCGCTGATCAGCCGGGCCCGAGGCGGCAACTCGGAAGCATTTTCGGAATTGGTGCGGATGCACTCACGGCGCATTTACAGCGTATCACTCAGGATCCTGAAGAATCATGCGGACGCCGAAGACAACCTACAAGATGTGCTTTGCAAAGTGTATAAGAACATCGGCCGGTTCCAAGGGCGCTCCCGTTTCTCCACCTGGCTCGTTCGCATCACCATCAACGAAGCGTTAATGAAGATCCGCAAGGAAAACTTTGCTCGAGATGCGGGTCAGACCGATCTGCCCGCGGAAGTCAGTGAAAACAACTTTGTTCTGGAAATTAAGGATGGTTCCCCCGACCCGGAGCGCCGATACATTGCCGGCGACCTTACAGAGAAAGCGTTTCACGGGCTGCATCCCTCGCTTAGACAGACGTTCATCCTACATAAAGGCGAAGGATGGACGCATACCGAGTTGGCAGCGGCCATGGGAGTTGCCGTTGCGACCGTTAAGTCACGTATTTTCCGCACGCGTGCGCGGATGCAACATCAACTCCAGTCGCTTTGCTGAATCCAACCTCGGGACGCGCTTTAGCCTGGACTTACCTGTTATCGTCCTTCTGATAAGCAGAGACTAGCCGTGCCACGGTGATGGCAATGTAGAGGACTCCCGTCGTGGCCTCAAATGCGGCAACCATCCGCGCCGACGGTGTGACCGGCACGACATCACCATACCCCAAAGTGGTTAGAGTGATGAGACTCAGGTACAAGAGAGAATGTCGGGACACCCTAGTTGAAGCCGGCAAGCCTGTCTCCAGGAAGGAATGCGGCTGCAACGTTTCAATCAAATTGTATATGGCGTAATAAAACAGCCCCAGTAGGAGATAAAGACTCACTAACCCGTATAAGCGCCCGCTTGTGACGGAACCCGCCAGTCCGAGGTAAGAGAAGAGCGCGACAGAAACAAAGCCCAAGAAAGCAGCCAGACAAAGCCAGTTTGCAACCATAAGCATGCGAACGGGATGGAGAAAGTGGACCAGCATGACCAACATGGAAATGCCCGCGAACAAAGCCCCGGGCCATCGCCAGTTTCTTTTTTGGGCCAACTCGAGCGTCACAGCAACGAGCGCTACATACATGGAAAGCAAGAGTAGGCCTTCTCCAACAACGTGATGTTCCTTCACGAGCCCGCTGAGCATGAGAAAAAAAATGAGGGAAATCAGCAATAATAGGGAGTAGCGATCGTGACGGGTGGTGTTCATGTACTAGTGCCCGCCATGAAATGAATTATCTGGCGCCGGTCCTCGGCGGTCCCCTCAAGTCCCATTCAGTTTCCTGATGGGGCGATGGTTCCTTAGATTCAGATCGGATTGAGAATCGTTCTTCATCGCATGGGGTGGCGCCTATGTTTCCAGCGAACCTTGGTCTAGAGAACTGTCACTTTTGCCAGTGTGGGCAGAAACAAGGTCTTCTCATCTCAAGGGCAGTCATCCTTGAAGGGAAAAGCTCATTCTGAAGCTTGGGGGATTCCCGCGAACCCAACTCTACAAAATACGATTCTAGGGAAAAACTGACACCCTGCAGGTCAATCCGTGCAAACGCTTTCCCGCTAACAGTAAGGGAGCGTGCGGGGATGCTCCGCCATCGACGGAGTGTCTATTACCAACTAGCTGGTCGCGGCAGCTCGCTTTTTTAGCCGCTCTAATTCAGGTGTCGGGATGACAAGCTCTGCAAAACCGCAGTCCAAACAGATCACGACATCCTCACAAACGTAGATAGGCGGGAGGGTTCCCCTCTGTAATTCAGGGAAACTGGCCGACAATTCTCCCT
>DATDHE010000596.1:0-2352 GCA_036521695.1 Candidatus Acidiferrum sp. | reverse complement strand
ATCCAGTCTGGCACGTTATGCATTTTGCCGTACCACGAAGTGTTGTAGCCGTTTTCCTTGAGGACTTCTCCCACACAACCCGTACTCTTGGATATGAGTGAGTTATAGCCGGGATAGCCCGTCGCCATCTCTGTAATGACGCCGCTGGCTACTGAATGATGATTGCGGCCTGTAATCAGGGCTGCGCGACTCGGCGAGCAGAGTGCAGTAGTGTGGAACATGTTATAGCGAAGTCCGCTATCCGCCACGCGTTGAAAGTTAGGAGTATCAATCGGTCCCCCGAACGTGCTGGAGGCTCCAAACCCAACATCATCAGTCAAGATTAAAAGGACATTTGGCGCACCTTTGGGAGCTTCGATGCCTTTTGGAAAGTCCGGAGTTGAATCCTTCACAGTGCGGCCGATTTGGCCTTTGAAAGGCGGTTGTGGTTTTGGCAGAATCTCTCGCTCGCCAGTGGGGTTCACTACGCCACGTATGTCTCTGCTTTTCATGAAGCCTCCCTCGGGATTCCATCAGGTCGCAGAGGGAGAACAAACTGTCAGAAGTGACAGTCACCGCATTGTGCCGATTGACAGTTTGATTCTGCTCGTTTGGTAGTCGTGAAAAGACGGCCGGAGGTCTACGGCTAGGGAGATCGACTGCACATTTGGATTGTGATGTAGTTGAGGCTACAGGCGCTTGCACAAACTTGCGCCGTCTGTTCGGCCCCTCCGACATCCCCATCCTGAAGCAAGCCAAAGCCGAGTACGCGAAACTGCAATAGCCAATGCTGGCTGCGTGAGAGGGCCGTAGAACTTGGATCCGGCGCATTCTCTAACCGAAAACGTGGCCGGGAAGCCCGTTTGGCGCTGTCTGGACGGTCTTGTGCTAGTCTGAGCCTTACATCACTTTCGGTTAGGTAAGGCTCAGAGTGCGTCGATCGCCGCGAAATGTGAGAATCGCCTGGAACCATAAGGGCCTGACGCACTTCGGTGGGATATTCTTCTTTCACGAATTTATACGAGTGCTGCAATTGCGCGACTTCGTTGCGCGGCACGTACCCTACGGCCGGCGTAATCAGCGTTATAGTGTTTCGCAGATGTTATTGGCCTTGGTGTACCCCATGGTGTTGGGGCTAGACCGCATCGAGACCGCATCACTATTGCGCTCGAATGGTACCTTTCAGTACCTGACCGGGTTGCCGAGCTTTCCGGATCCACAGACCTTACGACGATTCTTATGGAATGCTCCTGCGCGTGTATGGGAGCAATTACACCGGGCCAATGATCGACTGCTGCAGAAATTTATCCATCTTCCAGAGTGTCGCTCGCGTCTCATCTTCGATCTGGACAGCACGGTCGTGACCGTGTTCGGAAAACAAGACGGCGCTGAGGTCGGTTACAACCCCAAGTATCGGGGCAAGCGCAGCTACCACCCGCTGTTATGTCTGGAGGCAAACAGTTCCTTTCTTTGGGATGCGGAACTGCGCCCGGGGAATGCCGGGACCTGGGAGGGTAGTCCCGCCTTGCTGGGGACCAGTTTTGTCATTGTGCCGCCGGAAATTCGAGAGCTGCGGTTTCGTGCCGATGCTGGCTTCGGCTACGACCCGGTGCTAGAAACATTAGAGGCGCATGGAGCGGAATACGCGGTGGTCGCCCGTCTAACTGCCGCGCTGAAACGGTTGCTGCCCGGACTCCGCTACGCGTCAGCGAACGAGCGTTGGGAGTGCGCCGAGGGAGAGTTTCGCGCCCACGGCTGGCGTCGGGCGCGCCGCGTTGTAGTGGCGCGTCGTTTGATCGCGGAAGACGAATCCGACCCGACCCTGTTCTCCATGGGACGCTACCTTTACCGGGCATGGATGACCAACCTTGCCTTGACCCCGGCCGGGGTGTGGCATTTCTATGATGGCCGCGCAGCGATGGAGCCACGTATTCACGAACTCCGAGAAGACTTCGCGCTGCGGAAGATTCCCACGCGTGCTTTTGCTGCTAACGTTCTTTATCTGGAAGTCATTCGACTGGCGTACAACTTGGTGACCGCGTTCCAGCGGACGTGTTTACCTGAGGAATGGCAGAGCTTGACGTTGAGCAAGTTACGTCACAGGCTATTCTGGTTGCCTGGCGAACTCACCCGCCCGCAAAACAGACCTACTCTGCGCTTAGCCAACTTCCCAGCCGTGCGCTCTTGGGCCACACAACTACAACATCGACTTCATAAGTTAAAACCGCTGGAGGACTGAGGCGGTTTTACGAAGAATCGATCGACTGCTGCAAGCATTTTTGTATAAATACTCGATTTCCGGCCATATTTGAGAATTTGGGTTGAGATACGCGCCGGATTCAAGTTTAACGGGATATTTGAAGGTGTACTTTC
>DATDHE010000595.1:0-8635 GCA_036521695.1 Candidatus Acidiferrum sp. | reverse complement strand
CAGTTACATTGTCGCTCGCTGCACGCGAAGGCTCGCGGTGTTCGAGGCCGCGTCAGATAACGACCCTGTTATAGGGCTGCCAAATAAGCGACTGCCAAAGAAAAATCTTCGAGTAGTTCACCGATGCTATTGAAGACAACGCTGAGTCACGCGGCTGCAATCAGGTAATGCCAGCGGCACTCCAATTCGGCGCAAAGGCGACGGAAGCCCCCCGCTTACATCCGGCGCTCAAGGAGTTCCTCGATGTAGTGGTGATCCCTGCCCTCGTGAAGGCGTATCTTCTGGAGAATGGTGACGAGAATCGTCTTGCCCTGGTGCCCAACGATGTGCAACATTTCCCCTCGAGGAAATCAGTTTCAGCCGAGGGGACCCTGTGAGCCCAATTCTCCGCTGTGCTGTTTATGCAAGATTCTCCTGCGAGAAGCAAAGCCCGTTGAGCATCGAAGACCAGGTCCGAAAATGCCGCGAGTATGCAGAACAACGCGGATGGTCGGTTCTCGATTCTCATATCTACTGCGATGAGGCAGTGTCCGGCGCAACGGACGACCGTCGTGGTTTACAGCGGATGCTGGAGGCTGCCACCAACAAGGAAAGGCCATTTGATGCTGTACTTTGCGACGACACGTCGCGTATAAGTCGCACCCTGAAAGACTCGTTCGCAATTCACGACGAACTGCGTTTCGCGGGAGTACGGCTGATATTCGTCTCGCAGGGAATCGACACGGAGTCAGAACAGGCTGAGGTGCTGCTCGCCACGCATGGGATTGTGGACAGCCTCTATATTCGAGAGCTAGCCAAGAAAACGCGCAGGGGTGTTGAGGGTAGGGCATTGGCCGGGTTTCATACAGGCGGGCGGTGCTTTGGGTATCGCAATGTGCCCATCGAGGATGCGTCGCGCGTTGACCAGCATGGGAGGCCCACAATCACTGGGGTCCGTCTTGAGGTCCACCAGGACGAGGCCGCCACAGTGCGGAGAATCTTCGAGATGTACGCCGGCGGAAACAGTCTCCAACGAACTGCGAAACAACTGAATGCAGAGGGTGTTGTATCCCCGCAGCCGCAGAAAGGCAGAATCTCCCGCTCATGGTGTCCCTCATCCATTCGCACGATTCTCAGAAATGAACGCTACCGCGGGCGCGTCATTTGGGGCAAAACAGTGAAAGTGCGGTCCAGGTCCGGCAAGCGCATCTATAGACGCACGGCGCCGGACAAATGGCTAGTGCGCGAAATCCCTGAACAGCGGATCGTGACCGAGGACCTTTGGACCGCAGTGCAAGCCCGTATCGAAACGGTTAAGCAAGTCTATGGCGAGATCGGGAGCAAAGGTGGAATGCAGGGTCGCTCCGTAAACTCCCCATATTTGTTTTCGGGCTTGCTGAAGTGCAGCGAGTGCGGCGCAAATATCAGCATCGTTTCAGGTCGCTGGCGCGGCCGGAGCGATGTCGTCTACGGCTGTCCGCAGAACACCTTCCGCGGGGCGTGTATCTGCCGCAATGATTTGCGTGTCTTCCGGCGCGCATTGGAAGAGAAACTACTTATTGGCCTAAAAGAACAAATTATGCGCCCGGAGGCCGTCGAGTACATCCTCGATAATTTCGAAAGTACGATGCTCAAGGCCTTAGATGAGCTGGGCGGCGACTTGGACCGGATGCGAAGGCGCAAGGACGAGCTGGAGCGTGAGGTTGGCAATCTCGCGCATGCAGTGGCACAGGGAGACTTCTCGCCTGCGCTGCGGGCCGCACTAGTCGAACGAGAGCGCGAGATCGGAGAAATAACCGCGAAACTTATCGAATCGCGGCCTGATTCACTTCGCGTGAAGCTTCAAAATCTCCGCAGCTTTGTTGTTCTGCACATGCGGGACATCCGCGCGATCGTCAATTCTGACCCTGCCAAAACGCGGGCGATGTTTGCTAAGCACATCGAAAGGATCACACTTACACCGAGCGGGGAACACTACGTAGCTTCAGGGATTTGGAATTTTATAGGGCGTGGCAGTATCGATGGTGCCGGGGGCCAGAATCGAACTGGCTACGCCCGCCTTTTCAGGGCGGCGCTCTACCACTGAGCTACCCCGGCACTTGTGATGTAGAAATTGTATGGGGTGCGGCGCGACCGTGTCAATTAGCCTGAAATGAATGCTACTCTTGCAGAGGGACCGCGTTGGGTAGCTAATCCTCCGAATTGAAATCCCGCTCACCAATCTGACGAGAAAAGCCGCATGGCTGCTACATCACTACACTCTGATACTTTGCGTACGCCGCCGCCGCGCGCTTGCGAATTTCTTCTTTCGATTCCTGCAGTATCCAGCCGTCGAGGGCGGCTTTCAAGGTGTACGCCTCGGGAGCCATCAGCCCATTCGTCCATAAGAGCGGGGTGGCCTCGGATGCCCGCAAGAGATCTCGGAAATAGGACCTGCTGGCGCAAGCCAGGACGATTGCAGAGTGCTTCGATTCGGAACGATCCGAAATCCACAGTCAATGGAAAATCCATCAGCCCGTCGTGCCCCACATACACAACGAGATCTGCGGTTGTCGGGACTTGAAAAGCAACGCCGCCGATTATGCCGCCGGAAGTGGCTTGCTTGTCTGGAATGCCTGCTGCCGCACAGAAGAAGTCTGTTAAAGCTTGTCTGATTTCACTGCCGCGGTAGGCGTCGGCTACAAGCAACACTTCCTGGTTTCGATTCTGAAAAATACTTCGCTCGAGAACGTTGCTACTCTGATGCTTGAAATAGAGGATTTCCTTCCATTCCGGAGCATTTTTGAAGAAAGTGCGCACGCCAAACGCCGCACCCCAGTAGAGATTGCCGGCAGGATCATCACCGTTCCCCAAAAAAGCGGGAACAGGAACGAAGCCTTGGTGTTCGTTGTCGGCAAGGGTTACGAAAACATGCACAACACGCGGCTTGGTCTGGGCTTTAGCTACACCTGAAATACAAAAGAGGAAAGCACCCAGAAAAAAGACTGCCTTGCGAGGGATCACTGCGATGACTCGTCGAACTCCTTCATCCAACTTTTGCCCTTGAGGACCTCGCGCGGGCGTGTGCCGTCGGGTGGGCCTACGATGCCGTCTTTCTCCATGATGTCGATCAGGTGGGCAGCGCGGCCGTAGCCGATGCGCAGGCGCCGTTGCAGCGTGGAGGTGGATGCGCGGCCCATCTCGCAAACCACGCGGACTGCGTCCTGGTAAAGAGCGTCGTCCACAGGCTCGCCGCCAGCTTCCGCGTCGTCACCTGCGGAACCCTCAACTTTTCCGTTCTCGTCCTTCGGGGCCTCCAGGAGTTGCTCATTGTACTTGGCCTGTGCCTGCTGCCGCCAGAAGTCGCAAACCGCAACGATTTCGTCTTCTGAAACGAGCGGGCCGTGAATGCGATGCAGCCGCGCAGACCCTGCAGGCAAATAGAGCATGTCGCCCTTGCCAAGCAGCGATTCCGAGCCATTCGAATCCAGAATCGTTCGCGAATCGACTTTGCTGGCCACCCGGAACGAAATGCGGGCGGGGAAGTTCGCCTTGATCAAACCTGTGATTACGTCGACGGACGGCCGTTGAGTCGCGAGAATCAGGTGAATCCCTACGGCACGCGCCATCTGGGCTAGCCGCGTGATGGACTCTTCCACATTATTGGTGTCCACCATCATAAGGTCGGCAAGTTCGTCGATTACGATTACCAGGTAGGGAAGGGGCTTGTGCTCGCTTTCCTCGACGTTTTCGAAGAGCGACAGCGATTGCGCCTTCTGGAAGGTGCGATTGTATTGGTCGATATTTCGCACGCCGCGCTGTGCGAGGAGCTTCAGGCGCTTTTCCATTTCGCGCGTTGCATTGCGCAGCACGTTCGACGCGATTTTGGGATCCGTCACAACCGGAGCGATCAAATGCGGAATGTTTTCGTAGAGGTTCAGTTCGAGGCGCTTGGGATCGACCAACACCAATTTCACGTCGTCGGGGCTGGCCTTATAGAGAATCGACATCATCAGCGAATTGATGAAGACGCTCTTTCCGGTGCCTGTTGAACCTGCAATTAGTAAGTGTGGCATTGCGGCAAGGTCAGTAACGCGAATCCGGCCGTGCAAATCGCGGCCCATTGCCAGGGTCAGCTTGCCCGGCGAACTTGAAAACTCTGGTGCTTCAATAATCTCGCGCAGAGCGATTGTTTGTCGGGTGAGGTTCGGAACTTCAATGCCAATCGTCGATTTGCCAGGGATGCGTTCAATCAAGATCGATTCCGCCTGGAGCGCCAGGCACAGATCTTCCGTCAAGCCAATAATCCGGCTGTACTTGATTCCAGCGTCGGGCTTGAACTCGAACGTGGTGACGACTGGGCCGGGATTGATTTGCGTGACGCGGCCTTGAATATCGAACTCGAGGCACTTGGCCTCAATCGCGCGCGCGCGGTCTTTCAGTTCGTCCTCGTCCAATTTCTGGCTTCGCTCGCCCTCGCGAAGCAGCGAAGGAGAAGGTAGTTTGTAATTGGGATTGCCCTTGGCGATTTTTGGTTCAGCAGTCTTCTTCGCAATGGTTTTTTCCGAGCCCACGAAGAGAATCGGCTCTTTCCGGCGCGAAGTCTCTTGTTTTTCGGTTTCTTCTTCTTTCTCTTCTTCAAAAACGTCGCTCTCATCCGCGAGTTGAATTGATTTGGCCGGTTCAACCACTGCGGTAGCAGTCCCAAACGATTGGGGCGAAACAGGTTTGCGCCCGGAAATGCGAGTTTCCTCGATGCGGCGGCGCATGCGGTCCTGCTCGCGCTCTTCTCTCCATGAACTCCAGCGCGCCGCGGCCTTCTGTAGGATGCCGAGCCTTTCCACCGCGCCGATCGGCCCCTTTGGGCCGGTCGCCCAAGCGTGCGTGCCCGCAAACGAAAAACTGGTGGTCATGAATATCGCGGTAATCAGGACCGCAAAGGCGATCACGTACGCGCCCCAATTGAAGCCGCTCCTTAGTCCGTGCGCAAGCAATTCGCCCAGCATCCCTCCGGCAGGGACGGCGCCCCGCACAGCCGGCAACGGGAGCAACGCCAAAAGGGAAGGGAGCGAGACGAGCAGCAGGGAATATCCGATGAGGGTGGCTACCTGAGAATCAATCGCCCGACTACGGCACCACCGCCAGCCAAGCACCAGGAGAGCCATCGGGAGCAGGAAGGCCGCAAAGCCAAGTGTTTGGAACAATAAGTCAGAGCCATACGCGCCGACGGGTCCAATCCAGTTCCGCGCGGAAGCTCCATCGGGCCCCGCGGCGCTCACGTTAAATGCCGCGTCGTGTGGCGAATACGAAATCAGCGCCAGCGCCATCAATAGGCCAAATGTGATACACAAAAAGCCAATCAGCTCATTGAGCCGTTTATTTTTGGTCGGAGTCAGCAAACGCACATAATTCTCCTCAGCTTTTTGGGGAAGGCTGAGTGGCGCGACGGGCACGTTGGCGCTATCGCGAGCCCGCCTGGAGAAACGCTAAAACAAGAACGATGATACCAAACAAAAGTCGGTAAAAAACAAATAGTTTGAGCGTGTGTGTTTGCAAGTAGCGCAGAAAAAACGCGATCACGAAATATCCCGCCACGCCGGAAACCAGGATGCTGATGAGCAGGGTCGAGAGCGGCAAATCCAGCCCGCCCACTTTATGTAGCTTGATCAGCTTGGGCAAGTGCGAGACCACTGCCCCCGCAATCAACGGTGCGGAAAGCAGGAAGGAAAACCTCGTCGCCGCCTCGCGTGTGAATCCTCGAAACAGTCCCGTCGTAATCGTGATGCCCGAGCGCGAAACTCCCGGGCAAAGCGCCAGCGCTTGAGCAGTGCCAATTGTCAGCGCATCTGTAATATTCGACTGCTCGAGCGGCCTCGTTAGAGGCGATTTGGAATCCGCCCACCACATCACCAGCCCGATGGCAATAAGCGAAATAGCTATCACATAGGGAGTACGGAAGTGTTCCTCGATTCTGTGTTCGAACAGCGCGCCCAGAATTCCGCCGGGAATCGTCCCAATCACCATGTACCAGAAGAGCTTCTTATGTTGCCCCACTTCTTCGATGGTGGCGTTCGACGGATACTTCACTCCCACGCCGCAAAGCGCCAGCGTCAACCAATCCTTGAAGAAATACAGAAGAACGGCGACCAACGTTCCCGCGTGCAGTGCGACGTCGAACGCCAGGCCGGGGTCCTGCCAGCCCAGCAGCCACGGAAAGAGTGTGAGATGTGCCGTGCTGCTCACCGGCAAGAATTCGGTGAAGGCTTGCACGAGGGCAAGGACTATCGCCTGATAGAGAGGCATTAGGTTTGGGTTTCCTTTTAAGCTGGAGCCGATTTGCCTGTGCCTGGCAAAATCTTCCGCATTTCGTAAGCGTCAAGCCGGCCCAGATAGTAACGCTTCAACACCGCTTCGATACGATAGCCATGCCTCTTCCAGAACGCAACAGCGCCATCATTGTCGATTGCCGTTTCCAGCAGGATGGATCTCACGCCGCGCAATGCCAGGTTCTTCTCGCTCTCCAACAGTACTGCTGTGCCAACTCCCTGCCGCCGATGCGCCTCAGCGACATCCAGAGTGATGATGTGCGCAAGCGGAGGGTTTTCTTCCGTCAAGATAAACCCGGCAATGCGCTTACCATCCGCCGCGACGATGCAATC
Source organism: Candidatus Acidiferrum sp. (assembly GCA_036521695.1). GTDB lineage: Bacteria > Acidobacteriota > Terriglobia > Acidiferrales > UBA7541 > Acidiferrum. The sequence continues at coordinate 2,018 of DATDHE010000595.1, read as the reverse complement.
CGCGCTGGCAATGGTCAGAAAATAGTGCAGTGTATTCTTCGAATAAGAAATCCCGGCAGGGAAGCAGGACTGATCCAGCCGGTGCAAGGGGGCGAAGTCGTGCGGTTCGTAAGGCCGAAGCGTGACCGCCATCCCGCGATTCTACGCCCAAAAAAGTAGGGGCACGATATATCGTGCCCCTGCGGCTTCAACTCCGGCTGTGAACATCGTTGTTCTACAGCTTTACGGTTACAGTTTTGACCTCGGTGTAATTCGCCAGGCTGTATTCGCCCAACTCACGTCCAATGCCGGACTGCTTGAACCCGCCGAACGGCGCGCCCGCATCGAACACGTCATAGCAATTTACCCACACAGTGCCAGCGCGAACACTGTCCGCGATGGCGTGTGCTTTGCTGATGTCCTTCGTCCAGACGGCCGCCGCAAGCCCATACGTGATCTTATTGGCACGCGCCGCCACTTCCTCGATGCTCTTGAACTTCAGGATGGACATCACCGGCCCGAAGATCTCTTCCTGCGCGATGGTCATGTTGTCAGTGACGTCGGCAAACACGGTCGGCTCGATGAAGTATCCTTTGTCACCGACGCGCCCGCCGCCGGTCAGCATCTTGGCGTTCTCCTTCTTGCCCTTGTCGATGTAGCCCATCACCTTGTCGAACTGGTCTTGATCCACCTGCGGGCCCTGTTCGGTTTTTGCATCGAACGGGTTGCCCACCATCCTCTTCTTCGCCCGCGCCACGCTTCTCTCGACAAATTCGTCGTAAGCCTTTTCTTCGACGAACAACCGCGAGCCCGCGCAGCAGCATTGTCCCTGATTGAAGAACAGTGCAAAGTGTGCGCCCTCGATCGCTTCATCCATGTCCGCGTCAGCGAACACGATGTTCGGGCTTTTCCCCCCCAGCTCGAGCGTCACACGCTTCAGGTTCGTCTCGGCTGCGGCTTTCATAATCAACTTGCCCACTTCCGTCGACCCGGTAAACGCCACCTTGTCCACGTCCATGTGCCGCGCAATCGCCGCGCCCGCTGTCGGGCCATATCCCGGGAGAATGTTCACCACACCCTCGGGGAATCCCGCTTCCATAATCAGTTCGCCTACACGGAGCGCCGAAAGCGGCGTCTGTTCCGCAGGCTTCATCACCACTGTGCAGCCCATCGACAGTGCTGGCCCCAGCTTCCATGCTTGCATCAGCAAGGGGAAGTTCCACGGAATGATCTGTCCAACCACTCCTACTGGCTCATGCTTCGTGTAGCAAAAATAGTTTCCGTTCACAGGAATCGTCTTGCCGTGATTCTTGTCCGCCCATCCTGCGTAGTACCGATAACAAGCCACGGTGAGCGGAAGGTCCGCGGCCTTTGCCACCTGGTACGGCTTGCCGTTGTCCAGGGACTCGAGTTGCGCCAATTCGTCGGCATGTTTCTCAATCAAATCCGCCAGCCGGTTGAGCATTGCACCCCGCTGCGAAGCGGTCATCTTCCTGCGCCACGCGCCAGTTTCAAATGCCGCTCGCGCTGCCGCTACTGCCTTATCGACATCGGCGGCATCGGCCTCTGCCACCTGCGTAATGATTTCTCCCGTCGCCGGATTAATCGTCGGAAATGTCTTGCCCGAAGCGCTGTTAACCCACTGCCCGTTGATTAGCAGTTTATTCGCACTGATTTTGACGCTTGGTTCCATTACGGCCGTTGCTGTTGCCATGTCATCCTCCCTATCAGAATCGTCGCGGCGCAGCCACCTCACAACGAACATTGTGGGAGCTTCGCGAAAAGATTGATCTCATTAGCCGCCGGTTGGCGGCCTCAGAAGCGCGCTCACGCTAATGAAAGGAAGGCAGGGCGGAACCCCTCCGGCCCTGTGGGTGCGCAAACGTGCTGCCGGAGAAGAAGCCTATACCCATGCGCGACGGGAGGCAAGATGGCAGGCGGGACAGCCAGGAGTTTCGTAAGTCTGGAAGGGCGATCGCCATGCGAGCTAAATTGAGCAAGCCCGAGATGGCTTCCGGGGCCGAGAGCTAAACGCACCT
>DATDHE010000594.1:0-8731 GCA_036521695.1 Candidatus Acidiferrum sp. | reverse complement strand
GAGCACGAAATTCCTGATGCCGAAGATTCTCAACCGCATTGGTTACCGTGGCGTGCTGCTCTCGAATACGGTGATCCTAGGCATTCTTCTGCTGCTTTTTGCGACCATCGGGCTGCTTACACCAGTTTGGGTCATCGTGCTGCAGGCGTTTTGCTATGGGGCGTTCACTTCGCTGCAGTATACGAGCATGAATACGCTTGTGTACGCCGACGTGACGGAAGAAGAGACAAGCAGCGCGAGCTCGATTGCGAGCACAATGCAGCAAATGTCCATCAGTTTTGGAGTGGCGTCAGCGGGGCTGGCGACGGCGTTTTTCGTACCGCGCGTGCATTCAAATCCTGCGGAAATGATTCACGGCGTGCACGAGGCATTGCTTGTACTTGGTGTGTTCACAATTTTATCCACCGTGATTTTTAGCAAATTGAAGAGTGGCGACGGCCAAAATGTGAGCCAGCAAAAAGTAGTTCACGCCGAGTGAACAAATGTTCAACCAATGCAGTTTTTATAAGGCTTTTCCGGTATAACGATTTTTCTCGCGTATGTCGAATTTGCACTCGGCTTACGAGTTACGAATATTTTACCTTTCCCCTAACCCCTTGAACGTAGCAGGTTTCTTTTTTTTCGAGGATGTTTGGCATGAAGCTTGCAGCTCTCAGACGCGGTGACACATTCACCGCAGGAGAGCTGTGGTATGAAAAAGAGACAACAACACTTCAAGGGCGCCCTAGCGCTGCTAGCCATGACAACTATTTTCTGGCTTGATGCTCCGGCTAACGCGCAATCCACGCCCTCTCAAGACAGCAGGCCCGTTCAAAACAACGACGCTACGCGCCAAGAACAGGCGCGCTTCGACCAGTTTCTCGACAGCCACCGCGAAATTGCCGAGCAATTACGCAGGGATCCTTCACTCGCAAACAATGAAGAATTTGTAAAGAACCATCCTGCGTTGCAGACCTATCTGCAGGATCATCCCGCGATCCGCACGCAGATTAAGGAGAATCCAAACGCCTTCATGCGAGCAGAAGATCGCTTTGACCGTCGCGAAGGCGATCGCGACATCAACCGCGAGGAGCTGGCACGCTTCGATCAGTTCCTCGACAGCCATCGTGAGATCGCCGAGCAACTTCGCAGAGATCCTTCGCTTGTGGATAACAGCGAATTTGTGAAGAACCATCCCGCGCTACAGACTTACCTGCAGGATCATCCAGGAGTCCGCACGGAGCTAAAGGAAAATCCGAACGCTTTTATGCAGGAAGAAGACCGCTTGGACCACCGCGAGGACAATCGTGGCCACGCCGTCAACCGCGAGGCATTGGCGCACTTCGATCAGTTCCTCGACAGCCATCGTGAGATCGCCGAGCAACTTCGCAAAGATCCTTCGCTTGCGGATAACGGCGAGTTTGTGAAGAACCATCCCGCTCTTCAGACCTACTTGCAGGATCACCCGGAACTTCGCGCGGAGTTAAAGCAAAACCCGAACGGCTTCATGCAGTTGGAAGCTCGCAACGAACACCGCGACGATGGCATGGATCGTGACACAGCCCACAGGCCATCTGCCAGCTTCGGCGAATTCCTTGGCGGCCATTCCACTATAGCGGAGCAGCTCTCCAAGGACCCGACTCTGGTGAAAAACAAGGAATATATCGAAAACCATCCTGAGCTTCAGGAATACCTGAATGCCCATCCTGATGTTCGGCAAGAATTGATGGAGAATCCCCAGAGCTTCGTCAAGTCAGCCCAACAGTTCAGTACTAATAATGGTCGAACGGCAAAGCCCCCGGCGGCCCAACCTAAACCGAATCAGTAGGCAAAAGCGCGAGGTATTGGTAGGGCGGTTTTATCCGCCCTTCCAATCCGCCGTTGGTTTTCAAATCTCCTCGCGATCAGGTTCGGTATGCAGCCGACAACCGGCTTGGTCGCGAGTTCACGCCGGGCGAAGAGTTTTTTAAGGAGGCATTATGAAGGTCAAGATTTCACTGATTCTAGCCCTCGTCCTGCTGTCTGGGCTTTCTCTCAGCGCCGGCGGCAAGGAAAAAAAGCCCGAAAGAGCCATGCTGGAGAAAATGGAAGCCGTGCCTTGCGGCGCCAAAGAGAAAGGCGTGACCGGCTTGGGTACGGTGTGGGCATCAGCGGGCATTACACATGTGAACTCCGATGAGAAGCTATGCCCGCAATATATGGTGGTGTCCGATGAAATGGAATATCACATCCGACCTATGGACAAGAAACATCCCATAATTTTGCCGGTCGGCCATGAAATCGAATTCGAGATCAAAAAAGACCGGATGTTTCTAAAGGTAGCGGATGGCGATGAGAAAATGCGGACCTATCAAGTAGTCGCAATGAAGCCGACAACGAGTTCAGATACCAACGCGCAGAACTCATCGGGTAAATCGGAGAAACCTTAGCGGCAGGCATCGGCCCCCTTTATGACGCCATTGTCCCTTCCATTCTTGAATGGTGCCATGAATGAATTACGAAGCGGACACCGAGGCGGGAGCCGACGCCGGAAGAGGTCATTTCAGGCGGCACGTTGAGCATTGCTGATGTTGGCAAAACATCCAGGCCTTGCAGATCTCCGAGGCGCGACACAAGTGCGTCCGCAAATCCGAGACAGACGCCCAGGTCATCGTGAATGTTTCCGAAGAGAAAGAGTGGACGGACGACGAGCGAAGGGTGTTCGGTTCGCGCGGGAACTCGTTCCAGGTTGGGTTCGTCCGCGGGGCGTTATTCGTTCCGCGCGTGCTTTCAAATCCTGCGGAAATGATTCACGGCGTGCACGAAGCATTGCTTGTACTTGGCGTGTTCACAATTTTGTCCACAGTCATTTTCAGCGAGTTGAAAAGCGGCGACGGCCAAAATGTCAGCCTGCAGCAGGCCGTTCACTCCGAGTGAAAGGTGGCTCCCTGGCGTGTTCCCATGCCACGCGAGTGGAGACGCATAGCCTCTGAGTACGGCATGATCCACAGGGAATGCGTTGCGTAGATGTGAAGCTGCGACACTCCATCGATAGACAGTAGACAGTTCTTCGTTCGAATCAGCGCGTCTGTCTCTTCCTTGTCTCTCCCCATTCTTAGGGTTAGTTTCGAAAAAACTTGTAACCCACCCTTTCCAGGCCCGTAATGGATAGTAGAGAAGCACATGGATCTGCTCCGACGATTTGCGCTTGGCGAGATCGATGCGTTTGAGACAGTGGTCCGACAGTTCCAGGGGGATATCTATTCCTGGATCGTACGAATCGTACGCGATCCGGGCGTTGCAGAAGATCTGGCCGTGGAGGCCCTCTGGCGGATCTACCGGGCGCGCCACTCGTTTCGGCCGGATGGAGACTTCGCCGCGTGGGCGCGGAGGGTCGCCACTAACCTGGCGATCGACCATCTCCGGCGCAAACGGCCGGAACAGAGTCTGCTCTCAGAGCCCGCAGGGTTACCTATGCCAGATCAACTCGTCCAGCGGGAGACGCGGGATAAAATTCAGCAGGCATTTCGCGGCCTGCCGGCCAAGCTGCAGGTGGCGGCGACGCTGGCGCTTATCGAAGAGCGGCCCTACGACGAAATTGCCGACGCCTTGGGAACATCTGCTGGTGCAGTGAAGCTGCGTGTCTTCCGCGCGGTTCGCATGCTGCGCAAGCAATTGAAGCAGCTCGGGGTCAGGCCCTGAGTGAAAAGCACAGCACATGAGGGTAAGGAAATGACCGAACACGACGACCGCCAAATTCGAGAAGCTCTGAAGCAATCGTTTCCCCCGGTGAACACGGAACTCCGCCGGGACCTTTGGCCAGCGGTGCTGCGCAAATTTGACGCTCGCCCGGCACGTGTGCCTTGGTACGACTGGGTGTTGATTGGCCTGAGCGTCAGCGTGTTTCTGTTTTTCCCGCAATTGATTCTCGTGTTCGCGTACCACCTGTAAGAGGGAGCCTTATGAACAACCATCCGTATTTGCGTGCTTACATGGCAGGAATAGCGGTGCCGACGCCGCTTTTGCTGGTCATTCTGACGCTATTCAGCATCGCGCGATTTGTTTATCAGGTGCCCGTCCCGGTGGAGCGGGTCATCATTTTTCCCATGGCAATCGTTCCCAATTTGTTCGGCGTTTGGAACATGCTACATTTGGCGTCGCGGTCGCACACGCACCTGCCCTTGGGGCTTCACGGCGCGATTCTTCCCTTCCTCCTTGCGCCTGCGGGATTCTTCCTCGCTCGCGGCCTGGGCTTCCTAGAAGCCACCGCCCACGGCTTGCTCTGTTTTGGTGTAGTGGAGATTTACTATGTGCACGTCGCGATAACATTTGCAACCGTGTTGGTCTTCTACTACCTGGTCTGGAAATATTTGATCGGATTCTTCAATCGAGTCGCAGGAATCTCGGAGGAGTGAAAATTCTAAGCGCAATAGGAGGTCCTATGGCAAACGTACAGTCTGGGAAGATTCCAGTGGTTGTGCAGGGAGAGCGATGGCTAACTACGTTGGCGTCCCTGGCGGTAGGCGCGGCGTTTTTCTCGTTGTGGTTCTGGCTGCTGCCGAGATGGCTCGGTTTCAGCGTGCAAATCGCAGGCGCGGCACGCTGGCGTTGGCTGGCGGTGCTTCCTTCGGTGCTGGGATTCGCTGTCGCCCTGCGTTGCATATGGGACTTCGGGTGGACGGGACGCGGCACACCTGCTCCGGTCGCGCCGCCGCAGCGATTGGTGGCGGTGGGTTTCTACCGCTACGTGCGAAACCCCATGTACGAGGGCTTCGCAGCGGGTTGGATTGGGCTGTGGATTGTATTCGGACATGCCAGCACAGCGGCGATTGCAGCCGTCGCCGCGGTTGCCCTAGCCATACATCTGTTCGTGTTCTTTTATGAGGAACCAAATCTACGCGGGAAATTCGGGGAGGACTACGAACAGTATTGCCAGAACGTAGGTCGCTGGTGGCCGCGTGTGCGCGGCTGGGACAGGCCGTAAAAGCGGTGGAATTGGGAAAATTTGGGCGACTGAACACTGTGCTTCGCGGCGCTCGTGAGTAACGCGAGTATCTCCTCGTGAGTCAGGACTCCTGCCTTTTTTCGATCCGGTCCTCGGACTGATTCTTTCACGGAACTTTTCGGCTACTTAGACGTCTATGTATTACGAGGTCTAAGTATGGCCAAGACGGACTCTTTGCAGGGGTCGATGGATTTGCTCGTCTTAAAGATACTTTCGCGGCGGCCGGGGTTGCACGGGTACGCGATTATGAGCGCGATTCTGGACATTTCAGGCGAGGTGTTGCGGGTGGAGGAAGGCTCGCTGTATCCGGCTTTGCACCGGATGGAGGAAGCGGGGTGGATTCGCGCGGAGTGGATTACGAAGGAGACGGGGCGACGGGCGCGGTTGTATGAGGTGACGGCGGCGGGGAAGAAGCAGCTTGGGATGGAAGAGTCGCGGTGGCAGGCGGTGACTCTTGCGGTGAACCGTGTTTTGAGGGAGGCGTGAAATGTCGCTGTGGTCACGCATTAGAAATGTTCTTCGCGATAGTGGCGCTGTTGCTGGCGGGCGTCGGATTGTATGGAGTACTGCACTACTCCGTGCTGCAACGGCGGAGAGAAATCGGCATTCGTATGGCGGTGGGAGCGCAGGCCAGCGAAGTGGTGCGGCTTGTGACGGTGGAAGTTTTCGCGATGGTGCTTTGTGGAGCAGCGGCGGGGCTTGCGCTCGGAATGGTTTCGGCGCGATATCTCGAAGCGCTTTTCTTCCAGGTGAAGGCTACCGACTTGACGATGCTGGGGTTTTCTTTGCTGGCAATTCTGGGCGTGGCGCTTCTGGCGGCCCTGCGGCCGGCACTACACGCGGTGCGCATTGATCCGGCGGAGATGTTGCGCGTCGAGTAGGCACGCCGGCTGTTGGGAAGTGGATTTGCGGGAGGATGGCTATGTCGTTGTGGAGACGAATGTCGAACGTGGTGCGCGGGGAACGGCTGAATCGGGAGATTGACGAGGAGCTTGAGGCGCACATTGCGGAGGCGATTGCGCAGGGGCGCGATCCCGTTGAGGCGCGAAGGGCGTTGGGGTCGACGCTGCGGCACCGGGAAGGAAGCCGAGATGTGAAACTTGTGACGTGGCTGGAATCTTTGCGCTCGGACGCAGTCTTCGGCTTGCGCCAGCTCAAGAAGACGAAGGTCACTTCTCTTGCGGCTATTCTTTCACTCGCGTTGGCAATCGGAGCTTGCACTTCCGCGTTCCGATTGATCGACGCGATTTTGCTGCGGCCTCTGCCGGTGGCAAATCCGCAGCAGCTTTTCGATTTGTCGCGCCAGGGAATTGGGCCGGAGGGGAAGCCGCAGACATTCGATGGCTGGGCTTACCCGGATTTTCAGTTGATGCGCGCGGCGGTCAGAGATCAGGCCGAGTTGTTTGCCGTTTCCTACGCGGAGCCAGTGGATTTGACTTACAAATCGGACGAGGAGATTGAGAGAGCGTACCTGCAATACGTTTCCGGCTGGATGTTCCCGACGCTTGGACTGCGACCGGCTCTAGGACGGGTGTTTACCGAATACGACGATGTGAGACCAGGCGGGCATCCGTACGCGGTGTTGTCGTACGACTACTGGACGCATCGCTTTGGGCAGGATCCGAGTGTGATCGGGCGGACGTTTCGAATGGGCAACGAGATTTACGAGATCGCTGGCGTGGTCGAGGCGCCATTTACCGGGACCGAGCCGGGGGTAATGGTGGATATTTTCGTGCCGACGATGATGCACCCTGGAGTAACGCACAAAGACTGGACCTGGCACAGGACTTTGGCCGTGGTGAAGCCGGGCGCGGCGTTCGAACCGATGCGGCAAAAACTGGAGGCAACTTCCTATGCTTTTGAAGCGGAGCGAGCTCGAGGCTTTCATGGAATGCGTCAAGAAGACATCGATCATTTTTTAGACCAGAGACTCTTGCTCGAGCCGGCGGCAACCGGCGTTTCCGATCTCCAGTCAGAAACGCGGCGGCCACTCGGCGTGCTCGGAGTGCTGGTGGCGTTGGTGCTGCTGATCGCTTGCGCGAATGTGGCGAACCTGATGACGGCACAAGCATCGGCGCGAGCTCGCGAGATGGCAGTCCGCGTCTCGATCGGCGGCGGGCGGTGGCGCTTGGTGCAGTTGGTGCTGGTGCAGAGCGCGTGGCTGGCCTTGCTCGCGGCAGCTGTCGGCTCGCTCTTTGCATGGTGGTCGGGGCCGTTTGTCGTGAGCATGATCAATCCGCCGGATAATCCGGCGCGGCTGGTGCTTCCCGCTGATTGGCGAGTGTTGGGTTTCGGTTTGGCGGTGGCGCTTGGCGTGACTTTGCTTTTTGGCTTGGCGCCCGCACTGCGCGCCTCGGCCGTCAATCCGGTTAGCGCACTGAAGGGCGGAGAAGATCCTCATTCGAAGCGGCGTTTGATGCACGCGTTGATCGCCGTGCAAGTGGCGTTTTGTTTTTTGGTGCTTTTTGTGGCGGGACTCTTCGTCACTACGTTTCAGCGCTTGTCGCATCAGCCGACGGGTTTTTCGGCGGACCGGCTTCTCGTTGTTGATGCCGTCGCGAAAAGTCCCCAGCCGGTGGAATTATGGGAGCAGGTTGCCGAACATTTGCGAAGCGTCCAGGGAGTGGAGACGGTTGCGCTGACGGATTCACCACTTCTCGGTGGCGGCAGTTGGAATAACTTTATTTCAGTGAACGGCGGGCCACCTAACGGCGTCCTGTCCTACATGCGCGCTGTTTCGCCGGGCTGGCTGGAAGCGATGAAGATTCAGTTGATCGATGGCAGAGACTTCCGGCCGGGCGATACGCATCCCGGAGCAGCGCTCGTCAATGAAACTTTCGCGAAGACTTACTTCGATGGCGTAGATCCAGTAGGAAAGACGTTTGACCTCAACATGGATGAGGGTTTGCGGCTGCGATATGAAATCGTCGCCTTGGTAGGTGACGTCCGGTACAAGAGCTTGCGCGAGCCGATTTTGCCGCAATTCTATGTTCCGTTTCGTGCCATCGACAAAGAAGGACAGCTGGGGAAGAGCGGGGCGGGAATTTTGCTGGTGCGCACGTCCGGCTTGAACCCGCGCGCGCTGGCAGCGGTGCTGCGCCAGGAAGTGCCGCGGGCGCGGTCGGAATTTCGCGTGAGCCGCATTCGCACACAACTGGAAATCAATCAGTCACATACGGTGAGGGAGAGACTTCTGGCAACGCTGGCATTGTTCTTTGCGATTGTAGCGTTGTTGCTCGCCGGCGTTGGATTGTATGGCGTGCTGCACTACTCCGTGTTGCAACGCCGGCGTGAGATCGGGATCCGCATGGCGGTCGGTGCGCAAGCCGGGGGCATCGCGCGACTTGTGACGACGGACGTGTTTCTGATGGTGCTTGTGGGAGCTGTTGCGGGCGTTGGCTTGGGCATGTTGTCAGTGCGCTATGTTGAGTCTCTGTTTTATCAGGTGAGGGCCACGGATTTGCAGATGCTGGCGCTTCCGTCACTGGCGATTTTTGCGGGTGCATTTTTGGCGGCGCTTCGGCCAGTGATGCAAGCGGTACGCATTGAGCCGGTCTCGATGTTGCGTGCGGAGTAGCGGGCAATTCGGCTTCTCAATGGTGCAACCCACAGGAGACGCGCGTGGTCTATATAAGCAATTGAGGTGTGCTTTATGACCGCCACCCAGCTTAGGCAGGTTGCGTCAGTCAGAGTGTCTTGCAGACTTGCCGCGGCAATGCTCTTAGCCGGCCCAGTCCGACCAGCAGACAAGAAAACCGATGCACAGAT
>DATDHE010000593.1:0-3990 GCA_036521695.1 Candidatus Acidiferrum sp. | reverse complement strand
CCGGTGCTGGCCCCGGTCGTGAGCGCGATTTCTTCCGGTTTCGCCCCAATCATTTTCGAGAGGGATGCCCGAATTCGGCTTGGAGCTTCGAAGAAAACGACGTCGTCCATGTGATGCGGAGACTTGTTGGCTTCAATTGAGGTTTGCACCGCATGCAGGGCCACACGGGGGATGGCCGCATGGGCTGCAGTGTTCAAATAGGTTGCGTCTGCAATCTCGAACCACTCCCTCCGCCAGTCGGTTGCGGTTTGAATTGTGGCCATGAGGTCTCCTTCTCGGTATCAGCTTTACGATCTGGGCAAATCTATTTCTCGACCGGCTGACGAATCACGGCCTTTCCTCCTCCGAAGCGCCGGCACACTCGAGAAATCGATCCACCTGCGCTACAAGGGCGCTCCATTCGGTGGCCTGTCTCTACTCGGAGCGCAACACCACGATCGGATCGACGCGCGTGGCGCGCCGGGCTGGGAGATAGCAAGCGATTAGTGCTGTTGCTACAAGAACGACTGCCGAGAGCGAAAATGCGAGCGGGTCCCTGGCGCTCACGCCGAATAGCAGCGTGGCGATGAGTCGCGTCAGCGCCAGCGAGGCCGCGATGCCGATGGCCACGCCGAGGAGCGCCAGGCGCATTCCCTGCCCGACGACGAGCCTTACGATGTCGCGATGTTCCGCGCCCAGCGACATGCGTATGCCCATTTCCTGTGTGCGCGCGGCGACCGAATACGCCATGACGCCATAAATCCCGATGGCCGCAAGCAACAGCGCGAAGCCCGCAAAAACTCCGACGAACTGCGAAAGAACGCGCGGCTGCGCCACTGATGCGGCCACAGTGGACTCCATGCTGGCAACGCTGGTGACCGCGAGACTGGGATCAATTTCCGCAATCTTGGTACGCACTCCCAAGACGAGCGCCTGCTCATCCCCCATCGAGTGCACGATCAAAGTGGTCGAAAGCCAGGGCACCTGCTCCAGCGGCAAATACAGCTCTTCCGAATCCGCGGTGTTTAGAGCATTGAACTTCACATCCGAAACCACGCCCACCACTTCGCGCTGGATCATATCGCGCGAATTGGCGATGTGCCGGCCGATGGGATTTTTGCCGGGCCAGCAGCGGTCCGCCAAGGTCTGATTCACGATGGCGACCGGCGGCGAAGACGCGGTGTCTCGCTCAGTGAACGCCCGGCCTTGAAGGACGGGCGTGCGCACGGTATCAAAATAGCCGGCGCTGACCTGCCAAAGAACGGTGAGCGAATCTTTGCCGACGCCTTGGCAGACCGTGCCTTCCGGGCAGAAATAGACAAAGCGGAACGCCCCGGATAGCGGCAAGTAGCTGGTCACCCCCGCGGAATCCACACCCGGGAGGGCTTTCACACCCTCAAGCAATTGGCGGTAGAACTGCGTTTGATTTTCAGGTTGCGCATAGCGGTTGGGCGGGAGGTTCAACAGAAACGTCATGCGATGATCGGACGAAAAGCCGGGATTCACTTTCATCAGCCGGGAAAAACTCTGCATCAGTAAACCGGCGCCGGTCATGAGCACAAGGGCAACAGCCATCTCCGCCACGACGAGAAGTGCACGCAATTTGCCGCGGTGCTCGCCGTCGGATGATGCGCGCGTTCCTTCTTTCAAGGTTTCTTGAAGGTTCCCGCCCGCTGCCTGTAATGCGGGCGCGAAGCCGAACAGGATTCCGGTGACAAAACTCAACAGGACAGAAAACAGCAACACGGAAGCGTCCAAGCGTGTTTCTGCAAGCCGCGGCACGGAGCCGGGACTAAACGCGCGGAGCGTAGGTAAAATTCCGGCGGCGAGCGCCACACCGAGCACACCGCCAAAAAGCGAGAGCAGCAGGCTCTCGGATAGCAATTGACTGACCAGCCGCCCACTGGAAGCGCCAAGCGCTTTCCGCAGCGCCATCTCGCGCTCGCGTGAAGTGGCGCGCGCCAGCAACAGATTGGCGACATTGGCGCACGCGATCAACAGGAGGAAGCCAACCGCCGCGAGCAGCACCGCGAATCCCGGACGAAGCGAACCGACCAGGCTTTCTTCGAGAGGCGCTGCCGAAACGCCGAACTTTTCCGAATCCACAAAGCCGTTGAACTGACTGCGATAGCGGGCATCAATCGTGTCCAACTCCGCCTTGGCGGCCGCCAGCTTTTCACCTGAACGCAAGCGCGCGATGACGCCCAAATAGCCCGCGCCGGACCGCACCTGAACCGGACGCAAAGCCGCGGGGTCCGACACGCGCGGGATCCAGACATCAGGCTCGGGGAACTGCAACGGAAAACGGAAACTGGGCGGCAGAATTCCCACGATGGTCACTGGCTGGCCGTCGAGCGTGATGGAGCGGCCAAGAACGGCTGGCTCCGCAGCGAAGTGACTGTGCCAGAAACCGTCGGAAATAATCCCTACTCCCGGCGCGCCGAGCGCAACTTCCTCAGGTAAGAAGTCGCGTCCGCGGATCGAAGAGATACCGAGAACCTTGAAAAATTCGCGGGTCACGCGGCCGGTGTTGACGGCCTCCGGCTCCCGCTCCGCCACCATGCTAGCGGTTGTAAAGTAGAAAGCCGTTGCACTCTCAAGAGTGTGGCTTTGCTCTTTGATCTGCGAGAACTTCGTGAACGACATGGTCGCGCTGGTGGCTCCGGTCTGCCGGAGCACGGCAGACACAAAAAGCAGCCGTCCCGGATCCTGATAAGGGAGCGGCCGCAGCAACACGGCGTTCACCAACGTGAAAATGGCGACGTTCGCTCCGATCCCGAGAGCCAGCGTGAGAATTGCAACGAGCGTGAAACCGGGCGTCCGGCGAAGCATGCGAGCCGCGTAGCGCAGATTTTGACCTGTGGTTTCGATCCATCCGACGATGTCCATGGCACGAGTATCCTCCTTCACAAGACTAGAATTTCCAAATCGCCGCTGCGCGTCGTAACGCGCTTCCTCAGGTGACATTCCGGCAGCGAGGTTGTCCTGCGCGCGCATTTCGAGGTGCGCGCGCAGCTCATCCTCCACATCTCGCTCGAGACGACGAATCTTCAGCAGGCCCGCAAGGCGGGAAAGTAGAGACATGTTTTTCGGCTCCTGACACATCGCTCTTTGGCTTCACGCAAGCCCTCTCCTATAGACAGCTATAGGTAAGACGCTAGACTACGCCTTTTGTTTCGCAAAAGTTGGTTTTTCCCAGAGTGCGTCAGGCCAAATTGTCCTTAGTCGTGCCGCAGCGCAGTCAGCGGATCCACCCGCGTCGCCCGATGCGGCGGCACCAGGCAAGCCAGCAGCGTCACAGCCGTCAACAATCCTGCGATCGCCAGGTACGTAATTGGATCCGTCGCTTTCACGCCGAATAGCAGCGAGCGCAGAAATCTCGTCATGACCGCCGACCCGGCAAGTCCCGCGACCACGCCGACGGCCACCACCAGCGCCCCTTCACCCACCGCGATGCGCAGAATGTCGCTGCGCTGCGCGCCCATCGCCATCCGTATCCCAATTTCATTCGTGCGCCGGCTGAACGTGTACGTCATCACGCCGTAGATGCCGATCGAAGCCAGCAGAAGCGCCACCGCGGCGAAAATCCCTAGAAGCTCGAGGGCAAAGCTCCGTTCGGCCAGAAACGCGGAGACGATGAAGTCCATGGTTCGAACGTCGAACACCGGAATCGTGGGATCGACGTGCTGCACTTCGCCGCGCACCGCTTCGCCCAAAAGCCCGGGATCGGCGGTGGTGCGAAGGAAACCGACGGCGCCGTAGGGCGGCGCGAGGATCAGGCAGGCTTACCAGTTTCAGGACTTCAGGACCGCCGAATTCGCATACGCAGACCGCCTTCATTGTAAAGTCATCCTTTCAACGCTGAACGTATACTTGTGAGCGTCAGAGAACCTCTGCGACCAGTTCTATTTCCATACAGGATCCAAACGGCACTTGAGCAACCCCGAAGGCGCTGCGAACATGCATCCCTATGTCGCCAAATACCTCTGCGAAGAATTCTGAAGCACCGTT
>DATDHE010000592.1:0-7086 GCA_036521695.1 Candidatus Acidiferrum sp. | reverse complement strand
AGCGTGATTTTGAGGGATGTGGAGCAGCGGTTTTTGGAGAGTGGGTTGGAGACGATTGGGAAGAATCTGGATCGGGAGATAAAGAAGGGGAAGATTGCGGAAGCGGAGAAGGGAACTGTGCTGGGGCGGGTGCAGTGCGTGACGGAAATGGCGGCGATTGGGGCGGCGGATTTTGTGGTGGAGGCGGTGCCGGAGAAATTGGAAATAAAGAGGACGGTGTTGGCGGAGGCGGATGGGATTTTGCGGCCGGAGGTGATTTTGGCTAGCAATACGTCTTCGATTGCGATGACGACCTTGGCGGCGTTGACGAGGCGGGCGGACCGGTTTGTGGGGATGCACTTCATGAATCCGGTGCCGGTGATGGTGCTGGTCGAGGTGATCCGTGCGCTGCAGACGAGCGACGCGACGTTTTCGGCGACGATGGAGCTGGCGAAGAAGCTGGGGAAGACGCCCGTGGCGGTGAATGACGCGCCGGGGTTTGTGTCGAACCGGGTTTTGATGCCGTTGATAAATGAGGCGGTGTATTGCGTGATGGAGGGCGTGGCGACGCCAGAAGCGGTGGACGCGGTGATGAAGCTGGGGATGAATCATCCCATGGGGCCGTTGGAGCTGGCGGATTTTATTGGGTTGGATGTGTGCGTGGATATCATGCATGTTTTGCATGAGGGGCTGGGGGATCCCAAGTATCGCGCGTGTCCGCTACTGAAGAAGTATGTGGCGGCGGGGTGGTTGGGTAGGAAGGCGGGGCGGGGATTTTACGCGTATGCAGGCTGAGCTGCTAACGGCCATGCTCGTCGAATCTGTAGGAACCTCGTGCTCCGTAAGATTTCTTGCCGATTTCTTAAGCCATGAGATAATTTGAAGTGGTCGTGGGGATAAATTCGAAGATGGTCGCGACGCTTGGCACGCTTATTGCCCCGCTCTCCAAGGCTGCCATAGTTGGGGGCACAGCTACGAAGAATCCCTCGCGAATATACGGGAAGCTATCGACTTGTACGTTCGGGATCTCCTGGAAGCCGGCCAGACGATTCCGGTGGACCATCGTCTCGGACTCACGTAAACGCCGTATTCGTCGATTTTGCGGCGCGCGAGCTGAGGCGAAGATGAGGCGAAAAATAGTGTTTGCTTTTTGTTCGCCTTGATGGTAATTTGCCTTTCGCGGTTTTCAACAGGTGCAGGATGTATTCGGCTTCGAGTCTGGCGATAAGTTGTCCGGAACATGCTAGGCTCGAAAGCGAGTTCATCGAGGCGCGCGATCGGATGCGGGGGCTGGTACGGCTCCGCAAGCTGGAGCCCGCCGAGGAGCGGCAACTGGCGGTGCGAGTGGCGATGGCCATCGCCCGCTTGAAGGAGCATGCCGCCGAGCACGGTTGCGAGCGCCAGGGCTGAGATGGTTGGCTTGGCCCTGAGTTGAGGAAGGCATGGCGAAAAGATAATTGAAGTGTGATTATGCAACTTCTGCTATGTCCCGGGCCACGGCTTTGCGTTGCGATCGAAATTCCCTAATCTTCTCTACCGAGGTGTGAAATGACAGAAGAAAAAGAAAAATTGCTGGCAGCGGCGATATCGCAGATTGAAAAGGATCACGGCAAGGGCGCGATTATGCGTTTGGGCAGCAGGGATGTGCTGGTGCCGGTAAGTGTGATTCCAAGCGGGTGCTTGTCGTTTGATGCGGCGCTGGGCGTTGGGGGCTTCCCCCGCGGGCGCGTGATTGAGATTTATGGGCCAGAGTCGGGCGGTAAGACGACCATGACGTTGCACGTAATCGCGGAAGCGCAGAAGCTCGGCGGCCAAGCGGCGTTCATCGACGCAGAGCACGCGCTTGATCCCGTTTATGCTCGGAAGCTGGGTGTGGACGTGGACAATCTTCTGGTCTCGCAGCCGGATAACGGCGAGCAGGCTTTGGAGATCGCAGAGACGCTGATTCGGTCGGGAGGCGTGGACATTGTTGTGGTGGACTCGGTTGCCGCTCTTGTGCCCAAAGCTGAGCTCGAAGGTGACATGGGCGATCCGCAGATGGGGTTGCAGGCGCGGCTGATGTCGCAAGCACTGCGGAAGCTGACGGCGATTGTGTCGAAGTCGAAGACTTGCCTGATTTTCATCAACCAGATCCGCGAGAAGATTGGCGTGATGTTCGGCAATCCCGAGACCACCACCGGCGGACGGGCGCTGAAGTTTTATGCGTCGATGCGCATCGATATCCGGCGCATCCAGGCGATTAAGGAAGGCGACGTAGTGGTGGGCTCGCGCACGCGCGCCAAGGTCGTGAAGAATAAGGTGGCGGCGCCCTTCCGCGAAGCGGAGTTCGACATCGTCTACGGAGAAGGCATTTCGCGCGAGGGCGATTTGATCGATCTCGGCGTGGACAAAGGATTGGTCGAAAAGAGCGGCACGTGGCTCAGCTTTGGCGGCGAACGCATGGGGCAAGGCCGCGAAAACGCGCGCAGCTTCCTGAAAGAAAATAAGGATATCCGCGACAAACTGGAAAACGCTCTGCGCAAGAAGCTGGAGATCGCGATTCCCGGTGGTCCGAACGCCGCTGCGCACGGCTCCAACGGCCATGCCGCTGCGTCCGCACACACCGATAAACCGCCCATGAAGGCGTCAGCAGCAGCCGCCACATCAGGCGCATCCGACGCCAACAAAGCCCGTCCGACACGGTAGCTGCCCGGCGCTCTGCTCGCGTGCGACGCCTGTGCTAAGATTTTTGCGTGACGCAACACAACGACGTCATTCGAGAATCGTTCAGGACACAGGCGCAGGCTTTCGCGGCGAATCCCTGGGTGAGCGACGAAGAGCGCATTCGGCGCTTGGTCGCGGCGGCTCATCTCAACGGTGATGAGCGCGTTCTGGACATCGCGACGGGGCCGGGATATATCGCGGAAGCCTTCGCTGGCGCTGCGCGAGAAGTCGTCGGGGTCGATCTGACGGACGCCATGCTGGCGATCGCCAAAGAGCGCACGAAGGAGCGCGGCATTTCCAACGTTTCGTTCCGCGCCGCTGATGCGCAAAATCTCCCTTTCGACAATAGAGCGTTCGGCGTAGTTGTGTGCAGGCTCGCGCTGCATCATCTTATGAAGCCTTTGCAAGTGTTGCGCGAAATGGTTCGCGTTTGCCGTGCTGGCGGCACGATTGTGGTGGAAGACATTTTCGCCAGCGAACATCCCGAGCGCGCAGCTTATCAAGACCGTTGGGAACTTCTGCGCGATCCTTCACACGTCCGCACGCTTGCGATCAGCGAACTGCTCCAGCTTTTTCGTGACGCCGGCCTGGAGACGGATTCCGTCACTACTGCCGACGATCTCACTCCTGAAGTGGAGCGCTGGCTGGCGACCACAAAAACGCCATCAGAACGCGCAACGGAAATTCGACGTCTTCTCGAAGAAGACCGTCTACACGACCTGAGTGGCACACGTCCGTTTCAAGATGCGACAGGTCGACTTTTCTTCCATGCCCGAACGGCGATCCTTACCGGACGCAAGGTCAGCTAAATTCAGCCTCCTGTCCCGATGGTCAGTCGTTGATAACAAAGCACATACGAACGTACTGGTGCGCCTGAGCTATTGCGTACTATCCCCCTGAGTGCCTAGAATGTGTCTCAACGTGAGAGATGCTGTTTCTCTACGGAACAAAGTGGGCACTACGCCACGCAGCTAAGTGGCATCAAATGAGTAAGCTCTTCATTTGGCGATTTAGAAAACGGACTGTGAATGCAGGTTGACCGTAAGTACAGGATGAGGTAAGTATTCGCCCCTGGGAGTTTTCGGGGAAGTCGCGGACCAAAGGCGGTTTAGTGAAGAAAGCAGCAAAATCGGTTCTCGCAATTCTGGTCACGGCGCTCTTTGCCGTGCCAGTTCCCGCTGCGCCGGGTGGTTTGACTTCCAGCGCAAAATCCCGCAAGTATGCTTCGCGTTACCGCGGCGTTCCCACTTTTGCCGATTCCACTAGCGCTGACATTTCGACGTTTGATGACCCGGTCGTTCGCGCGGCCGTCGTCGAAGCTCTGGGGCGCTACAATGGATCTGTTGTCGCTGTCGATCCCAACACCGGCCGCATCCTCACGGTCGTAAATCAAAAGATTGCTTTCGGCGATGGCTACATCCCGTGCTCGACAATTAAGCCGACCATCGCTCTCGCCGCGCTCGAAGAAAATGTGATCACGCGCGACACCATGCTCAAGGTGAGCTACCGCAAGTACATGAATTTGACCGATGCGATGGCCCACTCGAACAACGTGTTTTTTGAGCAACTGGGTCTTCGCATGGGGTTTGACACGGTTTCGAAGTACGCGCGCCTTCTGGGTCTGGGCGAGCTCGCCGGTTACAACTTGCCGGAAGAGCATCCCGGCGCTTTCCCCAGCGCGCCGCCCGCGCTAGGCGGCGTTGCTCGGATGTCCAGTTACGGCGAGGGAATTCAGATCACTCCGCTGCAACTTGCCGCGTTAGCCGCGGCATTTGCGAACGGCGGCACGCTCTATTATCTGCAGTATCCGCGGACCCCGGAAGACGTGGCAAGTTTCGCGCCACGCGTGAAACGCGACTTGAATATCGGCTCGATTCTCCCGGAAATTCGCGAGGGGATGCTGGCCGCCGTTCTCTACGGTACGGGCAAGTCCAGCTTCGACCACGGCGGCGACGAGACACCGCTCGGCAAGACAGGTACTTGCGACGATCACACCACTCCATCGCACATCGGCTGGTTCGTGACGTACGCGGACGAAGCCCATCCGAAAATCGCGCTGGCTGTTCTGCTCCGGGGAAACACCCGCAGCGTTAAGGGACCTATGGCTGCCGTGGTCGCAGGGCGCGTCTATCGCAAGCTCCGCGAACAAAACTATTTTGCCGAATCGACTGCTCAGACCACACCTGTTAACGCACTCGCTTCTGGCAAGTAAACGAAAAACGCTAGCTACGAATCAAGAGTGGTACGTGGCACGGAACGTTTCGAGGCACTTTTTTGCCGTGTCCAGTTCCGAAAACCTGCTGCCTTCCTGTTCGATGAGGTAGTACTCCACTCCCCCAACGCTTTCTGCTGCCTCGAAAATAGCCTTCCAATTCGCAACGCCTTCGCCAAATAAAACCGTGTAGCCTTTCCCGGCTTCTGGTGACCATTCTTTGAGGTGAAGCGATCGGATGCGGCCGGGATTCGCCCAAATCCAGGCCGCGGGGTCGGAGCCGGCTTCGATACACGTGCCCACGTCGAGCTGCAACATGACTGAAGACCTTGTATTCTTCGCGATGATTTCGATGGGGCGAATGCCGTCGACAGGAGTAAACTCCGTCTGATGATTGTGATACCCGGCCTTCATTCCTGATGGCTCCAACTTTTCGGCGGCGAGGTTCAGCGAATCCGCGACAGTTTTCCATCCATCGAGTCCGGGTTTCTCATGAGAGCTGGCCATCACCACATATTTGCAGCCCAAAATGTGGTTCAGATCGCTAGCCCGAGAAATCTTTTCCGGACCCAAATATGAACCGTCGTTGTGGGTGGAGTAGCAATGAATGCCTAGGTCATCTAAAAGCTTTCGCACATCCTTGGTCTGGCCCTCAGTCCATTCAAAATACGGTGCGTAAAACTCAACGCATTGATAGCCCATTTTGGCGACCGCGCGTACCGTGCCGGCAAGATCATCCTTCAGGGCATTGCGCACAGAGTAGAGTTCGAGCCCGACCGGAATCGGCGCCGCTCCCCGGGACCGAAGCGCCCACGGCAACATCGCCGACATCACCAGAAAAGAGCGGCGGGATAAGGCGTCTGAAATCATGGCTGCATCCTACTTGAGAACGAGCTGAATTTCATCAAGAGGTTAAGCGGCTCCGAAGGTTACGCGATTGGACGCAGGGGATGGGATTCGTGTTTGACTGCAATCGTGGTTTGGTACAAAAGCGTTCGTGGTAATCTGCTTTGTATTGCTCGCGGATGCGCTTTGTGGCCGCCGCGCTGTGTGGTGTAGCGAGCCGGCAAATTTGGCGAATGGCAGGGGAAAAGAGTGAATCGTCGCTTTGCGATAGTGATGGTCATTGTACTGTGCTTTGGCGCCGGAGTTCTCACGTATGTTTTTCGCCTACGGTTGACCGCATTGGCTGAATTTGAGCATCAAGTGAAGCTCGGCCAGGAAGAGGCGGCGGTGATACGCGCGCAACTCATTCTTCCGACGGAAAAGCGAGTTCTTGCTCGCGACAATTTCACCTCCGCTCTCGAAAAGTTCGGCCTGAGCCATCAGGATGCCGCCAACGCTTCCTCGGCGGCGCAGCATGCATTTAACTTGCGGCAGGTCCGCGCTGGAAATACGATCACCGTGGGGCGATCCGTTGAGGGCGACCTGCGCGAGATCGATTACAAGATCGATCTGGACCGAATGTTGAAGATTGTGCCGGCAGATACCGGCTTCACCGCCGAAGTAAAAGGGATTCCCTCAAAGATAGAAGTCACGGCAGTTTCCGGACGGCTCGATGATTCTCTCTTCAACGCCATCGAACAAGCCGGCGAATCGCCGGAACTCGCGATGCGCCTTGCGCAAATCTTCGGGTACGACCTGGATTTCTACACTGATCCACGCAAAGGCGATACCTTCCGGGTCTTGCTCGAGAAAAAGAAGTACGCCAGTGGCAAGACGGCAGGTTACGGAAAGATATTCGCCGCTGAGTTTGACAACGGTGGCAAAAAATACCAGGCGCTCCTTTTCCATGACGAATTCGGGCGCCCCGCTTACTACAACGGCGACGGCAAATCGCTGCAGAAGGCGTTTCTGCGCTCACCGCTCAAGTTTGCGGCGCCGGTCACTTCGCATTTCAGCAACGCGCGCTTCCACCCAATACTGAAAACCGTTCGTCCGCACATGGGAACGGATTATGGCGCGCCAATTGGGACGCCCGTGCAGGCGATTGGAAGCGGCCGCGTTCTGTTCGCGGGCTTAAAAGGCGGCGAAGGGAATATGGTGCACATCGCCCATTCCAACGGCTACGAGACGATGTATCTCCATTTGTCACGCATGTACGTTCGCGCGGGCGAGCACATCGAAATCGGGAAAACGATCGGCCTTGTAGGAAGTACCGGACTCTCCACCGGACCCCACCTCGACTTTCG
>DATDHE010000591.1:0-18906 GCA_036521695.1 Candidatus Acidiferrum sp. | reverse complement strand
GTGTACTTTCAAGCCAGACTACAAGGTGCTCGTTACGCTGATTTATTCCGAGAAGCAGAAAGAAGCATCCGGACAAACGGCAGCCTTGGACATACACGATGGGTCGTTTGCCGGGGAAGTTGCCTTCAGCACGTTTGTCTCGTACAGCCCTCTCACGGGCCACAATTGCGGAAACCGACCCAAGAGTGTGCTAGTGAGACTGATTGCGGCTGACGGGACTGAATGGGACCGCACCGAACTAAAAATTGCAGACACCTTCAGTTACGACGAAAAGCAAGGGCAGTATACGCTCCGCACCGTGCTTATCCTGCACGGCTGGTGTCAGCCGAAGTGTGGGGAAACGCCGTCAACGCCCTGCGAAAATCCAAAGTGACGTGCTAAAGTCCCGGGAAGTCGCGTAACGGGTAAAGTCAACTGCGCCCAAATCAACTTCTCCGATTCCCGGTTTGAACGTTTGAACCAGGCATGTTGGGTCTCCTCATTCGAAGACATTGCATGTTCTGATAGGCGGCTCTGGCGGAGGGAAGGGGCCTCAGTTGAAGGCGGACGCGAGAAGCGACGACAGAAAGGGAGATTGGCGATGAGCCTGACAACTCCCATGTTGTTTTCAGAAGTTGCAGACAGCGTCACATGCAATGGTCTTGGCGATTGCGTGAGTCTACCGATGAGCGGGGTGTGGAAACGGAAGCATGGTGGGAATAGTGAGGCACCGGCAACTGAAAGGGTCGGTAACAGATAGGTTCCACCTAAACCACTGCGCCACACCTCGACTCCACTCAAATGCGCTCAAGTCAACTTGGACGATACCCGGTTACCAGACCCAGCAATCCTCGCGTATCCAAATCGAGGTAATTTCCGGATTGTCGACAACCGACTAGCCATGATCCGCGACTCGGGACGACGGCCTCCTGAAATCTCCCCGACGTAACGACTTATATCAAAACGGCGCTTATACTCGCTTCTACGGGAGCCTCTCCGATGATAAAGCGCTTGTTTTGGTGCCTGATCTTTCTTACGTTGTTGAGCTGCCCAGCAGCGGGCGAGATCGTTACAGATAGCCCGGCAACTTCTCGCCTTTTTGATGAGTCGGATCTGGTCTGCAAATGCACCGTGAGTTCACTTAGCATGACGGGCCGGCAAACAGCACAGTCCGAACGAGGACTTAGCTTCGTAATAGAAACATGGCGCGCCATGCTCCGGGCTGAAGATTTGTATAAGGGCACGGCAGTCTCGCCGATCGCCCTCGAATATACATTGGATAATGCGGGCATGTCGCGGGTGCCTTCGGTAAAGACCGGAGAAGCCTATCTTCTGTTTCTGAAGGCCACTCCAGCAGGAACCTATACATTTTGTGACCGATCGTTTGCGGCGCAGCCATTCGCTTCGCTTCCAGTACAGGGAGGAGAACCCGGACAGGCTAAGCTGGAATCGGCGCTAGTGGCTGTGGCGTTGCAACAAGATCCAGGCGAGGCCTTGAAGGCGTTTTCCTACTTGGAGAATCTTGATGTCATTCGCCCTGAATCTCTGGTGGCGTTGAGCGCCGTTTCGACTTCATCAAACTGGAAACTGGTCTGGTCCTATCTGACTTTACAACTGAAGACCAAGACTCCGGAGAGCGTGGCTGCCGTCAGACGATTCGTGGATTCCTATACGGGAACTGAAGAACCTCTGTTCGTTGGCTTACAGATAATCCAAGATCCAAGTGCGCACGATGACCTGGTGGCGCTCAGTTATTCTCGTTTCGGAAACATTCGCGCTGCAGCGATGGTCGCCCTGCGGTCGATGGGGGGCCAGAAGGATGCCGATTTTTTTGTTCGACGTCTGGATGATCCCGACCCGAATGTGCAGTATCACGCTGTGTTCGGGCTGGCACAGGCGTTCCCGATGGGCGGAGATTATGGCCCCGACATTGGCGCGTTCGAAAGAAATCCCGACTATTACACCAACCTCTGGAAAGAGTGGTGGAAGAAGCGAGGGACCCCTTCGGATACACAGTAAAAGAACCGCCGCACGCCTCGCAGAGCCGCGACAACATTGGAACTGGCCCCGACTTCGGCGATTACCCGGAAGGCACTTGCTCGCGCTTCCGTATAATGGGCCTTGTGTTCCTGCGCTTCGTGACTATGCACGTCGATAGACACTCACGCCGCCCACAAGGCGTGCTCGTTGCTTCTTATGCGCTATTGGACTCTGGCGAGCTGAGCAAGGATGAATGGAAGCGCCTTCGCGAAATTCTTGACTGGTTTAATGCCAACCTTCCACACCCGCCGAAGGGGTTCGTAGCGTCACGGGCCATCTTTTGGTTCAAGTCGACGTCCAAGGACAGCATTAGTAAAATTTGGGAACTGGTCGACCTGCTACGTCATCATTCTCACCACGTCGAAATTCACAAATGCCGACAGCTGGCGAACGTGTTTTATGAGGACGAATTTCAAGTAGCGGCATACCCATCAAAGAAAGACGGACCGATTACAATTCGATAGCGAGTCCGCCACAAACTGCTGGCCCCGCCCGCGAATGCCTGATTAGTCGTTACCGGAAAAATTCGCACTAGCTTCCAGCCCTTACCAGAGACGATGTCATAGCTCCACGCCTCTGCACCAGCTGCGTCACACATTCCAGTTCGTTTCCCAACACCGTTGTCAATCGTCACAAGACGATGCCGCGAGGCGACAGTACGTCAGCGCGATGTCAGCCAAGCACTTACGAAGCGCCGCTATTGAAGTTGCGCACGCCTCAGCAATCTAGTCGGTTGCACTCTAGTTGCACAGGTTGCGGCTTCTTCGGAACAACGGTCTGCAAAACCGTTGCAGCCCCTCGAGGATCGCGTTTTCGTGTGACCTCTTGACATCGCACCAGAGGATCGCGAGGCCGGAGCGAATCGATGAAGCCCTGAATGTTCTGTAGCTATACATCTACATCAGCCTCTTGCCGTGCCAGGAGCGTGAGCTCGGAGAGACTCTCGACCTAGAAGCATTCGGGTTAATTGTGTAAGTTTTAAGACACACCGTTTCTTCGCGAACACGATAGCCCGCCTAAGATTCAAGCAAGATGTAGTCAAACCTCGAAGAAAGCAGATGGAACTCTTCCTGCAAGATTTGTGTCGGAATCGGCGTTCCAGCGTTGGTAACTCGAAGAGGAATCATGGTCTCTCTCGGCGGGCGGCGATGGTGGTGGACAGGCGGATTGGCGATAGTGGCCGCTGGTTTTTTGGGCGGCGTGGTGCTGTGGCAGGTTTCGCGAGCACTCAAGCTTTCGAAACAGGAACTTCGAGCGGAGACCGAGTTGGCCTTTGCGGTCCGGCCATTTTATCCCAAGCAAAACCTTAATTTTGAGTCGGTGCGTTCGCCGGAAGTTTTCGCGCAGGTAGCGCACTTCCAAGACAGCTTGTACGTCGCGGGGCCTGCAGGTCTGCAGCAATACGACTTGCGCGGCAATTTTGTCCGTGAATTCTCCGCGGGGCGGGACTTGCCCGGTTCGCCGTTAGTGGCAGCGGCGGTTGGACAAGTCGCAGGAGCAACGCAGCCAGAATTGATTCTGGCCACCGCGGACCAAGGCATTCTGCTGTTCGATGGGCAGAAATTCCGGCAACTCTATCCCGCAGACGCGGATGTGCGCACGGTAACCGCGATCCTGCCGGTTACGAACGGACACCTCCTGATTGGCACGAAAAAACGCGGGGTGCTGGTCTACGACGGAAAGACCATTCAAGAGTTGCATCCCACGCTGGGCCATTTATATGTGCAGGCGCTGGCGGGCTCCGAGGTGGACTTGTGGATCGGGACTCTAGATCAGGGAGTCCGGCACTGGCACGCGGGGACAACAGATGCGTTTGCAGAGGAACAGGGGCTCCCGGATCGGCAGGTGCAAGCCATCACATTGGCCGGGGACAAGGCTTATGTCGGAACGCCGCTGGGCGTAGCGGAGTTTGATGGGGGCCGCTTTTCACGCGTGTTGGCCAACGGTGTCCTGGTGATCTGCCTTCATGTTGAAGGCGACGAGTTGTGGATTGGTTCGGAGGATCAAGGCGTCGTTCGCGTGCCGCTGGCCTCGACTCTTCGGCATTCCGCGTCTCGGAACAGCGGTGGCCTGGGTGCGGAGGAGGTCCGGCAAATTCGGGGAACTGAGGAAGGAGTAATGGTCCTCACGCGCAGCGGTATTTTCCAGGTCAAGACGAATGGGTTTGGGTGGCAGGAGGTACTCAAGCCGCGGCCTGCGGTTCTGAGCGACCGGAACATATCCGCACTGGCACGCGACGCCAATGGCCAACTGTGGGTCGGCTACTTCGACCACGGCCTCGACGTTCTACCGGACGGACCGGCGCGCCCGGCGCACGTCGAGAATGAGCACGTTTTTTGCGTCAATCGCATTTGGCCTGATACGAAGAGCGGCGCGGTGGAAGTAGCGACCGCGAACGGTTTGGTGCGCTTCGGAGCAAGCGGGAAGCCGGAGCAAGTTCTAGGAACAGCGGACGGCTTGATAGCCGAGCACGTCACGGACGTGGTGCCCTACCACGATGGATTAGCCATTGCGACTCCTGCCGGCATCACGTTTCTGGACGCCTCTGGCGCGCGCAGCATGTACAGCTTTCATGGACTTGTGAACAACCACGTCTATGCACTGGCCGTGGCGGACGACCAACTGATGGTCGGAACGCTGGGAGGCCTTTCCGCAGTCGAAAAGGGATTCGTGAGAGCAAATTTCACGGCAGGGAATTCCGGACTGACGCAGAACTGGATTACGGCGGTCGCGCGGGTCGGCGACGAATGGATGATCGGAACTTATGGAAGCGGCGTGATGGGGTTCGACAGCAAGGGAAAGTTCCACGCGTACCAAACGGCGACCACTGCCACCGAGATTAATTCCAACGCGATGCTGGTAACCAAGCACCACGTTTTCGCAGGGAGTTTGGATCAAGGACTCTACGTTTACGACCGCGAGAAAGAGCGCTGGACGGTCATTACGGACGGCTTGCCTTCGGCGAATGTGACGGCGCTTGCCGAAGGCAGCGGGTATATCTACGTGGGCACGGACAACGGCCTGGTGCGCATTGCGGAGAGCAAATTTTAGCCATGAATCGAACATTGAGCATCCTTTTGCTTTTGTTATTGGCCCCCTTTCCTGCTTTCTCGGACGGCGGCGTACTGATTCCGCGAGACAAGTCCCAGCCCGATCCCGCCATTCTTTCTCTCGAGGAAATGGAGATCACCGTTGAAATTGACAATGGCGATGCTCGCATCTTTGTGCGCCAAATCTTTGCGAATCATACGGTGGGCATTCAGGAAGGGAACTACGTTTTCGCGCTGCCGAGCCGGGCGACGGTTTCGGATTTTGCCGTTTGGGACGGGCCGGTGCGCATTCCCGCGGTCATCCTGGAGCGCAAGCGCGCCGGAGAAATCTACAACGGATTGAAGCAGCAATCCATCGACCCGGGACTGCTTCAAATGGGGGAGCGCGGCGCCGAGGAAGCCAAGCGCAGCGCCATTTTCAGTGCGCGGATTGTTCCTATTCCGGCATATGGCACGAAGCGCCTGGAATTCGAATACCACGAGACGATTCCGGTCGAGAATCTCAAATCGTATTTCGCGATTCCTCTGCGCCCGGATGCCTACCATGCTCAAATAGCGCACCATCTCCGAATCAATTTCGAATTGCGGTCCGCGCATGGTCTGGCCAACTTTCAGGCACCCGCTAAAACATACCCACTGCAGCTCGCGCAGAATACGCGTCAAGTTATACGTGGAGTGTTCGAAGGTGAGAACGTCAATCTCACCGAGGATTTCGTGGCGACGTTCGATTTGGACAAAGCCGGCAGCGACACGTTGGTGGTGATTACGCACCGCAATTCATTGAGCGGACAGCCTTCGGCCACGGAGAGCGCGCCGGTTCGCAGCACAAATGAACCGGGTTTCTTCGCTGTGGATGCGCTGCTGGGTTTTGGAGCGAACCATGCTGCCACAAAAGATTCGCCGACCAGTGCCACCCCAGCAAAAACAGTCGTGATTCTGTTCGACACGTCGCTATCCATGCAGTGGGAAAAGCTCGAACGCAGCTACCAGGCACTGGAGACTTTGCTGCGCGCATTGAAGCCCGAAGACAAGTTCAATTTGATTCTCTTCAATAGCCAGGTTCAGCCGTTTCAGCAGGCGCCGGTTACCGCCGACAGTAACAATATGCAACACGCCCTCGATTTTGTACGCGCCAGCCGCTTGCGGGGCGGCACCGATCTTCAGAAAGCGCTGCAGGAAGCGCTACGGGAATCCGGCGCTTCCGGAGGCAATCCGTATCTGGTGCTGCTGAGCGACGGCGGCGCAACCGCAGGCCTGATCAAAAACGCGAAACTGGCGGCGACATACGAAGCAGACTGGAAACGGCTGCCCGAAGCGAGCCGGCCAAAGACCTACATCTTTGGCGTGGGTGACGATGCGAACCTGCCTCTCTTCAAGCTATTGGCTCGGGAAGATGGCGTTCTGGAAAACGTGCTTTCTACAGAG
The DNA here is from genome assembly GCA_036521695.1 of Candidatus Acidiferrum sp. GTDB lineage: Bacteria > Acidobacteriota > Terriglobia > Acidiferrales > UBA7541 > Acidiferrum. The sequence continues at coordinate 12,412 of DATDHE010000591.1, read as the reverse complement.
CCGATCGAATTCAAGCTGAATTCGTTCCTCTCGAAGATTGGGCGCAGTCCGGTCGGGCAACTGGCAGTGACGGTTTCGCCGGAGTCCGCAGTGGATGCTGTTTACCCATTGCAAGATGCGTCCTTCGCCGGTTCGGAAGCCACCTGGGTGGGCCGTTATCAAAAGCCGGCGCAAGAGGTTGGCTTTAGCGTGCGTGGCGTGAGAGACGGGGCGCCTGTGTCCATGTCGTCTAAAGCGAACTTGCCGAGCGAATCCGCCGAACATCCACAACTTCCGAGACTCTGGGCCCGCGCGCGCGTGGATGCATTGCTGGAAAAAATCGAGCGTGATGGCGAAGACGCAGCTTCCATTGAAGAGATCATCCGCTTGTCGCGCCAATACAAATTCGTGACGCCGTACACATCGTTCCTGGCAGTGCCGCGGGCGCTGCTGCGGCCACGCGTGATTCGCCCGGGAGACCCCGTAATTCGCGTGAAAACGGACCCAGCGATCGTCTCGGTTGTGGCGCTGTTTCCGTTTGGACTGGTGAAGCCGTTGCGATATTTGCCCGGCGAAGACACGTGGCAAACACGCTTCCTGGTCCCGACGGACCTGGCGGATGGGACGTATCCGGTTCGCCTGGTGATGCGCGACCGTTCCGGGCAAACCTACCGCCAAGCGAAGACCTTCGTGATTGCCAGCAAGTCGCCCACGGTGCAGATCAAGCTGCCAAGAACGCGCTATCGGCGCGGGGAAACGGTGGACTTGAAGGTTTCCGCGTCACAGAACACGCGCACGCTTGTAGCGCGGCTCGAAGGCGCAGCGCCCGCGAGTTTGCATTGGGATGCGAAAGCCAACGCCAATACCGGCGCACTGTTCATTCCGGAGCAGATGATTCCCGGAACTTACCATTTGACGGTCACGGCGGAAGACATCGCGCACAACATGAGTTCTCAGGGGGTGGACATTGAAATCGTTCCGTGATTTCGCTCCCCATCGCGGATGGAGCATCGGCGCCACGGTCCTTCTTGTCGGCGCGAGCACGTTCGCGCTGACCGCCAAGGGCGAGCTGCCTGCCTGGATTCACAACATCGAGGCAAAAACGGACGTAGAACGAGCCTTTTTCCGCGCGATGCAATTGCCGTACGGCGAAGTGCTGTTTCGCAGGCCGCCGGCAGAAACACGTCCCGCCCTCGGAGACTTGCTTCAGCAACAACCCGCAAACGCGGATTTGTATTCGCTGCGCGCACTTGAAGATGAGCAGCAGCTCGATTTCACAGCGGCGGAGCGCGATTGGAAATCGTACGCCGAGATGGCACCAAAGAAGGCCGCTGCGGAACAAGATCTGGCGGATTTTTATCACCGCAGGTTGCGGCCGCAGGACGAAATCGCAACGCTGCGAATCATTGGCGATTCGCCGGCACTCGCGGGCGAAAAGCTGACACCGCCCAAGCAACAGACTTCGTGGAGCGCCTTCGAACGCATTCTCACCGTGATTCAGGCGCAAGGGCTGCCCAAAGAATCCACCATCACGACCTATCGCGCGTGGATTGCACGCTATCCGAAAGAGGAACAGCTTTACGCGCGGTTCCTCGAGTACCTGGTGACGCAGAAGGTGTTCGACGCGGCGAACCAGTTGATTGCTGGCTATCAAAAGCAATTTCCCAAGGACGAAATCTTTCCGGTGAAAGCCAAAGCCTTGGTGGAATACAAGCAAAGCTCCATTCAACAGGGACTGGCGGTTTACGAGAAGAGTTTTCAGCCGTTATGGCAACCGGAGCTTGTGAAGGGCTATTTCGACCTCCTGGCACAGACGCAGGGCTTGCGCAAGTTCCTGGATGCGGCGCGCGCTGCTCTCAATAAGAATCCCGAAGACCTGAACGCAACTGCGCGCGTTTTCTATTACTACCAGCAACAAGGCAAGCTGGACGCCGCGGAGCAAGCTATCATCAGCCTGAGGCTGCACAAAGAGGCGGCAAATTCCGCGTGGACGACGCAAGAACTCTACACTTGCGGGCGCCTGCTCGAAGACATTCACTCGTATCCAGAAGCCGCGCGCTACTATTTCGCGCTTTACAACAGCAAGGGCACACCCGATGCGCAAGAGCACGCGCTTACGCGGCTGACGGACATGCTTCTGACTTCGCCGGAATCCCCGATTCGCCTGGGCAGCGGCGAATTGTCCATATATAAGGACATCGCCGCGTTGGACCAGGGGCCTGGCTATTTTAACGGGATCCTGTCGCTCATCTTGAATACGACGTCCCCGGACAGGGCTTACCCCGACGAAGAACAGCGCGCCTCTGCTTACTTCCGCCGTTCACGGGGCGCCGAATTGCTGGCGCTTTTGGACAAGAGTTTTCCAAACGCGGCGGGCCGGCCGGAGTTGCACGTCAAACTGCTCGAGTTTTATTCGAGCACGGGTCAGAGCGAAGCCCTACTGCTGGGGGGAAAAGAGTTTCTCGCGTTGTTTCCGAAGTCGCCTGATCGCACCCGCGTTGCGCTGCTAATGGCGGACGCGGACGCGCGGCTGGAGAAACCGCAGGACGAATTCGCGATCTATGACGCAATTCTGAAGGAGCTCGCCGACGAAGCGGATAAGGTTCCGCTCGGCAGCCGTGTGGTGGACACCGGAAACTTTGGTGGTCCGCAAGGCTACCAGCGCTTTCAGCAGGACACGGAAGGCGAGGCTGGCGGTGAAGAACAGGAAGGACCGCCCGCGCGGGGACAGGTCCCAAGCTCCGCATTTCAAGTGGGAAGAAACCCAGAGACACAGGAGACCGGTGCGCGTTCGGCCGAGTATTCGCGAGTCCTCGAACGCTATCTGGCGCGGCTGGTGCAGCTGAAAGAGGTTCCGCCGGCGCTGGGTGTTCTGCGCCGGGAGATTGATCACAACCCTGACGATCCCGGCCTGTACGAGCGGCTTGCGATGTTTCTGCAGCAAAACAATCTCAGCCAGGAAGAGGAGGACGTGTACCGGCGCGCCTTCGCGCGTTTCTCCGATCCCTCCTGGTACAGCAAGCTGGCGCGCCTCTACCTGCGCTACCGGAAATATTCCGCGCTCGAGCAGTTGACGCAAGATGCGGTGAAGCAGTTCGACGGCAGCGTGCTGCGAGCGTACTTCGCATCGGTCGGCGGAAGTACGCCGGCGATGTACGTGCGGTTGAACCAGTTTGCTGACGCGCGATTCCCGCACAATCTCTATTTCGTCCGCAATTTGCTGCAGGCTTATCATTCGAAACCGACCTATGACCACGCGGCTTGGGTGGCGCTCATCCGGCAGCATTGGTTTGAAGACGCCGGTTTGCGGAGCCAGTATTTCGAGTATCTCTCTTCCAACCATCAGCTCGAGCAGGAATTGACCTCTCTGCGGCAGTCGGCGCCAGCAACGGACGGCGCGGGTTGGCCGGACTTTGTGAAGAAAAACCCGGCAGCAGCCACGGAACTGGCGGACGCGGAAATCTGGCGCTCGCATTTTGAAGAGGGCGCCCCGGTTTTGCGGGGGCTGGCCGAAGCGTATCCTGCCGAGCAGGAACTCGACCGTACCGCCTCTTCGGTTTTCCGTTCGCTGGCTTATTTTGACCCGGCAAAGACAGCGGTTGCCGTGCATATTGAAGAAAATCTTCTAGCCGCGAATCCCGGCAACACGGAAATTCTTGGCCGCATCGGGGACATCTACGCGGACCGCGATCTGTTGCAGCAAGCCGGTCCGTATTGGGAGCGCATTCCGAAAGTGGCTCCGGGACAGCCGGATGGCTACCTGGAAGCAGCCACGATTTACTGGGACTACTTCGATTTCAGCAATGCGCTGCGGCTTATGGATGAAGGCCGAAAGAAATTAGGGAATCCGACTCTGTATGGATATGAAGAAGGCGCGATTTACGAGACGCAGAAGGATTATACGAGAGCTGTGCGGGAATACGCGGATGCGGCGGTGGCGAGCGATATGCCGCCCGCTGAGGCGGGTTGGACAACGGGAAACTCGCCCGCTCTGGGTCGTCTGCTGAAGTTGGCGCGCCGTCCGAAACTCCGCGACCTGGTGAACGAAACGACCGAAAAGCTCGCAGTGGATTCGCACTACGCGATGCCTGCCGTCAATCTACGGATACGCGTGCTGGAAGCGGCCAACGAATCGCCGCAGATGGCGGCCTTTCTTGGCGCCGCGCTGGATCACGCCGAAACCATTGAACAAGCCTCGCAAATCGAATTGATTGCCCAGCAGCGATCCCTGGAGTCCGTGCGGCAGAAGGCACTCGAGAAGCAGGCCGCGCTCGCGACGGATCCTGTGACGCGAATCCAGTTGCTCTATGCGCTGGTGCGGTTCTATGAAAGCAAAAAGGATTTTGCTGCAGCGCAGCGAAATATTGAGGCGTTGTATCAGGCCAATCCGAAGATTCTGGGAGTTGTGCGCTCAACGGTGGACTTCTACTGGCGCGTAAAACTTTACTCGCAGGCCATCGCCGTGCTGCGGCAAGCTGCCAAGGACGCCTACCCGCAGCTAAGCACACAATTTACGTTCGAAGCTGCGCGCAAGTGCACGGAAGGGAAGGATTTTCAGCAGGCGCGCATGTTGCTGGACAGCCCGTTGAAGGATTCGCCTTACGACAGCCAGTATCTCGCAGCAATGGCGGACACCTACGCCAGGGCGGGTGACGCACAGGGCTTGAAGCAATTCTATCTGGACAAAATTGCGTTGTTCCGGAATGCGCCGCTGGGCGCCGACGACCGCAAAAGTCGGATCGCAACCCTGCGCCGAGGGCTGATTCCCGCGCTGACGCAACTCAAGGACTACCCTGGCGCGGTGGATCAATACATAGAGTTAATCAACAACTATCCGGAAGACGAGGCGCTTACCACGGAGGGGGCTCTCTATGCGCAGAAGTATCAGCGCGAGAAGCAGTTGCTGGATTTCTATTCGAAGACCATCCAGCAGTCGCCGCGCGACTACCGCTGGTCGATGGCGCTGGCGCGCATGCAAAGCAGCCTGGAACACTATCCGGCGGCGATTGATGCCTATGGAAAATCTATCGCCATCCGGCCGGACCGAACCGACTTGCACATTGCGCGCGCCATGCTGGAAGAGCGTTTGCTGCGATTCGACGATGCGGCCGGCGATTACGAGCATCTCTACCAACTGGCTTACAAGGATCCGAAGTGGATGGAGAAGATCGCGGAGGTGCGGGCCCGGCAAGGGCGTAACGCGGATGCCGTCGCTGCGCTAAAGACCGCGCTCATTGACGTGGCTCCGGAGCGGGCTGGGAACTACTTTGAGGTCGCCCGCCATTTGGAAGGCTGGGGCATTCTGGAACCGGCAAAAAGCTTTGCGGAGCAAGGTATCAGCCTAGCCGGCGACGAACTGCTGGCGTCGCAGGAAAATCATAAAGCGGCAGAGACTTATGTGCGCGTTATGACCCGCCTCCGGCAGCAAGAGAAGGCCTACACGACTCTGCAAAACGCCATGAACTCGGCGTCGAATTCGCTCCCAGTCCTGAAAGAACAAGTCGCCAGGCAGGGAATTGCTGGTGTCTCCGACAAAGAATGGCGCGAGCACGTCCTGGCCACGCGAAAGCAAAACGCGCGGAGCGGCATGCGAACGGCGCTTACGGAAATGGGCGCGACCGTTTCGCGCTACTTCACTCCCGAACAAAAGGTAACGTTTGCGGCTTTTGCTGAGACACTGCGCGCTCCCATGTCTGACGCAGACGTAAGGGAGTTTGCCATACCACTCGCACAAGCAGCCGGATTGGCCGAGCAGGAAGCCACTTGGCGCTACGGACTGGTGACAAAGGCTCCGATGGATCCCGCCAACTCGGGCCAACTTGCCGCGTTCGAGCAACTTCAGCGGGAGAGGCTGAAATTTACCGAGCTCGCCCGACAACTGGAAAACGTCGTTCCGCGGTTCCCTCCGCAATTTCGCAATCCGGTCGTCCAGGACGCGGCTGAGGCTTACCGTGCCGCGGGCGATATCGACGACGAATTTCGCTTGCTGTCCAGCTTGGGAACCAACAATCTCACTGGCGTCAACCAGGCGCGGTGGTTCGCTCTTCTCTTGAAGAGGGATCCACAGAAGCTCGCGCAGATCACAGGAGCCTGGTTGCCCTGGGGGCAGGCGGCAGCGGATTTTGTTCTTGCAAATGGAGACGCGGAGCTGGCCAACGCTGTAGTCACTGCACGCAGCAGCTCACGGCCACCGGTTTGGGGCAAGTCGTACACGGCCCTCGTCGGACTCTACTTTGCGGAAAGCCAGCCCACCATCAATACGGCGTTTGTGAACGCTCTCGGAGATCAAACCATCCGGGAGCGGGTCGGCAAGCAGGTGGACCGCAACACTCAATTGGCGGGAGATATCTGGTTCTATTATGCCTCGCGCTATGGCGAATATCTTGCCGATACGCGGCAAGGCACGCCCGAGGATTTCCTACCCGCCGAATTGGAACACAGCCCAGCCTCGGCAGACCCCTATCTTTCTCTCGGTGACTACTACATGGATCTGGGAGACACGGGCAAAGCCATCGGGCAGTACAAGTACACGCTGGAGCTTGCGCCGGCGCGTGCGGATATTCACGACAAACTGGCGCTTGCTTATTTCAAATCCAAGAATCGCGCCGAAGCCATCGTGCAATGGAAGCTGTTCTTTGCGGCAGAGTTGAATCAGGTCAACAACGCGCGGTTGCCGGAAACCTTCTGGGCGGATTTCGGCCGTGCGTGCGATCACGTCCGTACGCGCGGCTTGTTCGCGGACCTGAAGCCTGAAATCGAACAGCTTGTTCGCGCCTATCTCCACCGCAATGGGAACTATCGTTCCAACGCGGTACTACACAGTGTTTATGTACTGCAAAGCGATCCCGCAGCGGCGACCAGCTGGTTGCTCGAGCTGTCCACCGCGGCGCCCGATCCCACGATCGTTCTGCAGGATATCGTCGATATATCGTGGATTCCGCTGGCGAATCGCGGACGGCTCTACCAGCGCATTCTCGAGGCCGTACAGGCGGCAACCGCAAAGGCGGAAGGACTGCAACAAGAAAATGCGCGAGCCGTTTGGTGGAGTTGGCAGCTTCGTTGGGTGAAATATCTGGTCGCGACGAAGCAATACGGCCAGGCGACCGACCTCATCGCCGCATTGCGAAAAGACCCTACGGTTTCGGATTCCTCCCCGCTCGTTCCGTATGAAATGGAGTGCGCCTCGAAACTGGGAACGCTGGACGCGATTATCTCCGGGTACAAGACAGACCCGCAGACGGCGCCCGCGGCCGAAAGTCTGCGGACCGGCGCCCGGCTGCTTTTTGAGGGCGGCGATAAGCCATCGGCGAGGAAAATCCTGGAATTCGTGTTTGCGCGCGAGTTGGAAGAGCACCAGCTTGTTGCCACGAATTTCCTGGGCTTGGCGGAAATTCGCATTGCCGACGGCGACACGCAAGAGGCGGTCACGCTGCTCAAGCGGCTCGTCCTGGTGGTGGGCGATGCGTATCAGAATATGGACTCGTCCGCGGCGCTGTTCGAGAAGACCGGGCATCCCGCGGAGGCGGTGATGTTTCTCGAGCCGCTTGCCAAGGCTACTCCGTGGGAGCCGTCCTTCCAACTGAGGCTCGCCAAGGCGCAACTAGCAGCCACACAGGACAGGACCGCGCCAGCGCAAGGCCTCGCGAAGCTCGCTGCAGCGTCCGAGAATCCGTATGCGCTCCGCGTGCAAGCGGCGGCCGCGTTGGCGGGTTTGCCGCAGCCCAGCGACTTTGGGAGCGGTGAGCTGAAGCTTCTGGCGACAGGCACGAAAGACATTACTGCAGCGGCCGCCGACCATCCTTATTTCTATGAGTCCCGCTTGGCCGCGGCGCAGAACTCAACAGACGCACACGCCAAAATGGAAGTGCTTGCGAAAGCACTGGCGGATTCGCCGTCGAGAGAAGATGCGCGCGTGCCTTTCTTCCGTGCGGCCGTCTCCATTCCGGAGGACGAACGCGGGCTGGCGTCGATCGGGCAGCTGCTGCAAAAAGGCCAGCTTGGGCGAGTCGCGCCAGCCAATCCAAACGACGAGGAGATTCTCGGTTTCGAGGAGACGGATGTCAGCCAAGACGAAGTGCAAACTTCACTGCGCCTCACGATGCAGCCTTCTCAGCAAGCCGAGCTTGCCCACGAAGTCGCTTTGGCGATGCTGCGGCTTGACCGTTTGGATGAGGCGGCCTCTTACCTGCAAATCGCGCAGAAGCTCGAAAAATCGCCTGCGGAACTGAAGCGCATCTCCGCGCAGTTGCAGGACGTCAGAGCGCGTTTGCGGCGTCAACACGCCAACGCGGCGCGTCAGCCGATTCTACACGCGGAGTTGGAGCAGGATCGCTTGGTTCGGCCGCGGCTCGTTGCGCAGGCTGCCGCACCCGCAAAAACAGTTGCGAAACCAGGAGGAAAGCCATGAAACGCGCCATCTTGGTTGCACTTTTGTCGGTTGGATTTCTTGGCGTGACCTGGGGAGCGTACCGCGTGGCGACTCCAGGCGAGCCTGAGCTCTCCCACTTTGCGCCTTCGGGCGCGCTTCTGTACTTGCAAGCCAAAGATTTTGCGTCGCTGTTGGGGGCCTGGGACAAGTCCCAGGAAAAAGACAATTGGCTCAAAAGCAAGAATTACGATGTCTTCTCACAGTCGCGCCTGCTCCTCAGGTTGCAGGATGCGAGCAACGAGTTTTCCAAGGCCGCGGGTGTGCCGGTGGGTGCGGATTTGCTGCATCAAGTGGCCGGCAAGCAGAGTGTTTTGGCCCTCTACGACATCGGGAAACTCCAATTTCTGTACATCACGCGGCTGGCTTCCGCCGACTCTATGCAATCGGCGCTGTGGCAAACGCGGGCCCAATTCGAGACGCGCACCGCGGGAGGCGTCAACTTCTTCTATCGCCAGGACCCGGAATCCGATCGCGAAGTCGCGTTCGCGGTCACTGGCGATCATCTTTTGCTGGCGACGCGCGAAGATTTGATGGCCGGGGCCCTGCAACTGCTGGCAGGCGACAAGGCGCAGAGCGTGGAAGGGGAGCCGTGGTGGACACGCTCGGTAGCGGCGGCCGGCGCGCCCGGTGATTTGCGCATGGTCCTGAACCTCGAGAAAATCGTTCCGAGTCCCTACTTCCGATCCTACTGGATACAGCAAAACATTACGGACATGAAGCAGTACAGCGCCGCAGTTTCCGATCTCACGCGCTCCGGAAAGGAGTATGACGAGGAGCGCGTCCTGTTGCGAAAGGACGTCGGCCACGAAGCTCCAGAATCGAAGGGACCGACAGCTGTTGCTGAGATTCTTAGCCTCGTTCCCGCGAATACCGGCATCTACGAAGCAAAGGCCGACCCCGATGGCAAAGAATGTCTGGAGTTCCTCACCGAAAAAATCCTCGCACCACATCTAGGACCCGCGGCCTCGGACAAGCTGGCTCCTCAGGTCCAACTGGGCGGCGGGGAGACGGGTTCCGCTTCGGACCTGGAGACGCGAATCGACCAGCCACCGGCACAAAATTCCGGCAAAGGCGATAGCAGCGCACCGCTGCAAGCCGTGTTTGCCAAGAATCATGTTCTCGCGCAACTGCGCATGCAGAGCACCGAGCGCGATTCCGCTGGCGTATTCATCCGCATTCACACCGCTGTGGCGTTTCGCGGAGAAGCCGACTGGGACGAACAGGCAGTGCATGCGGCGCTGGTTGAGTTTGTTCGCCCCGGACTCACAACCGGACAGCTGGGCGTCGGATGGAAAACCGCTTCCGGTTACAGTGTGCTGGATGGTCTCTGGCCGCTGGCCATCGCCGTTCGTGGAAAATACCTGATCGTGTCTGACAATGCCGCCTTCTTAGCCAGCGCTCTTGAAGGAATAAATAAAAAGCCGTCAGCCTCTGCCGCCGTGTTTGCTGCCGCATTCGATCATCAACACGAGCGGGAAAACTTCGTCACGTTCACTAAGATGCTGGACTTGGGTTCCGGCGCTCCTCAGAATGGCGGAAGCCCGGAGTTTTTCTTTGAGAACATGGCCAGCTTGAGTTTTACGCTGCGGGGCGTTTCCTCTGAGAAGATGGTTATTCACGATGCAGCCGACCGCCAGACGCAAACGGTCGTTTACGCATGGGCGCAATAGCCAATCGAAAAAACGCTGGCCATTTCCTCCTGTTCCTTTTCGTTTGGTTTCTTGCGGCTCCTGCTTTCTGCCGGCAATCTGAACCCACGAGCAGCGACACGCATTCTCTATTCGCGCAATCCGCTGTCGAAATTCTCCAGCGTAACTACGCACGAAGTGAAGCATCGTATCTCTTGCTGGATGCGCGGTCCGGCGCTGTCCTCGCCAGTCACTGGGAGAATTCCGAGAAGCCCATTCCGCTGGGCTCTCTAGTGAAACCTTTTACGGCGCTGGCCTATGCCGGAGGGCATGATTTCCGCTACCCCATTTACGAATGCAACGGCAAAGCGAGTGGATGCTGGCAGCCCCAGCCGCACGGCAAACTGGACGTTGTTTCCGCAGTCGCGGTCTCCTGCAACACCTATTTTCATCTGCTGGCGGAGAGTGTCTCGCCCGAGCAGCTTGCTTCGCTCGTCCAGTCCTTTGGACTCGAATCGCCCGGCGCCGAATCCACAGCCGCTAATTTCATGGGCCTGGGAGCGCGGTGGCGCATTTCACCGCTGCACATGGCGCGGGCTTATCTCGAACTGTATCGCCGCAAGGATCAGCCTGGCGTGTCGCCACTGATCGAAGGAATGCGGCAATCAGCCCTGCACGGTACGGGCGCTGCGATTGGACATCAACTGAAACAAACCACGGCTCTCGTGAAAACCGGCACTGCGCCTTGCACGCACGCTTCCTGGGCTCCCGCGGATGGCTTTGTTCTTGCGCTAGTTCCCGCAGAGGAACCCGAGATTCTTCTCCTCCTCCGCATTCACAGCGTCACTGGCGCCAAAGCTGCGGAAACCGCCGGGCGCATCCTCCGGCAAATGGAGGAATGAGGCAATGCGCTGGCTCTGCGCGTGGCTGCTCTCGCTTGGACTTCCCTTAATCGTGCCGGCGCAAAACCGCACCGTGCGCATCGGCGTCCTCGGGGTTTTTCATGCGCAGGAACTCACACTCGCGGCCGAACCGGCCCGAGAGTTGCTCATTTCCTCTGCCGATCAGCGCATCTTCTTGCGTGGTGGATCCGCCTGTAGCCTGCTGCGCATCCGGTCCGCTGGCGGTAGCTTGCTCCTCAGTTGCGGAGGCAAGGAAATTCGCGCATCACAAATGCGCGCCTGCGGCCGCAATCAGCAAGCCACCGGGTTCATTATCGGCGTAACTGGAAAAACCAAGCGGCGCTACTTTGGTGTGCTCGACCTGAAGGTCGCCAATGGCGAGTTGGTTCCGGTCGTCAGCATGGACCTTGAAACCGCAGTCGCCTCCGTAGTGCAGGCGGAATCCGCTCCGGGCACTCCGCCCGAGGCTCTGAAGGCTCAAGCGGTCGTCAGCCGTTCTTATTTTGTTGCCGGCGGCGGGCGGCACTCGAACTTCGACTTCTGCGATCTCACGCATTGCCAGTTTCTTCGCGAACCACCCGCCGCCGATAGCCCTGCAGCTACTGCAGCAAGCGCGACGCGCGATCTCGTGCTTACTTTCGATGAGAAACCGATCACCGCCATGTTCACGCGAAGTTGCGGCGGGCACACACGCACGCTTGCGGAAATCGGCTTGCCTCAAACCGCTTATCCCTATTTTTCTGTGTTGTGCGAGATCTGTTACAAGAATCCAGTCCGGTGGACCCGCAATCTCTCGCACGATGATGCCGCGCTACTGCTCCGCGGAGAAATCGGGCGCCTTGCAGTTGATCGCGTGCTCGGCTGGAACGCCGTCCCCAGTAACAACTTCACGTCGCATGAGGAAGGTGGGGAAGTAAGTCTGGAGGGTACCGGTCAAGGGCACGGTCTGGGTCTTTGCCAGCGTGGCGCGCGCAGCATGGCCCAACACGGCTCCGATTTCCGCGCGATTCTCGAGCACTACTTCCCGAACACGCAGCTGAAAGTTCTTTCCTCGGTTCCTGAAAGCTAGCTCCACCAGCTCGGTTGCTTCTGGCCATCAAGCAACTGAGTCTCGCCAAAAACGTCACCCACCACCGAAAAGGCGGCGCGGTTTGTGAAAAGCGCTTATCCCAATTTATCCCAATAGTGTCCACCCGAAAAACCTCAGGGGAGTCTGATCTTGGGGGTGCCGTTCAGTGTGGTAGCAGAATCGAGACTGCGCGTGAGCCCACGACACAGTCCCTTTTACTGTCGGTCCCAGCGATGGTCCGATGAGTTGTCTTCATTTTATTTAGTGTTCGTTTGGTGGAGGAGGTTAGGCGGCCTGTGCCTCGCCAAAACATCGTACACCTGCAAAATCAATGACTTGGCGCAAAGCTGGATTAGGATTTTTCCGCTAGAATTCTTGCCATGATCGTGTCGCTCCGATATTTCCT
>DATDHE010000590.1:0-35800 GCA_036521695.1 Candidatus Acidiferrum sp. | reverse complement strand
TCGTCTTCGGGCTGGAACCGCGTGTAGTACGGATACATCGACTGCCAGCCATCGCTCCCCGGCACATCGGCAAGTTGGGAAGGCAGCGTAAAACTGCGGATCTTGCCGTCAGCGCCCATCGGCTGTCTCCATAGTGCGAGCCTGTGTTTTTTCGCTGGCAAGCACGTGGTCGGCGGCAGGCGAATAATCATTCTGCGTCTTCGCGTAATTCACAAAAAAATCGAGCGAATCGGGATTGGCCATGGCGCTGCGATTGGCGGCCTGCTCGACGGGCACACCGAGCAAAATCTTGCGCACCGGCACTTCCATCTTTTTGTGGGTGAGCGTCATGGGAATTCCCGGCGCTTGGATAACCCGGTCTGGAACATGACGCGGCGTGTATTCGCACCGAAGCCGCTCGCAGATTTTCCGCTCAAGGTCCGTATCCAACCGCAACCCATCGATCAGTTTCACAAACAGCGGCATGAAAAACTTTCCGCCGGGCAAATCGAGATTCACTACAAGTGTGTCCTCAATTTCTTCGAGTTGCGCCAGCGCTCGATAGATTTCGGCTGTGCCGATTCGCACTCCGAGGCGGTTCAGCGTGGCATCCGACCTGCCCAGGACGAAACAGCCGCCGCGCTGGTTGAGGCGGAAAAAATCACCGTGGCGCCAAACGCCGGGATACACATCGAAGTAAGATTCGCGGTACCGTGAACCATCTTTGTCGTTCCAAAAAAAGACCGGCATGGACGGCATCGGTTCCGTCAATACGAGCTCACCGACTTCGTCCACCACGCTTTCGCCCTTTTCATTGAACACAAAGGCCGCAACCCCCAGCGAGCGTCCCTGAATTTCACCGGCATAAACAGGCTGCGTTGGGACGCCGCCAACGAATCCCGTGCAACAATCCGTCCCGCCGCTGCCCGTCGCGACTAACAGGTCTTGTTTCACGCTTCGATAGAACCACGCGGTGCATTGCGGTGACACCGGGGAACCCGCGGGCATGACCGCTCGCAAATGCGACAAATCAAATCGCTCGCGCGGCACGATCCCGGCCTTGACCATCACCTCGACATACGCCGGACTTGCTCCGAAGAAACTGGCACGCGAATCCTGAGCCACCTTCCAAAGCACATCCGGCGCGGGGTACGCGGGGTTCCCGTCGTACAGCACCGGGCAAACTCCGCTCAACGGCATGCTTGCCAGAAAGTTCCACATCATCCAGCCCGAGGTCGTGAAAAAGAATGCGCGTTCCCCGGATCGATAGTCCATATGAAAGTGCTGCAGCTTCAATTGCTCCAGCAAAATGCCACCGTGACTTTGAACGATAGCTTTTGGCAGGCCCGTGGTGCCTGAAGAAAACAACACCCAAAGCGGGTGATCGAAAGGAACCTGCCCGAATTCGAATTCCTCACGGGAGACAGGAGCATGCTGCAACTGATCGCTCCAGAGCAATGCGCCATCGCAAGGACCACCGCGATCCTCCGCATTCAAGTAAGGCAGGTATACGACATGCTCGAGGCCTTCGAGCGCCGCGATTATTTCGGCGAGCTCTTTCTTGCGCTCAAATGATTTACCACCGTAACGGTAGCCGTCGACACAGAAAAGAATCCTCGGAGAAAGTTGCTGAATGCGGTCGATCACGCCGCTCGATCCAAAGTCCGGCGAGCAGCAAGCCCAAATCGCGCCAATCGCCGTTGTCGCCAGCATCGCGATCATCGTCTGGGGAACGTTCGGCATGAAAGCAACAACGCGGTCACCAGGCCGCACGCCCAGCTCGCGAAGCCGCGTCGCGAGAATGCGCACTTGGTCTGCAAAGGTTTCCCACGGCACACCGATGAGCGGCGCTGTTTCGCTCATGAACAGCAGCGCATCGGTGCCGGCTCGTTCGTTCCGCAACACATGCTCTGCATAGTTGAGCCGCGCACCGGGAAACCATTCCGCACCCGGCATGGTGCGCTTGCCGAGCACGCGGGTGTGCCGCGCTGACGATTGGATGCCGAAGTAATCCCACATCGCCTGCCAGAATTCCTCCAGTTCGGTAACGGACCATTGCCACAGGTCGTCGTAACTACCGAATTCCAGGCCCCGCTCGCGCGCCAGCCACTTGGCGAATCGCGTCAGGTTTGCGCCCTCCACCTGCGCAGCACTCGGCGTCCAAAGCAGTTCGCCTTCGCGGACGGCAGTCCCTTCCGTTTCGATATTCGCCAGTTGGTTTGTAATCCCTTCAGTCATACCATCGTTTCATCTAGCGACAGGCTATTCACCTTCGCGGCTTGCGTCAAGCGAGCCAGGCGCAGAAACATTTTCGTCCCATGTTCTCCTCATGGCGCCGAATTGCAGTGCTCGTAACGCCATGGAAGCGCCAAGCGTCTGACCTCAAGGTGATATGCTGCTCCGCGCAGATAATTGCCATACGGGATGTATGCAGAAAACAAACTCTCTAACTCGGCGCGCGTTCCTGGAAAAAATCTCGGTTCTGACGGCAGGTGGACTCACTGCAGCCAGCGCCGTCGGCGCCCTGCCAAATACCGATCTCGAACCACACATCATTTTCCCCATCCACCCACGCGAGCGCATCTCCATCGCGTCGTATCCGTTTCGCGCGTACATTTTGAGCCCCGACAATCGCGACCGCGATACCAGCCTTCCTGGAATGAATCTCCTCGAATTCCCGGCCCATGTCGTCGCTAAATTCAACATTCACAACATTGAGCCACACAGCCGCCATTTCACATCCTTGCAGCCAGACTATCTTGACGATTTCCGCCAGATTCTTCTGAAGCTAAAGGTGCGCGTCGTAAACATCGCCGTTAGCACAGTTAACAGTTTCTATGACGCCGACGGCTCCGCCCGGGATAAGGCCGTCACCTTTGCGAAAAAATGGGTGGACGTCGCTTCGCGTATCGGCTCTCCCGGAATACGCACGCACATCGCCGCTGCGAGAAATTCTTCCCCGAATGTTGAGCTCACGGCAGGAAGCCTGCGCGAAGTAACCGAATATGCCGCGGACAAGAATATTGTCGTCACGCTTGAGAACGACGATTTAGTGAGCGAAGACGCGTTCTTCCTTGTCAAGGTGATCGAGTCCGTCAACAATCCCTATCTGCGGGCCTTACCAGACTTTGCAAATTCCATGCTGGGCGGCGACGTTGAGTTCAATTACCGAGCTCTGCAAGCGATGTTTCAGCACGCTTACAATATCTGCCATGTGAAGGATGGCGAGACGAATGATGACGACAAGCAATTCAACGTAGACCTGAAGAAATCGTTCGATATTCTGAAGGCCAGCAGCTTTCGTGGCTATTGTTCGATGGAATTCGACGCGCCCGGCGATCCCTATGCTCCAACTGCGAAGCTGATCGAACAAACCATCAAATATCTTTCCTAATCGCGCTTGAACGCCTCACTCGATTCCACGCTGAAGCCGAACGCTCAACTATCTCCCATTCAGCTCCCGGGCGTTCGATCGCTAAATGTCTCGCTAGCTGCATCCCAGTATTGCTTCTTGCCGGACCAGTAAGATTCCGTTGCCATCATGTTCGCTACTGAATGCGCGAATCCATCCTGCACAGTGCAATGCGGCTGCTTTCGCGACCTCATGCACTCGAACCAGTTCGCCATGTGCTCCAGTGTCCTGTCGTCGATGCCCAGCGGCGGAAGCTTTGTTTCGCCTGGCGGCAGGACATATTTCGCCGGCCGTTTCTTGTCGATGTCCGCATCGTCTTCGTGATTCCCTTTCTCTTGAACCAACTGATAGCGAGGACTGCCCTCACCGCCAATATTCGTAAGCGTAGCTTTCTTCCCCATGTAGCGCGTCGAAGAAGGAGCGTCGTTTCCAAAGCTCGTCGCGTAGCTCACCAGAAAGCCCTTCGGGTATTCGAACAACGCCTGAAACGTATCTGCGTTCTCGCGGCCATCGTGCCAAGCAAAAATTCCGCCATGCGCCATGGCCGAGCGGGGGAAGCTGTCCTTCATGAACCAGTGTACGAGATCAATCGCGTGGCTCATCCACTGGTCCGGAATCCCGCCAGAAAATTCTTTGTACAAACGAAACTCACAATACACCTTCGGGTCGAAGGGCCTGTAGGGTTTCGTTAGCAGCCACTTACGCCAATCTGTATCTTCTTCGCGGATTTGCTTGGTTTCTTCACGCCCACGCCATCGCGGCCCGTGGTAATTCCAAACGATCTCGATTTTGCTCACGTCTCCGAGTACGCTCATCTGCACCAGATCGTGCGCAGCGATTTGATACGGTTCGCTGCGATGCTGCGTCCCGACCTGCACGATCCGGTCACTCTTCGCGACCGTGTCCCGCGCTGCTTTTATTTCGGCCAGAACGTTACCCATCGGTTTTTCAACGTAAGCGTCCTTGCCTGCTTCGACTGCCAATTTGAGAATCGGCGAGTGTGAATGCTCCGGCGTGGAGATGATCACCCCGTCCACGTCTTTCAGGGCAAGCACTTCTTCCAGATACTGAAACGATCGGGGGGCCCGGCCATAGTATTTCGCGTTTATCGCTGCGGCTTTTTCCCGGTTCAGTCTCCATAAATCGCAAATCACAGTGATTTCTGCGTTTTGGCTCGTCTCCAGTTGTGCAGCGATCCATGCCAAATCACTCCCGCGGCTGCCCGTTCCAATATGCGCCATCGAAATGCGGTCGTTCGCGCCAACGATTCTTTCATAGGAAAGCGCAGTGCTCGGCAGCGCTGCGCCTCCGGCAATTAACGCCGCAGACTTACCTAGAAATTTTCTGCGATCGATTGTTTCGGTCGAATCACTCATCCTCAGGCCTCCAGACTCGTGCTCTCTTTCACTTCTGTTTCATGAAGAGAATTTCGGTTCACGCTTTTCGCGATAGGCGGCCATTGCCATTCGATGTTCATCCGACGCCAGAGTTTTCTCCTGGCTTGCCATGTACTCCTTCAGAAACTCATTCCAATTTAGGTCAAACGCCATTCCGAGCAGATGCTTCGTTTGTCGTTGCCCCTCGGACGCGATCTGTAGGCAGTTTTGCGTTACCTCTCTTACCTTGGCTTCGAACTCCGGTTCAGGGACAAGGTAATCCACCAATCCCATCGCAAAAGCATCCGGCGCTGAAAAATATTCGCCGGTGACAGCAATTCTCCTTGCTCGTCCCAAGCCAAGGTATCGCGCCAGACGGAACGTTCCCATCCCAGGTATCAGACATTCCTTCACAGCAGTCAAAGCGAATTGCGTCGTATCCGTAGCGATTCGAAGGTCGCACACCAAGCTCAGTTGCAGCCCGCCGCGGATGCAGTACTTGTGCATCGCGCAGATTATTGTGTGTTTGGCGCTGCGACTTGTCAATCGCGCAGCCAAATGGGCATCACTTTCTGTGTTGGCGCGTTGACAAGGCGATGCCACTAGTCTTAAATGTCCACCGTGAACGTTCACGGAACCCGCAATCGCTGTTCCTTTTTGGCCGGTTCCTGGAATCAATTCCCCTCATCCAAGGGCGTACGAACCAGCATCACGTGCAAGTCACGTGTAAGAAGGGGGCTGTATCCCAATCCTCGGCATCGATGTCGGAACAAGCGGGACTCGCGCTGTCATCCTCGATGAGTACGGCACAGTGCTTGCGTCTGGCACGGAAGAGCACGCAAATTTTGCCAGTCCGCAACCTGGTTGGGCGGAACAAGACCCGCGCGACTGGTGGCGCGCCGCCACGCTCGCGGTTCGCAAAGCCCTGCAAGCTTCAGGCCTCTCCGCTGAATCCATCGCCGCCGTGGGGTTTTCCGGCCAGATGCATGGCGCGGTCCTCCTTGATGAAAACGACGAGGTCATTCGTCCTGCGCTGATCTGGTGCGATCAGCGCACCGAAGCGCAATCCAAAGAACTCGAGCGCACTATCGGCGTCGACCGTCTCATCCAATTGACCTGCAATCCCCCGCTGACAAATTTCACGCTCACCAAACTTCTCTGGGTTCGCGAGCACGAACCAAAGAACTGGCAACGCGTCCGCAAGATCATGCTGCCCAAAGACTACGTGCGCCTGCGCCTGACGGGCGAATCCGCAATTGACGTCGCGGACGCTTCCGGAACACTGATGCTCGACGTCGCGCACCGTACGTGGTCGCGCGAAGTCCTCTCCAAAACCGGAATTGACGTGAAGCTCCTCCCAAAACTTTTCGAATCTCAAGATATTTGCGGAAGGCTTTCGCAAGCCGGCGCGGATGCAACGGGTCTGCGTCCAGGAACTCCCATGGTCGCAGGCGCCGGTGATCAAGCCGCTGGAGCAGTTGGCATGGGCATCACGCGCCCTGGAGTGGTCAGCGCCACTATCGGAACCTCGGGTGTAGTTTTTGCCGCCACGGATCGACCTTCGCTTGATCCCAAAGGCCGCTTGCACACTTTCTGCCACGCCATCCCCGGCCGCTGGCATGTGATGGGCGTGACGCAAGCCGCCGGACTTTCTCTGCGTTGGTTCCGCGATCGCTTTGGCGCGGGACCCGATGACGGCCGCGATCCCTATGAGCGCATGACCGCCGAAGCCGCCGCGGTTCCAGCAGGTTCCGAGGGCGCATTCTGGGCGCCCTACCTGATGGGAGAACGCACTCCGCATCTCGATCCGTTCGCTCGGGCCGCATTTGTCGGCGTTTCCGCCTCGCATACTCGCGCACATCTCATCCGCGCGGTACTCGAAGGCGTGACTTACAGTCTGAAAGATACTTTCAGCATCTTTGACGAGATTCAGGTTCCCGTCGAACGCATCCGCCTCGGCGGAGGAGGCGCCTGTTCGGAGCTCTGGCAGCAAATTCAGGCGGACGTCTACGCACACGAAGTTGAAATCTTGAAAGCAGAAGAAGGCGCAGCCTATGGCGCGGCTATCCTGGCCGGCGTGGGTTCAGGATGCTGGAAGAGTGTGGACGAAGCTTGCGACGCTACAGTGCGGGTCGCCAAGCGCGTTAGCGCAAACAAAGAATTCAGCGCCGCCATGCAGCGCGGCTATCAAACTTATCGCCGGATTTATCCGGCCCTACATTCCATCTTCGCTGAGAATCAATCTACTTCCGCCGGCTGAGCGACAAATTCAAATAGTCTCAAACTCAGCCGAAACAGACGCGCGACTTTCCATCAAGAAGCTTTTTTCTGCCCTGGCTTGAAGTGGTAGGAGTACCACGCTCCTATCACAGTCATTAGCCCGCCCCACCAGACGCTCGCGTGCAGATTGTAGAGCACGACTTGCTCCGCCGGAGTATGCCAGACCTCGTAAACGCCTGCGCCAAGGATAAGCACTCCATTCACCAGCAACGATATCCCGATAAAAAACCAAATGGAAACCATACTCTAAACCTCCGGCTACAAGAACTACCAAAATATGATGTTCAGAATTAAGAAGACGAGAGCAACCACACCAGCCCAGAAAATCGGCTTCTGGTAAACGGGAATGTCTCCAACGGACGGAACGGTGGTCAACCCGTAAACCAAGCCGGTCAATTCCGCGTCAGTTTTTGGTTTGGTTGCCAAACTCACCACAACGGTCACCAGCACACAAACGAGAAAAGACCACAGCGCCTGAAACATATCCTGCGCCAGAGCTTTAGCATGCGGCGAGAGCGCCACATAACGCAGCGCGGATGGATCTGCTTTGACCCAGGCCCACATGCCGATGGAAGATAAAGTGCCGCAAAGCAAACCCAAGAAACCGCCAGGACCTGTCGCTCGCTTCCAAAGCATGCCGAGAATGACAGTACCGAACAGCGGGGCGATAAAGAAACTGAATAGCGCCTGTACGTAGTCCATGATGCTTGCGAATTGCATGACCAAGTACGCAGTGCCAACGCTGATCAGCACGCCGATAACGGTCGTCCACCGGCCCATGTTAACGTAATGGTGGTCCGTGCCCTTGCTATTGATCAATGGCCGGTAGATGTCATACGTCCAGACGGTAGTGAACGCGCTCACATTCCCCGCCATGCCAGACATGAAGCCCGCGATCAACGCGGTGATCCCGAGACCCAACAACCCAGGTCCGCAGTAGCGCGCCAGCATTAACGGAAGCACGTCGTTGTAGCTGTGCATTCCAGTGGCGGCGGCAACCGATTCGGGTACGAGTTTCATCGGAAGAACGGCCAAGCCCAAAAGTCCCGGCAGAATCACGATCAGGGGAACGAACATCTTGAACCCTGCTCCGATAATCGGCGCCATTTCCGCGCTGCGAATATCCTTTGCCGCGAGGATGCGTTGCACGACAAGAAAATCCGTCGTCCAGTAGCCCATGGAGATGACCGCAGCCAAACCGAACACAATGCCAATCCAGTTGATTCCCATGGGGTTGTCCGTGAACGAACCCAAGCCAGACCACAGGTGAACGTACTGATCCGATGCCCTGTGGGCAATCTGCAGTTTTAAATTGGTCCAACCGCCGGCTTCATAGAGTCCGAGAATCGGAATCAGCAGCGCGCCTGCCCAAATCAAAAAGAACTGCAGCACTTCATTAAAAATGGCTGACCTCAGACCGCCCAGAGTCACATAAACCGCCACCGTCAGCGACGACACCCAAATACTAAAATTGATGTCCCATCCCAAAACAATTTGCATGACCTTGGCCATAGCAAACATGTTTACGCCGCTCATTAGCACGGTCATGAACGCAAACGAAACTGCGGATACGGCGCGAGCCGGTTCTCCGAAACGCAATTTCAAATAGCCCGGCACGGAGTGAGTCTTTGAAATGTAGTAGAACGGCATCATCACCAGCGCGAGGAAAAGCATCGCCGGAATAGCCCCGATCCAGTACCAATGCGTCGCTAGAATGCCGTACTGATACGCCGACCCAGCCCAGCCCATCAACTCCAAAGCGCCGAGATTCGCCGAAAGAAAACTGAGTCCCGCCACCCAAGCGGTCATTTCGCGGCCGGCCATGAAAAAATCTTCGCCAGTGTTCGCGCGGCCGCGCAGATAGAAGCCGATGGCCAGCACCAGCGCGAAGTAAAAGACGACGATGACAACATCAACAGCCGAAAGATGAACTAGGCGAGTGGGTACGATAAGCGCGTAAGGAATAGTCATAGAGTGCCGAATCGCTTCCTCTCTGCGGGCGTCTTACAACTCCAGACAACCAACAACGTCCCAGCTGAAAAAATCCAACTACTGCGAAGCGTCACTTTGCCGAGAACTTGTAAATCGTTTCCGAGTGAAATCTTGTCCCAGGCTTCAAAACTGTCGATGGAAAATTAGGCCGGTTCGGCGAATCCGGAAAGTGCTGCGTCTCAAGACACAGCGCCCCATATTTCGGATACGCAATGCCGCCCTTCCCGACAATGCTCCCGTTCAGACCAATCGCCGAATAGAACTGCACTCCCGGCTCTGTGGTCCAGACTTCCATCTGCCTTCCCGACGTAGGGTCAGTCACCCGCGCGGCAATGCGCATCGTTCCCATCTTCCCGTTCACAACAAAGTTGTGGTCGTACCCGCCGATATCTTTAATCTCCCCGATGTGCAGCCCGATCTCTGTAGGTCTGCGAAAATCCAGCGGCGTATTCTCGACGCCGGCGATTTCTCCCGTCGGAATGAGCGTCAAATCCACAGGAGTGTACTTGTCCGCGTTCAGATAAAGCACTTCCTTCAAAATATCTCCCGACCCAGCCAGATTGAAGTAGCTGTGGTTCGTCAGGTTTACAATCGTGTCTTTGTCGGTCTCGGCGGTATATTCCAGCTCGAATTCGTTCGTGTTCGTCAGTGTGTAAGTCACGCTGACGTGCAGGTTCCCCGGAAAGTTTTCCTCTCCGTCCTTGCTAAAATACGTAAACCGTACCGCCGCTCCATCCTTCACCTGGAGCGGCTCCCCTTTCCACACTCGCCGGTCAAAACCAGTGGGTCCGCCATGCAAACTGTTCGGCGGATTGTTGATCGCCAACTGATACTCTTTGCCGTCTAGCGTGAACCTGCCTTTGGCGATCCGGTTGCCGTACCGCCCAATCGTCCCGCCGAAATGGGGATGTTCCCCCAGATAGCCCTGAAGATTGTCGAAACCCAGCAGCACGTCGCCCATCTTGCTGTTCTTGTCGGGAACGTGAAGTTCCGTCACGGTCGCGCCATAAGTGATGAGCTTCGCGGAAGCCCCTTGCGCGTTATAAATCGTAAAAGAGTCGATCACCGTCCCGTCCGGCATCTTCCCAAACACCGCCTTGTCCACATGCGCGCCCTTTTTGGCAGTCGTTTGCGCCTCTCCCCCCGGCGCCGACGACGCAACCTCCGGACCGAACGCCATTAGAAACGCCAGCATGCAGATTCTCCCCCTGAGCACCATTCCGCTCCTCCTCTACCCTCGACACCCTTAGGATGCATCGATTCTTCCCCACGGCTTGTATCACAAAAATTCATCAATCGCGAATCTTCTCCTTATTTTTCTTAGACTTGCCGAACCGGGCCTGTCCCGCCCTCTTATCCCCGCCGTCGCGAAGGCCATTGACAACCCCGGAGCGTCGGTGCCAATGTTCCCGCGAACATTCGCCTCAAATTAACGTTATCGTACACGGAGTTCCATGGATTTCATGCGACCAATTTCTTTTTTGCATGCTTACAAGTACAACATCGCACTCCTAGCCGCCCTATTTTTCATGGCGGTAGCCTCCCCGCTTAAGGCCCAGTGGGTGCCTCTCAATCCCGTAAACTCGGTGGACCTGCAGCCCGACGGCGTCGTGCTCGTTCTCCAAACGGGTTTCCTGCGATTCCAGGTCTGCTCGGACTCCATCGTCCACGTCGTCTACACCATCGAGCGCGACGTCCCTCAGCGCACCGACTTTCTCGTCACCAAGAAATCCTGGCCCAAAGCAGAATTCTCCCTCCACACCGCCGACCCCAAACTCATCACTCTCACCGCCTCGCGCCTCAAAATCGAAATCACCCGCGCCGATAGCTCGATCATCTTCTACGACTCCGCGGGTCACAAACTTACTCAGGAAAATACCCGCACGCTCACTCCAACCGAAATCAACGGCGAAAAAACCTACCATTCCGAACGATTCGTCAATATGTGGGATACGCAAGAAGCGTTTTACGGTCTCGGCCAACATCAAGCCGGCGTCTGGAACTATCGCGGCGAATCCGTCGACCTTTCGCAGGACAACACAAACATCTCCATTCCGCTCCTTCTTTCAAGCAATGGCTACGCAATCTTTTGGAACAACGGCTCGCGCAGCCGTTTCACCAACCGCTTCGTCCACGCTTTTTACTTAAGCTCCGAAGTTTCCGATTCGATGGACTACTATTTTTTTTACGGCCCCGATTTCGACCATCTCATCGCGGAATATCGCGAATTAACGGGAACTGCGCCACTCTTCGGCAAATGGGCCTACGGTTACTGGCAATGCAAAAACCGCTACGACTCACAGCAAGAACTTCTCGCCATCGCGCAAAAATATCGCGACCTGCACATCCCCCTCGACAACATCGTCCAAGACTGGTTCTGGTGGAACACCATGGGCGAGCCCGTCTTCAACAAAAACTATCCTGACCCCAAAGGCATGATCGACGGCCTCCACAAAAACAACATCCATCTGATGATTTCCGTCTGGCCCTATTTCCGCCCCGGCTCCCCTGTCTACGACGATATGGATAAGCGCGGCTTTTTCATCGATCGTACAAAAGTTCAGAGCTTTCATCCTCCACGAATGGCGCTCTATGACGCATTCAATCCCGACGCCCGCAAATACTATTGGAACCTCATGAACAACGCCCTCTTCAAAATTGGCGCCGACGCCTGGTGGCTGGACACCACCGAGCCCGAAACCGAAGGCCGCGAAACAAATCTCCTCGTCACCAACAAGGTGAACGGCGGCGAAAATGGCGCCCGTTACGCCAACGAATTTCCGCTAATGACCACCACTGCCGTCTATCAAGGCCAGCGCGCGGCCTCCGACAAAAAACGCGTCTTCATTCTTTCTCGCTCTGCCTACGCTGGATCTCAGCGCAACGCCGCTGCTGTCTGGTCAGGCGATGTTGATCCTAATTGGGAGACCTTCCGCCGTCAAATTCCCGCCGGCCTGAACTACTCCGTCTCCGGCCTTCCGTACTGGACCACCGACATCGGCGGCTTCGTCTCCGCCAATCCCGACGATCCTGCCTATCGCGAACTCTACATCCGCTGGTTCCAGTTCGGCACGTTCTGTCCTATCTTTCGCGCTCACGGTACGCGCACAACAAATCAAAACGAAATTTGGTCCTACGGCCCCGAAGCGCAAAAGACGCTCGTCGCCTACGACAATCTTCGCTACCGCCTGATGTCTTACATCTATTCGCTAGCCTGGAGAACCACTAGCGAGGGCTACACCATCATGCGCCCGCTCGTCATGGACTTCCGCGAGGACGTGCGCGCGCAGAATATCGGCGACCAATTTCTTTTAGGCCCAGCGATTCTCGTAAATCCCGTCACCGAGCCCGGCGCGGCCACTCGCCGTCTTTATCTTCCCAATGCCAAGTGGTACGACTTTTGGACCGGCGCCGCAATGCAGGGCGGCCGCACCCTCGACGCGCCGGCTCCCATCGATCGCATGCCGCTCTACGTGCGCGCTGGCTCGATACTCCCGCTCGGCCCCGACCTCCAATACGCCGCCGAAAAATCCGCCGATCCCATCGAACTTCGCATTTATCGCGGCGCAAACGGTGTCTTCACTCTCTACGAAGACGAAAACGACACCTACGACTACGAAAAGGGCGTCTACGCGACGATTCCCTTCTCGTGGGACGACACCGCACACACTCTCACCGTCGGCAATCGCGCCGGATCATTTCCTGGCATGCTTGAAAAACGCACCTTCCGCGTCATCTTTGTCACCGAAAATCATGGAACCGGCGGCGACCCTACGGAAAATGCGGACAAAACCGTTGAATACTCGGGAAAGAGAGTGACGGTACAGCCATAATCCAATGAAGGCGATTCACCGCCCGTCTCTTATCAGGTAAATTCTTGAAGGATCTTCATTTTTAGCCAATTTTGCTTCATGCACCATCAGCGGCACATTCGGCGTCGAATTCATTCGGGTAGTCTCGATGTATTTGATCTGCTTCAGAGGATTTCGTCTCAAGCCGCACTGGTAACCCCTTATGGCCGCACCTTTGTGAATGTGCCAGAGCAAAACGCCGTTCGCTCCGACCAAAACAGAGATCGCGCTTGCTCCTAGGAAGCCAGCTGGCTCAATTCAAATTCACAGCATTGTAATTTTGGATTTTACTCCCGTTTATCTCGCCGCCATACTCTCGCCAACTTGTTCGGGGGTCACTGGATATCCACAGGGGGGGCACTCGATTTACGTGCCGCGGATGTGATACATCCATGGCAAGAGCCAGGTCGGTCGAATCTAAAGTGAGGGGTGTATTGAGATGAAGAGAATCGCACGGCTTGTCCTGATTGGTCTGGCTATCCTCAGTTTGTGTACTTGGCCTTTGCATGCTCAGCAAACTCTCGGCTCCATCAATGGCACGGTTACAGACAGCTCCGGCGCGGTGATCCAGGGCGCAACCGTTAAGATCCTTAACCTGGCCACCGGCTTGGAACAAACCGTCACTACAAACTCGGACGGCTCGTTCCATGCTGCTGATCTCCCGATCGGCACGTACAGCGTCACTTTCTCTCGCGACAGTTTCAAGACCGAAGCCCACTCGCAAATCCTCGTTCAAGGGAATCGCACCACCACGGTGAACGGCTCTTTGCAACCTGGCGAAGTAAACGTGACGGTCACAGTCAATGGCACTCCCTTGCTCAATCAGACCGACACAACCAACGGTTATACGTTGGGGAGCGAGCTTATCGAGAATATCCCTCTCGGAACCGGTAGCTTTACACAACTTGCGATCTTGGCGCCTGGCGTCAACGCGGACCTTCTCGCAGGTGCGGGCACGAACGCCGGTTTGGGAAATCAAGATATCTTTGCCAATGGCCAGCGCGATACAAGCAACAGCTTTTCCTTCAATGCCGTGGAATCGAACAACCTGTTTAACGGACTATCTGCCAGCGCAATCGGCGAGAGCCGCTTCGTGCTGAACACAAACGAACAATTCCTCGCCGGCGGACAGATTCAAACCAATACTTCGGTATTTGACGCCATCGGCCAGGGTATGCCCGCTCCTCCGCCGGAAACGATCGAAGAAATCCACGTGAACACGTCCATGTACGACGTCTCACAGGGCGCGAATAGCGGCGCACATGTTGCTGTTGCCACAAAGTCCGGCACGAACGATTTCCACGGCAGCGCCTATGAATATCATCAGACCGCGGGCTGGAATGCTAACCAATTCTTCCTCAACGCAGCAGGGCTTTCTCGCCCGCCGCTCCACCGCAACACTTTTGGCGGCACGATCGGCGGCCCTATCAAGCAAAACAAATTGTTTTTCTTCGGTTCCTACCAGGGCCAGAGAGTGTCAGATTCAGCCAACGGCTCGACGCAATTTGCCAACGTTCCCACCGGTCTGACCGATGATCGCAGCGCAGCGACGCTGGCCGCGCTCGCGGGGGTTCCGGTGGGCAATGTGGACAGCGTCTCGCTGGCCATCCTCAATGCCAAAGGGCCGAACGGTAAGTTCATCGTTCCTTCTGCGACCGTCACAGATCCCAACCAAATTAACGTCCTGGGCGGGAATGCTCTCGAGGTGGGACCCCCTAGCACCTTTAGTGCAGACCAGGTCAACGGAAACGTTGACTACCTGTTCAGCACCAAGGACCGCCTTGCGGGAAAGTACTACTTTCAGAACGATCCTTCTACCAGCGCTTATGCCGTCAGCCAGGTCCTGGGCTTTCCTCAGACGCTCCAAGCGGGCAGCCAGGTGTTCTCGCTCGACAACACCTTAAGCCTGACCCCCAATACCACTTGGGAGATGAGGTTTGGTTTCATTCGTCAGTTCGCTAATGCCAGTACCACCCAACAACTTACTCCCAGCGATGTGAATATCAATCTTCTCGGTAGCCAGTTTTTTCCGGGCTTTAGCATTACCAACGCGGGTTCGGGAAACTTCAACGGGCTGCGCATCGGCCCTGCCAACAACTTTGCCAATGCCGGCGTCTTCCAAAATCACTTTCAGGCGGGCACCAACTACAATTGGACCGTAGGTCGCCACACCATTTCTTTCGGGTTCAACAGTGACTATGGCCAGTTGAACGTCCTCAACAAGGAAAACGAGGTAGCCACCTTCACTTTCCGTGACTTCGCCAACTTCTTGACCGGGAATCTCGGCGGCAGAAACGGCGGTGGCCAGATTCTGAATGGTGAAACCAACCGTTACTTTCGCGCAAAACAGGTCGGCCTCTTCGTCCAGGACAACTACAAGTTAATGTCCAATCTGACCGTAACCGCCGGCCTGCGTTGGGACTGGGACGGTCCGCTTACCGAGAAAAATGGACTTCTGACCAACTTCTATCCACAGAATTATTCCTACGATCTCGGTACGGACACGATTAACAACATTGGGCTGGTCATCGCGGGCAACAACAAGCAGTTCTGCGGTACCAAGTCGAGTTTCTGCGTAAACAATTCGACCCTTACCGGGCGGCAGTGGATCTTCGAGCCCCGCATCGGCGTGGCGTGGTCTCCCCACTTCCTCAAAAATGTTGTCGTTCGGGCCGGTTATGGCCTCTACGCAGACCGTGGCGAATTCTTTACGGAACTCTCAGCCAGCGCAGGACTCGGAATCAGCGGGCCCTTCGGCGTGACCACCCAGCAACCTTTCACCGTGCCGTTCAACACCTCTTGCACCGGGGTTAAGTGCCTTAGCAACAATCCGTTCGGTACTGCGGCCCCTCCTCCTCCCCCCAGCAATCTTTCCGGGATCGAAGCGCTCGTTCATAACCAGTCGGCGTTGAGCGGCTGCCCCCCACCGGTAACGCCGACCTGCACTCCTACGGGAACGCCCCTGTTTGCGTTTCTCTTTGGTGGTTATGATCCCCAAAATACGCTGCCGTATTCCGAGAACTGGACCTTCGACGTTCAGTGGCAGCCTATCAATTCGATGCTCATCGACGTCGGCTACGTCGGCAATCACGGGCAACACCAACTTCTCCCCATCCCGTTCAACCAGCCGGGCATTGCCACACCGACAAACCCGATTAACGGGCAGATCTATTCCTATGGGTATCAGGCAACGGACTCCAATGGAGGTTTCGGAACGCTCGAAACGGAACAGGTTGCGACCACGATCGGTGAGTTTACAGGTGCCGACGGAAACACCGCACTCCGTGTCCCGTTCATTGGCTACAACCCCAATTCCGATTTCTGGGAAGCCGAAGGAGTGTCAAACTATAACGCACTCCAAGTTAGTGTGAAGAAGCGACTGAGCCACGGTCTCACGGTCAACGCATCCTACACTTGGTCCCACACGCTGGATGAAGGCAGCGGCCTTTCCGAGGGGCTCTTTTTTAATGGCAACAATCCGCTCAATCCCAGAAGCGCCTATGGCGACGCCGGCTTCGACCGCACCCACGTTTTCACTATCAACTATACCTATCAGATTCCTAGTCTGACCAAGAAGTCCCAAGGATTCCTTAAATACGTCGTCAACGGTTGGGGGGTCACGGGAGTCACCATCGCAGAGAGCGGCCTCCCTTACAGCGTGTACGACTTTTCCGGGACCGTGGCCAGCCAGTACTTCGGCGCGGGCGACGATTTCATCACCAATCCGTTGCTCATCGGTTCGCCCAAAAACACCCAGCTTCAAGGCACAACCGGCGTGAATCCTGGCAACCCGGTGTTGAACGGAGGCGCGTTCGGCATCAACGTCAATGCGCCTGGCACCAACGGTGTGCCTCCCTGCGGTCCGACAACGGACGGCGCAACTGCGTGCGATTTCTCGGAAACGGGCTTTTCCGACACCGGACGCAATTTGTTCCGCGGACCTTTCCAGGTCCGTTTCGACTTCAGCGTCTTCAAAATCTTTAAGATCAACGAACGGTTCAGCCTGCGTTACGACGCGCAGTTCTTCAACCTTTTCAATCATCCCAGTTTCGATGCACCGAGCAACAACATCAGCTTGAATCCCTGCTTCGGGCCAAATCTCCAAACCAGTCCGGCGAATGGATGCCAGTGGCAGGGCACAATTCCGGCGGTACCGCCCTCTACCACAGCAATTGGCAGCGGCACGGCGCCGTTCGGGGCGGGCTTCATTCAGAGCACACTCGGCAGCCCGCGCTTGATCCAGATGGCATTGCATCTGACCTTCTAAAGCGGCTGAATCTTCAGACTTGGGCAAGGATTGGCGATTCAATCCTTGCCCAAGTTACGATCTGTCGTTCGCGCAACGCTACGCTGAAGGTTCATTGCGTCAAAAAAATAAGATACAAGTGCCTGTCTATCTATTGCGCCAATAAATGATCCTGTTTTTTTCGCGGCACATAATTGAAGTAAGTTTCGTGTATTTCTGATGCAACCTTTTGATCGATTCTTCCCTCCATCCTCCATGGTAGGTGTTCCCGGCATGAGATTCTCTCGCTGCTTCTCACGCATGGCACTTGCGCAATGTCTGGTGTTTGCCATCGCCATGGATGCGCAGGAACCCGCGCCACCCGCACCACAGCCTGGCAAAGCCTCGTCCCCGCAATCTCAGGAAGCGGCTCCACAATCCAGTGGTCCAGCCATTCGCACCGCTTCCAATCTGGTTGTCGTGGATGTTGTTGTGAGGGACGAGGGCAAGCCCGTAAAAGGTCTTGAGCGTTCGGCATTCCACATCTTCGAGGATGGCCGCGAGCAATCCATCAAGGTTTTCGAGCAACACAATTCCGCGGACGCGTCACAGGTTCAGCGCCTTCCAGCATTGCCCCCGCATACCTACAGCAACTTCCCTAAAACCACCGTGACTAGCGCCGCCAACGTCCTCCTTCTTGACGCCCTGAATACTCCAATGAAGGACCAGATGTATGTCCGCAAGCAGATGACGGAGTACCTAAAAAATATTCCTGGGGGCACACGCATCGCCATTTTCACGCTGGCCTCGAAGCTGCGCATCGTGCAAGGCTTTACTTCCGATCGAGCACCTCTGCTCGCGGCCGTAAGCGATAAGCGGAACACGCCGGGCGTGTCACCTCTGCTTCCAGATCCGGACGATACGACGCTCACAAATCTTTCCACCGGAATGCAGGACGTCGGCGCGTCCGCGCAAGCGACAGCCAGTCTTCAACAATTCCAATCCGATCAAGCCTCGTTCCAGCTGGACCTGCGGGTACAGTTCACTCTGGACGCCTTGAAGCAATTGGCGGCCTATCTGGGTGGAATCCCGGGGCGCAAGAACCTGATCTGGTTCTCTGGCTCCTTTCCGCTCAGTCTCGATCCGGATGTTTCGCTGAGCAATGAGTTCTCGGCAGTGCGGAACTACGATGATCAGCTTAAAACGACGAGTGATTTGCTAACCATAAGCCGCGTGGCGGTCTATCCCGTGGATGCCCGCGGATTGTTCACCGCGCCGATGTTTCGTGCGGCCAACCAGGGCGTTAATTATTCGGGAGTTTCGCACGCCACGTCCAGCACGACAAGCGCGTCAAATCCGGATACCCGCGCCGGGGGAGGCTTGCACGCCAGGAATCCGGCCAACGGTAACGCCAGCAATCCGAACGCATTCGCAAGCGACAGCTCCAAGTTCTTTCAGTCAACTGCGGCCGAGCACGCCACGATGCAAGAACTCGCCCTGGACACCGGGGGAAAAGCGTTCTTCGACACGAACGACATCAAAGATGCACTGGCCAAAGCGATCGAGAACGGCGAGAACTACTACACGCTGGCGTACATTCCGGATGACACAAAATTTGACGGAAAATTTCGAAAGATTCAAGTCAAGCTCCCTGAACAGAGCCACCAACTTGCCTACCGCCAAGGCTACTTTGCCGATGCGCCCAGCGCGCACAGCCCGAATGCTCCGCTGAGTCCCACTGTCGCCGCGATACAACGAGGCGCTCCGTCGTCTTCGCAGATTCTGTTCAAGGTACGTGTTTTGCCTTCGGACGATGAAGCACTGAAAGGACTGGAGTCTCAGGCCGGTCCGGCCGGCGTGATGGCCGATAAGCTGCGCCGTGCCGTAAAGCGCTACTGGATTGATTACGCGACGGATTTGCACCAGGTCTCCGTGATTGTAGGAAGCGACGGCCTGTTTCGCTGCGCCCTGGAATTTGTCGCCATCGCGTACGATCGCGACGGCAAAATCCTTAATGTTGCAAACCGCTCTTTTAAACTGAATTTGCAATCGGCGCAGTTCAGCCAGATCATGCAGACCGGATTGCCGCTTCATCAGGAGCTCGATGTGCCCGCCGGTGAGGTCTATCTTCGCATCGCCGTCCACGATCTTTCGACGGACCGCATTGGTTCGGTGGAGATCCCCCTGGGAGTCCTGGAAAAAACTCCCCAGAAATAATCCCGCAAGTTCATGCTTATCGCATGGCTAGTGTGGTCCCTCGGGTCCACCTCCGCCTGTAATTGGTAGGCAGATGTACCTTCAGAATTTTCTAAGACAAGGTTCGCGCATAGTGTCAAAGGCTAGTTCGTGAACGAGCGAACAGCCCTATCTGCTCCTGTCCACGAGAGAAGGGGAAGACAAAATCTTTTGCTTGACGCGATTGCTGGCGGGGACTAGGCTCGCGCCAATTGGTCGGGGGCCTTCATGCGTCGTTCCTACGAAGGGGCCCAGAAATTGGTGCGGATGCGGACTCGGGTGCGAGCCTGGGGATGCGCGGGCCTGTGCATCCCGCGAGCGTATCTGTGCCTTGCGCGGCTTCTTCTGCTGATGGTGTCTTCCGCTTTGATGGTCCTCCCGGCTTGGTGCCAAGACAACGGTAGCGAAGCAAATGAGTTCCACGGGAAGGGATCCGAAATCACCGTGACGGTGCGCGAAAGTTCAGGAGAGCCCATAGCTACGTCGGCCATGGTGAAACTCTACCGGGACGGGACAACGCTCAGCAGGCAGGGAGAAACGTCGCGTGGTAGCACGGTGCTAGTGGTGAATAATTTGGGCGAGTTTACCGTGATTGTGGAGGCAGCAGGATACGAGAGCGCGCAGAAGCAAGTATCGGTTCAAGTAACGGGAAGAACGCAGGTGGATGTTTACTTGCGGCGAATTTCAGATGCAGGAAGTGCCGCGGGAGTTCCGGGGAAGCCGGTGCTCGCACCGAAAGCGAAGCAAGCGCTTGAAAAGGGGTTGCAAGCGCTTAGCGCGGACAAGCCCGGTGAGGCAGAGAAGTATGTGGGCGAAGCGATGCGGCTGGCGCCCGGGCATCCGGATGTGTTGTACGTCCAAGGGGTGGTTTGGCTGAAACAAGGCAACTGGGCGCAGGCGCAAAATGCGCTGGAAAAGGCCACGCAGATCGATCCGAATCATGCGCAGGCTTTCGCGGCGCTGGGGATGGCGCTGTGCGATCAGGGGAAATATGACACGGCGATCGAGCCGCTCGAGAAGTCGTTGCGACTGGATACTGCTGGCGCGTGGGAGACGCGCTGGACGCTGGCGAAAGCGTACTACCAGCGCGAAAAATATGACGACGCGCTAAAAATGTCACAGGAGGCGCTGACCGCATCTCAAGGGAAAGCGCCAGAGATCGGACTGCTGGTGGCGCAATCGCTGACCGCGGTGGGGCGCTACGAGGATGCGGCGCAGGCGCTGCGCGAATTTCTGAAGGATCACGGAGATCGACGCGAGGCGGTTACTGCTCGGCGGTGGCTCGAGCGGCTGGCGGCTAGCGGGAAAATCCGTACGAAATCGAATTGATGGATGAATGGTTATCGGCAGTCTCAGGGACATTGAATCGCGGGCACAGATGTCTGAACGCGCCTACGCTACCGCCTTCCCCCTATTTTTTGTAAGTGTTGATTCTAAAGAATTTAATAATTGTGTAAGTCGCTCAAAATCAACACTTGGGTTTAACCCGATGCTCGGATTCCGCGGTTGCCGCCTCGGACCTTTTCGTAAGTGTTGATTCCAGACGGTTTAGAAGCAGGCTTATCTCGGCCCCGCGGTTGTTCTGCGGCGGCTCGGTCTACTTTCGCTTGTAGTTCGGGCGGGAGGTGCACTTCCATAATTTCTTAGACTAGATATACACAGCAACGGTGTCAAGAGCTTGCATGCGAACCAGTGGCGGTCGTGGCTACCTGCCCTCAGACCGAAGACCCCGGTGTAAAACCAACACCTGGGGCACCCAGCCCCGAAGTATTATATGTCAAGGAGTAGCGAGCCGTGACCACGCGTCTACAGAAGGTTCACACTCGGCAGGCTCACACGCGACAGGTTCATACGCAACTGGGCCGAGCCGCAGTCCAGATCTTTACCGCCAACGAGCGCATGAACCAGATGCTTATCGAACATCTGGACCCTGCCGCCTGGAGAGCCAAACCGCCCGGCAAGGCCCGCACCATTGCGGCGATCTTCACGCACATGCACAACGTCCGCGCGAAGTGGGTCAGACTCACAGCTCCGCACCTGAAGGTTCCACGACAGCTTGCCCGTGCGCACTGCACGCCGCGGCAGGCCGTTGCGGGATTGGCCGAGAGCGCCGCTCGCTGCGCGGAGATGCTCGCTGAAGCGCTCGGAAGTTGTGGGGACCGCGTCAAGGAGTTTCACAGAGACGGCTGGGCTCGGCCTTGGCCGGCTGGCCCGGAGATGCTGTGCTACATGCTTTCTCACGAAGCCCACCATCGCGGGCAAGTGTGTATGCTCGCGCATCAGCTCGGATTCCCGTTGCCGAACGAGGTGGCGTATGGGATCTGGAATTGGGAAAAGCTGTGGAAAGAGTGCGGGTCGTCTGGCGGCCCCGGCCACGATTCTTAAGGGATCGCTCGGCTCAAGGGACCGCCTATCTAGTTTCAGCGGCTGCCTGTTCCACCAGCCGGGGCCTCAACTTTGTCTCGCGCTTCCGCAAAACTTGCATAAGCCTCAGGCAGAAGGCATGCTGGGACCGATCTGCAGTGAAGTGCCCGGCTCTTCCGAGCCGGGCACTTCTTCTCATATTTTTCGCTAGTTGATCGAGTCTTTAGATCACGGCTGCGAAGGCGGTTTGGCCTTTGCTGCTTCCAGCTTGCTCTTCAGCTCGGTCTGCTGATCAGGTGTTAGAACCTCGTTCAGCTTGGCCATCGTGCCCTCGTGGAGTTCCTTCATCTTCGCCTTTTTCTGGTCATCGCTGAGCGAAGCATCACCGGTCACCGCCTGACGCTTGGTCTTCGCATCCGCAAAGATATCCTTCACCTTTGCCTTCTGGTCGTCAGTGAGATTCAAGCTCTCCACTGCCGCCTGAAGTCCGCCCCGCATTCCCATTTCCTTACCTGCGGTTTGGGGTGCGGGTGCTGTCTGCGATTTCGCTAGAGCCAAGGGTATGGCCACCACCGCGACCATGCCCAATGACACCAATCCTCCAAATATTCTTTTGATCTTCATTTGCGAATCTCCTCAGTTTAGTTTCTTTAGTTTCTGGGCTGAGTTGCGGGCAGGGGCTCATGCCAGTCCTACCACATTGACGCGCCTTCGGCGACAAAAAAATGCCTTACGCCTGTCCCCTGCCGCTCCGTTACACCCTCATTGCGCCTTCGGCACAAGAGGCAGCGATTTCGCGTCGCGGATGCCAACTCCTTCAACAAGCGTATAAATGGAATCCGCCCCTACATTTTGCAGCTTCTCGAGTTTACCGCTGGGCCATCGGATCTCTACTGAGTCGATTTTTGTGGATTTGCCGAGGCCGAAGTGGAGGCGGAGATCGTTTTGGGAGAGATAGCTCCCGCCGCCGCGGACTTCGGCGATTTGGCGGACGCCGGCGGCCCGAATGGTGACGCGGGCGCCGATGGCGGCGCGATTGCTTTTTGTGCCGATTAGTTTGAATAGGACGCGGTGATTTGGGGCGGTGTTCTGGTTGAGGAGAAGAGTAGGAGGTTCGCCGACGTTGACTAGGACTACGTCGATGTTGCCGGTGTTGAAGATGTCGCCGAAGGCGGCACCGCGGCGGGATTTTAGAGGGAGGTCGGCCAGGCCGGCTTCTTTCGCGACTTCGTCGAAGGTGCCGTCGCGGTTGTTGCGCTCTAGGAAAATGGGTTGGCGGTAGTGCGGGCTATTATCGAGGGAATCGATTTGCGGGTAGACGTGGCCGCAGGCAATCAGGAGATCGAGCCAGCCGGTATTGGCCATGTCGAAAAAGCTGGTGCCCCAGCAGACGTCTTGATAACTCGGCCGTCCGACACCGGAGGGCCAGCTGACGTCCTCGAAACCGTTGGCGCCGGTGTTGCGCCAGAGAGCTTTGGGCTGCTCCTGGAATGTGGTGATGAAGAGGCTGAAGCGGCCGGAGTGGTCGTAGTCGGCGAAGTCGACGCCCATGTTGCCGAGCTGCGTGCCGTCGCCGCTGAGGGAAATTCCCGAGAGCATGCCAACTTCGGAAAAAGTGCCGTTGCGATTGTTGTGATAGAGATAGTTGGGGACGGAATCGTTGGCGACGACGAGATCGGGCCAGCCGTCGTTGTCGTAATTGGACCACATTGCGCCGAGGCCGTAGTAGCCGATTTGGTTGTGAACGCCGGCTTTCACGGAGACTTCTTCGAAAGTGCCGTCGCCGCGATTGTGGTAGAGAAGATCGCTTTCGCCTTCGAGGCCCCAGGGGCCGCACTGCACTTGGAGTCCTTTATATAGGCAGAATTTGTTGCTGCCGGGTGCGGGCATGTGAGCGATGTCGACGTGAACGTAGCGGGAGACGAAGAGGTCAACTTTGCCATCGCGATCGTAATCGCCCCAGGCCGCGCCGGTGCTGAAGCCGCCACCGCGGACGCCAGCTTTTTCGGTGACGTCTTCGAATTTGCAGCCGCCGAGGTTGCGGTAGAGAACGTTGCCGCCGTAGCCGGTGACGAAGAGGTCGAGCTTGCCGTCGTTGTCGTAATCGGCGACGGCCAAGCCCATGCCCCAGCCTGCGCGCGTGAGGCCCGCTTGCGCGGTGATGTCCTTAAAGGTGCCGTCGGGTTCTTGATGATACAGGGTGACCATGGGGTCGCCGCCTTTTTGGTAGCGATCGACTGTGGAACCGTTTACGGTGACAATGTCGAGGTGGCCGTCGTCATCGCAATCGAAGAGGCCTGCGCCACCGCTGATGGATTCGATGATGTAGCGTTTTTCGTTGGTGGAGATATGGGAGACCGTCAGGCCTACAGATTGGGCGATGTCTTTGAATTTGGGGATTGCGGGGAAGCCGGGGCGGTCAACTTTTGGCTTCGGCAATTTTGCGGACGGCGGAAGAGGGACGGCGGCGCTCTGGGCGCGCGAGGGTTGCGGAGATGCGGAACTTAGGAACAGGAGGACGGAAAAGATAGGTAGAGCGGAGAGGCGAGAGAAGTGAGCCAGCATTGGAAGCATTCTATCGTAAAGAAAAATTGTCCCCAAATGAAACCAGCCGGGTGCGCGCAGCATTCGGATGCTCGATCCAATGGGAGGTGCTTGCGGGGCTAGGTAGAGGAGCGAAGCGAGACTTGTCCCTGCTATACTCGCGGCGCGATTTATTCTGGTACCGAGACAGGTCACGGTCGAGCAGGTGCTGCAGTGCGATTCGAGCGCTGCGAGAAATAGTCGAGGGCGTGTCCATGACACCGACGCAGAAGAAGAACGCCGATCCGCGTAGAGAGAACAAGAAAGTTACTTTGAAAACGGTGGCGAGGCATCTGGGCCTCGCTGCCGGAACCGTCTCCGCGACGCTAAACAATTCTCCGGCGGCGCGGTCAATTCCCGACCACACAAAAAAACGAATTCTTGCGGCGGCGCAAGAGCTGAATTACCGGCCGGACTTTTTTGCGCGCACTTTGCGGATGAGACGGACATTTACGATCGGAGTGATCGCGGAAGAGATTGGAGATGCTTACGGGTCACAAGTGATCAGCGGAATTGAGAAATACCTGACGGGGCAGAACTATTTTTTCCTGACCGTGGTGCACCGGCATGATCCGAAACTGCTGCAAACATATTCACAGATGCTTGTGGAACGAGGGGTGGAGGGATTCATCACGGTGGACACTTCCATTCTGGCGGAGCCATCGCTGCCGACCGTCGCTGTCGCGGGACACAGGCAGATTGCGGGCGTGACGAATATCGTGCTGGACCACAAGCGCGCGGCAAGGTTCGCGCTGGAGCATCTGAAGGATTTAGGGCACCGAGAGATTGCGTTTTTGCAGGGGCAGGTTTTCAGCTCGGATTCCGAAGAGCGGTGGAAGGCGATTTGCGAGGTGGCGGCGGAGTTGGGCGTTCGCATTCGGCCGGAACTGACGATACGGATTAAGAGCAAGGTTTCCACGCCGGAAGTAGGATTTCCCGCGACGAAGGAGCTTCTCGCGAGGAAAGAGCCGTTCACGGCGCTTTTTGCGTATAACGATATTTCGGCGATTGGGGCGATTTGGGCGCTGCGCGAAGCGGGATTGCGCGTGCCGCAGGATGTGTCGGTGGTGGGGTTTGATGATATTCCCGGAGCCGCATTTGCGAATCCGGGGTTGACGACCGTGCGGCAGCCTTTGGTGCGGATGGGAGAGATCGCAGCGCAGACACTGGTCAGTCAGATTGAGGGGCGCGAGGAATATCTTCCGGAGATTGCTATCGAGCCGGAGTTCGTGAACCGAGATTCAACGGCACGTTTGGCGCAGGCACGAGCGCTGAGTTCAAGAATTTAAGGGAACACAGCGCACTTCACAATCTTTCCCTGCTGTTTCCCACTCCTTTCACGGCTTGGAGAGAAATTCGCTGAGAAGCATGTGGAAGTGATGGACACCGTTTTCGCGTTTGACGGAGTAGCGGCCCCGATCGTACATCGAAGAATTTAACCCTCGCTGGACATTTCTACAAAGGTCAATGTCTTCCCGCTGAACTTCATCGCTAAAAGCCACGGCGCGCTGGATGCGTTCGCGAACTTTTTCGGAATGCGCGTCGTGGAAAAACCATTCGAAGATGGTGAGGGTTTTGTCGTGGGATAGCGGCACGATCAGGTTAGTGGAAAGATTGTCGGGATAGACGTTGAGCATCAAGTTGGGAAAAATCCAGAAATAGAGCGCTTCTTGAAGGCCAGTGCCGGGCGGATAGAAGCGTTCGCCTCCGTCTTCCGGCTTCAACGCCCGAATGGGAGCGAACTGCTGCGAGTAGTAGCGATACGTGTCGGTACGATATTGCGCATAGTCGATTTCGCGCATCAGGCCGGGGTGGGCGATGGGGATGTGGTAGCCCTCGAGATAGTTGTCGACGTAGACCTTCCAGTTGCAATCGATGATGTAGTCGCGACGCTCGACGGATTGCAGGCCTTCGAATTGGAAGCCGCTGGCCTGTTCGGGAATTTTGCCGAGATAAGTGGAAAGCGGTTCAGCGTTTTGATCGAAGTTGACGAAGATGAGTTGTTCCCATGTTTCGAGGCGCAGAGGAATCATACCCATGGTACTGCGGTCGAAAAATTCGACGCCTTCGACGTCGGGCGTGCCGATTAGGCGACCGTCGAGCGTGTAGGTCCAGCCGTGATAGCCGCAACGGAGAACATTTTTGCAGCCGCTGCCTTGAGCGATGGGGCCGGCGCGGTGGCGGCAGACGTTGCTGAAGGCTCGGAGCGTGCCTTGCTTGTCACGGACGACGACTATGGGTTCACCGATGATATCGGCGGTGAAAAAGGTTTCAGGGTCGGCGATGGTGTGTTTTGTGTCTTTGACCTCGCCGCAGGGAGTGTTGAAAGTGCCGACGAATTGCCAAGTGCGGCGGAAGATGCGGGGTTTTTCTGCGTCGAGGATGGCGGGGTCGGTGTAGAACTTCGATGCCAACGTATGCGCCGACTCGATTTGTTCGTGGACGTCAAGGTGCAAAGGCTTAGTAGTCATTGAGAAAGTCCTGAAAAGAACGCCGAAGCGAGAGTCAACTTCATTTACCGCGACTTGACGTTGATACGTATCGAAAGGGTTTCGGCTGCGGGCAGCGTAGAATCCGTTTTCAAGTTGGGCGTGAACCAGTCTACATTCGAACTTGCAACTATGGTTTCAGGAGTCTTCACGAAATCATAGAAGTAGAGATTTTCTTGCGTTTTCGGACGCACGTAAGAAAACCATTCCCACAAAACCTGTTCGGCATCATTAATTTGAAACACAGACCTATCCAACGTCAAACCAGCCGGAGACCACACCGTTAACCGCTCATCCTCGTTAAAACGAAGCCGCAAAACACCGCGATCATGTTCAGCGCCTACAATTCGATGGGCATTGTCGTCGGGGCTGCCAAACCACACTCCCCAAAAACGCAAGGTTCCAGGGCTTATTTTCGGCAACGCCTTTTGTATTTCGTCACAGATTTTCTCAGCTTCGTTCATTGCGCCGCCAGGATGCGCCTGTCATCAAAACTTGCGGGTTTCCTGGCGCGACCAGCGCTCGACTACGATTTTGGATTCGGTGTAGAACTCGACGGCATCGCGGCCCTGGCCGTGAAGGATGCCGAAGAAACTTTCTTTCCAGCCGCTGAACGGGAAATAGGCCATGGGTGCGGCGACACCGATGTTGATGCCGATGTTTCCGGCGGGAGCTTCGTAGCGGAAGCGGCGGGCGGCGGCGCCATTGGTGGTGAAGAGAGAGGCTTGATTGCCGTAGGGGCTGCGGCGGAGGAAGTCCATGGCTTCGTCCATGGAATCAGCGTGGACGAGGCTGAGAACGGGGCCGAAAATTTCTGTGTTGGCGAGCTGGCTTGTCGATGGGAGGCCATCGAGAACGGTGGGAGTTAGAAAGCTGCCGGACTCGTGATTCGGGATTTTGGTGTTGCGGCCATCGAGAATGGCCTTGGCGCCTTCGCCGACGCCGGCGGAGATTAGTGATTCGATGCGGCGTTTGCTGTCGCTCGAAATGACGGGGCCCATTTGCACACCGGGTTCGAGGCCGTAGCCAACTTTGAGAGTTGAGGCCGAATGCGCGATGGAATCGCGGAACAATTTTTGTGCGTCACCAATGGTGACGGCTACGGAGACGGCGAGGCAGCGTTGTCCGGCGCAGCCGAAGGCGCTGTCGCTGATGATTTGCGTGGCGAGTTCCATGTCTGCGTCCGGAAAAACGATGACGTGGTTTTTTGCTCCGCCCTGGCATTGCATGCGCTTGCCGCTTGCGGCCGAACGCGCGTAAACATGCTTGGCGACGGGAGTGGACCCGACAAAACTGATCGCGCGGACTTGGGGATGATCGCAGAGGGCGTTTACCACGTCTTTGCCGCCGTTGACGAGATTGACGACACCTTTGGGGAGGCCGGTTTTTTCGAGGAGTTCGAACGCGCGGATCATGCTTAGAGGGACGCGCTCGGAGGGCTTGAGGACGAAGGTGTTGCCGCAGGCGATGGCGTAAGGGAGGAACCAGTAGGAGATCATCGCGGGAAAATTAAACGGAACGATGGCGGCCACGACGCCAAGCGGCTGGCGGATTTGCATTTCGTCGACGCCCGGCGTGACATCTTCGAGGTTGTAGCCCTGCATCATCATGGGAATGCCGCAGGCGACTTCGACATTTTCGATGCCTCG
Organism: Candidatus Acidiferrum sp.; assembly: GCA_036521695.1. Lineage (GTDB taxonomy): Bacteria > Acidobacteriota > Terriglobia > Acidiferrales > UBA7541 > Acidiferrum. The sequence goes on along the minus strand of DATDHE010000590.1, from coordinate 7,365 downwards.
GCGCAGTTCGGCTTTGGCTTCGACGAAGGTCTTGCCGTTTTCGAGAGTGATGAAGCGCGAGAGTTCGTCGATGTGCTCTTCGAGAAGATTCTTCAGTTTGAAGAGATATTGCACGCGCTCGCCGGGAGGAGTGCGGCGCCACGCGGGGAAAGCATCGGCAGCGGCCTGGACGGCGGCATCCACGTCGGCAGGGGAGGACATCGGCGTGCGAGCCAGAAGTTCGGTGGTCGCGGGATTAGTGACGTCGAAGAATTCGTCGGACGAGGGACGGCACCAGGCGCCGTTGATGTAGTTCTGCAGCTCGGTGACTTGAGTGGTTACGGCACTGCTCATGACTTGCTCCTCGGCGCGCATTGAGAAAAGCACAGGCGTTTCTAGAGGCGTGCCTGCGAAAGGTCAACATAGTTTACCAAAAAACTGCAAGGTTAAGAGTCAGCCAGAATTCTTTCTCGAGAAGATAGCGAAAGAAAACCTACCGTGGCGGGAGCGAAGCAAGAGCTTCGTAGGCTGCACCGAGCAGCGGCGCGGATTCATTGAGCACGACGGAGACGGGAATGTTGCTCAGAAGACTTTCGAATTTCCATTTGTCGCGGAAGGCTTCGAAGAAAGTGCCGTCCTTGATCTTTTCGATGATTTTGACGGCGATGCCGCCAGCAACGTAAACGCCGCCGAGGGCAAGAACCTTGAGAGCGAGGTTGCCTGCTTCGGCGCCATAGATAGCAGTCCAAAGATCCAAAGTATCGGAGCAGACGGGGCACGCTTTGGAGAGGCCGAGTTTGGTGATTTCGGGAGCTGGATCCATGCCGGGATCCTCGAAGGAAGGGTGTATCACGTTGGGATTGAGGAACTCGTGGATGGTTCGGAACCCGCGGCCGCTCAGGATGAGTTCCCAACTCACCTGGGGATAGCGGCGGCGCATGTAGCGGAGGAGCTCGATCTGCTGTTCGGTGTGCGGTGCGAAATCGGAATGGCCGCCTTCAGAAGGCACGACGCGATAGCGGGCACCGTCCCAAACGAGGATGGACTGGCCGAGGCCAGTGCCGGCAGCGAGGAGAGCGCGCGTTCCGCCAGATTCTGGCTCGCCGGGATTCAGGACGCAGTATTCTTCGGGAGCGAGATGCTCGATGCTGTGACCGGTGGCGCCGAGATCGTTCATCAGCACGACGTCGGGGAGATTTAATTCGCTTGCCAGCGTTGAGGCGTCGACGGTCCACGGGAGATTGGTGGCGCGCACGCGATTGTTAATGACCGGGCCAGCGACTCCGAAGCCTGCCGCGCGCACGCGTTCTTTGGCGAGGTGCGGCGCTGCTTGCAGCGAAAACTCGCGAACAATCAGATCAAATTGCGCAAAGTCTTTGCTGGCAAAGCGCTGCTTGAAGACGGAAGTGAGCTTGCCGCCTCTTTCAGAGAAGAGCGCCAGATTGCATTTCGTGCCGCCAACGTCGCCCGCAAGAATCACCTATTCCCCCCGTCATACTGCCGTTCGATAGCACTACCCAAACCCGAAATCATGGATTGAGCCACTTTTTTCCGTCGCGTTCGAGAAGCAGATCGGATTCGCGCGGGCCCCAGCTACCTGCGGAATATTCGGGGACTTTGGCGCTTTTTGCGGCGCTCCAAACGTCGAGAATGGGGTCGACGAGCGCCCAGGCGGCTTCGACGTTATCGCCGCGATCGAAGAGCGTGGCATCGCCGCGCAGACAATCGTTCACGAGTGTGGCGTATGCGCTGCGCGATACTTCGCCAAAACCTTCCTTGTAGCTAAAGTCCATGTTGACGTTTCCGATGCGCATTTCGGTTCCGGGGCGCTTGGCGCCGAAGGAAACGGAGATGCCTTCTTCGGGCTGGATATTGAGAATGAGGCGGTTCGGCTCGATTTCGCGATCGCGAAAGACAATGTGAGGGGCGCAGCGGAACTGGATCATGATTTCCGTGCTGCGCTTGGCCAGGCGCTTTCCCGTACGCAAGTAAAAGGGGACGCCAGCCCAGCGCCAATTGTCGATCAGCAAACGCGCGGCGACAAAGGTTTCGGTGCGAGAAGTCTGACTAACACCGGGTTCCTCGCGATATCCAGGCACACGCTTGCCGTCAGTCTGGCCCGGAGCATATTGCCCGCGAACGACGGATTGCGCGACCATTTCGAGATTAAACGGGCGGATGGATTGGAGGACCTTGAGTTTTTCGTTTTGGACTGAGGTGGCGTCAAAGGAGGCGGGTGGCTCGACGGCGACGAGGGAGGTGAGCTGAAGCACGTGGCTTTGGATCATGTCGCGAAGCGCGCCGGTGGTTTCATAGAACCCGCCGCGGCGCTCAACACCGAGTGTTTCCGCGGCGGTGATTTGGACGCAGTCAACATAGTTGCGGTTCCAGAGCGGCTCGAAAATACCATTGCTGAAACGAAGAACGAGCAAATTCTGGACGGTGTCTTTACCGAGATAGTGATCGATGCGGTAGATCTGCTTTTCCTCGAAGACATTGAGAACGGTCTTGTTGAGTTCCTTGGCGGTGGCAAGATCGCGGCCAAAGGGCTTCTCAATAATGATGCGCACCCAGGAGTTTGGCGAAGATGGGCGCGCGAGACCGGCGCGGCCGAGCTGCTCGACGATGTGAGGGTAGACTTCCGGCGGGGTGGAAAGGTAGAAGAGCCGGTTACCGCCCAGGTCTTTTTCGGCTTGGAGTTCCGTGAGACGTTTGATGAGTTGCTGGTAAGCCCGCGGATCCGAGTAATCGCCGGAGCTGTAATACAAAGAGGAGGCAAAGTCTGCCCATTGCTTCAGATCAACCGGCCCGATCTCGGACATGGTCTTCGCAGCTTCGCCGGTAGTGGCGCGAAAATTTTCGTCGCTCATGGGAGTGCGGGCGAAACCGACGATGACGTAACGAGAGCCGAGGGAATTGTGGTTGGCGAGATCGAACATCGCCGGAATGACTTTGCGCTTGGCGAGATCGCCTGACGCGCCAAACAACACGACGGCGCAGGGTTCGGCGGTGCCGCCATAGAGACTTCCAGATCGGTTGGTATCTTCAGCCATGGTTCCTCAGCTCGTGCGCCCAATTGCCGCGCCAAAAAGCGGCGCAGGAAACTATACCTCAACGCCGTGATTTCGCAGCTCGGAACGCAATTGCTCGGGATTTTGGTGGTGAATCACGTTAAACCCCAGACGGCGGGGACTCTCAAGGTTGAGCGGCCGGTCGTCGATGAAGACGCATTGCCCCGGCGGGCGTTGCGTGACTTCGAGAGCGATGCGGAAGATGGTCTCCTCCGGCTTGCGCGATCGTACATAGCAGGAACTGAAGAAAACCAGAAAATCGCGGCGTAGATTGAATGCTTCGATGCGGTATTGGTTAAGCTCAAACGGTTCGTTGTTGATGGAACCGATAAAGTACTTCCTCGTGCGGGCGGCGTCGGCGAGAACGGCGCGGGTTTCGGGAAATTCTTTGGACTGGGCAAACATGAAAGCGATGAACTCTTCACGTGTGAACGAACGCGTGCGGTAAAAGAGAGTGCGATCGAGATATTCGTTCAGCGAAATTTGGCCGGAATCAAAGGCGGGAAAAGAAAGATCGTGACGATCTTGAAATTCTTCATAGTCAAAGTTGAAAACTGTGGCGGCTTCGCGGCGAGAGCCACGGTCCCAGCCGTTGGTAAGGATGACTCCGCCGATGTCCCAGAAGAGCGTAGTGATCGAAGCCAAATGCGCGGCACCTCCGGCCGGGCAGCAAAGGCATCCATGATAATCGTTTCGCGGTAAGAAAACACGTTAATGGCACATTTCAAACGGTTCAACTCTGGGATGGCGGAAGCCGGGACAAGGCTCGCTTGAAACAAATGCCTAAAATTGGAAGCCTCACCAGGGTGAAATGCCGCCGGCGAGGCGTTGGACAAATTGAGGAGGACTCTTACTGCTTTGGTTTTTCGCTTGGAGTCGGGGTCGGCTTCGGAGCCTGGATTTCCGCCTTGGGCTGGATGGACATCAGTTCGACTTCGAAGACAAGCGTCGCGTTCGGACCGATGCCGCCGCCGGGGCCACCACGCACGCCATAGGCAAGATCAGATGGAATAAAAAGCTGCCACTTTGAGCCGACGGGCATGAGTTGCAGCGCTTCCGTCCAACCCTTGATCACGCCGCTAACAGGAAATGTCGCCGGCTGGCCGCGCTTGTAGGAACTATCGAATTCCGTATTGTCGAGGAGCGTGCCTTTGTAGTTGCAGACGACAGTGTCGGTGGCTGCGGGTTTGGGGCCGGTTCCTTCCTTCAGGATTTTGTACTGCAGGCCACTGGGGAGGGCGACAACGCCGTCTTTCGTTTTGTTTTCGGCCAGAAAGGCATCGCCTTGTTTTTTGTTGGCCTCTCCCTGCACAAGCATTTTCTCTTCCTGCTTCTTGCGCAGGTCGGCCTGTAGTGCAACCATCGCGGCTCGGGCTTCGTCGTCGGTCAGGAGCGGCTTGTTGCCGGCCAATCCATCTTTCATGCCGCGCAGCACAATGTTGGTGTCAACGTCGACGGAGTCCTTGTGCATACTTTTGCCGATATTCAAACCGATGGCGTAGCTGGCCTTTTCTTTCTGGGTTTTGAGTGTCAGAACGGTTGGTTTTTTTGCCACGGTAGTGCCGGGCTTCGCCGCAGTAGCGTTGGGAGTCGTTGTCCCAGGAGTCTGTGTTGCGCTCGCCGGGGGAGTCTTTGGAGTGCCTGCGGGAGGTGTCTGCTGGGCTTGGACATAGCCAAGTACAATTATGCCAGCCGCAACTGCTGCTACCGCTAAAGTGAGTCGTTTTCGCATGGTTATATTGTCACACTGGTTCGATATCTCTGCAAACCGCGTTTGTGCGGCTAAAGCTAGGAATGTGTTGATGAACTAGGCGCGAACGCTCTCCAAATCGCGGGCACACTAGGCAATTCCCTGAAGTTGCAGTATGTTGAGGATTGGCAATCTCGACGAGGTGATTCGAATGGCGAATGAGTCTTGCGATCCCGTTCCGGCTCCGAGTGAGCCGGCGAAGCCTGGGACACGGATGGTGATGTGTGTGAAGTTCGGCAAGGAGTTGCCGGGCCTGGACCGCATACCGTGGGCGGGCGAGTTGGGGAAGCGCGTTTACGAGAATGTTTCGAAGGATGCGTGGAAGCTGTGGATCGAGCATTCGAAGATGATCATGAACGAGTATCGGCTCAATCCGATGGACCCCAATTCGCAGAAAATTATGGGAGAGCAGTTGGAACAGTTTTTTTTTGGCGAAGGCGCCAGACTTCCTGAAGGCTACGTGGCTCCCAAAGCTAAGGGCTAGTTCCCGGCGGCGGGTAGGCGGCCCGTTGCGGGGTGCTCGACGGGCAAGCGCGGCGTCAAATCGAAGTGCAGTTTGGCGTGGGCTTTGCGGATGGCTTCTTCCACTTCTTCGGCGGAATTTCCTGTTGCAAACAAAAAACCTAAATAGCTGGAACCTTCCGGCCAGGCGGCGATGTAGTCGTGCAGGCGCGCGGTGATTTCGAGCGCGGTAATTCCAGGGACGCCTCGCGCTGCGTCCGCGCCTTCGATCTCTTCGAGGACTCCACTCTTGGGAACAGGAATCATCATTACGCCGCTGGCGGATCGCTCGCGGGGCCAATCGCTGCCGGGCAGACCAAGTGCGTGGCGCAGCAGCAATTCTTCGAGGCCGATAGGTTGGCTTGCCCCATCCGGCGCGAATCGTAACGCCTGCGCGCAGAGACCACCGATGGGCCGCGGCGCAACTTCCAGCGGCCAGACGCCGTCGTGATTTACGCGAAACTCTGCGTGGACCGGACCCTGCGAAAGTCCGAGCGCGCGAACAGCATCAACTGCGCAATGTGCTATTTCGTGTTGTTGCGAACCGCTGAGCCGCGAGGGCGTGACGTAGATGGTCTCTTCGAAATAGGGGCCTTCAAGAGGATCCGGTTTGTCAAAAATGGCGAGGATGCGCAACTTGCTATCTGTCAGCAAGCCTTCGACAGCTACTTCCCTGCCTGGTATGTATCCTTCGACGAGCATTTGATCGAGACTGGGCTCGCGGGTCGCGCGGATTTCCGGCGATTCCAGCAGGCGGCGGATTCGCAGCGCGGCGGCAGCAAATTCTTCGCGGGAATTTGCGCGGACCACGCCTTGGCTGGCCGAGAGCGAGAGCGGCTTTGCGACGCAAGGATAAGAGATACTCAGAAGAGCAGGCTCCGGCGTGGGATTGACGGAAACGGCGCGAAACCAGGGCACGCGCAGGCCGGCTTCGCGAAAGACTTCGCGCATTCGGAGTTTGCTGCGGCAGGCCTCAACGGCGGCGGGATGGTTGTAGAGAATTCCCAGGCCACGTGCGACGTAGGAAGCTGCAATGGCAGGACGGTCGCCGAGAGCGAGAATCCCGCCGACATCTTGGCCGCGCATCGCTTCCAGTACAGCATAGGCAACCGCGTCTGGTGATTCGAAATGGACTGGAATCGCGCGATCTCCCCAAGGATCGTCCAATTGGTGGCAACGATCGGTGACAAAGAGGAGGTCGACTCCGAGCTTCCGAGCGGCTTCGTCGAAGCTGCGCGTTTGGTAGCCGAGTTTGGCGGTGAAGATGAGGAGTCGCAGCATTTTTTATTTAGAAAGGCTCTCCGGGGTCGCCGCTAAACGTAACTGCCGGTGGCTGGTATCGGGCCTTCCATTTTCTTCGAGACTTGGCCGATCGACACAAACTGTTCGTGGGTTGGCTCGGCGCAGCAGTACCACGGCTCGCTCAGAAAAGGGATGGCGGCTGCGGGCGTTTGCGATGGTTGAATGATCGGTCCATCGAGCCCTGCGGCGGCGTGGGCGGCTTTCCAGATGCGTTCGAAGACAGTGCTGCGAGATTCTTTTCTGCGATCACCCTCCGCTGCGATCGCTTGCACGGTTTCACTGAGCGCATCGACTCGAGGGTTGGCATGCTTCCATGGATAAAAGAGCAATTGCGGATCAAACGGCCCGACGTTGCGCCGCACTTCGCCCAATTCCAGGAGACGCGAACCCTCGGGAATGAGGAGGCGAATACCAAGCTGGATGGGCGCGACATTTTCCATCAGGGATTCAGCGCGGATCACGCGCAGCAAACCGAGATAGCTTTCCATCGTGGTCCATTGAGTGAAGGGGACGAACGTGGGGTGAAGAATCATGCCCAGCGCACGGAAAGCGTGAACGACATGGAGGAAATCTTCGCGCGTGTGTCCTTTCTCGAAGGCCCTGAGCACAGCGTCATCGAGATATTCCACGGCGCTGATGACGAAGAGGCAGCCCGTTTCCCTGAGTTTTGGCAGATACGTCTCGTACTTTCGCAGGTGCTCGATTTTTATCGTGACGTCGTAGGTCACGCTGGGAAACTCGCGATGAAACGCTTCAACCAGT